>CAMDCZ010000013.1 GCA_945890735.1 Bordetella parapertussis | reverse complement strand
GCTGGCGGAAACGGAGGGATTCGAACCCTCGATGAGGCTCTACACCCCATACTCCCTTAGCAGGGGAGCACCTTCGGCCACTCGGTCACGTTTCCAGCTGATGCAAATTATGCCTGATTCTGCTCTAAGTCAAAGGCTTTGTGCAATGCCCGAACCGCCAGCTCCAAATACTTCTCGTCCAGCACCACCGAGGTTTTGATTTCACTGGTGGAAATCATCTGGATATTGATGCCTTCTCCGCTCAGGCAAGCAAACATCTTGCTGGCCACGCCCACATGGCTGCGCATGCCAATGCCCACGATGGACACCTTGCAAATCTTGTTGTCGCCCAACACCTCGGGCGCACCCAAGGCGGGCAACACCTTGGCTTTGAGCAGTTCCATGGCGCGGGCATGGTCGTTGCGGTTGACCGTGAAGCTGAAATCCGTCAAGCCACCCTTGCTGATGTTTTGGATGATCATGTCGACTTCGATGTTGGCCTCGGCCACCGCACCCAAAATTTGATGGGCAATGCCAGGTTTGTCGGGCACACCGATCACGGAAATTTTGGCTTCGTCGCGGGTGAAGGCAATGCCAGACACGATGGCTTGTTCCATTTGTTCGTCTTCCTCAAAAGTGATCAAGGTGCCAGACTTGGCTTCCTCGTTGATGTCGATGTCCCAGGGCGTGAAGCTCGACAGCACGCGCAGGGGCACTTTGTATTTGCCGGCAAATTCCACCGAGCGGATTTGCAACACCTTGCTGCCCAGCGACGCCATTTCCAGCATCTCTTCAAAACTGACGGTGTGCAGCCGTTTGGCCTCAGGCACGACGCGGGGGTCGGTGGTGTAGACGCCGTCGACATCGGTGTAAATCAAGCATTCGGCCGCCTTCATGGCAGCGGCCACAGCCACCGCGGAGGTGTCTGAGCCACCGCGGCCCAGGGTGGTCACATGGCCTTGTGGGTCCACGCCCTGAAAGCCGGTGATGATCACCACTTTGCCCGCGCTCAAATCGGCACGCACGCGCTTGTCGTCGATCGATTCAATGCGGGCCTTGGTGAAGGCGCTGTTGGTGTGAATCGGCACTTGCCAGCCCGAGTAACTGACAGCAGGGATGCCTTCGGCTTGCATGGCAATGGCCAGCAAGGCGGATGACGCTTGTTCGCCCGTGGCGGCCAGGGCGTCGAGTTCGCGCAGGTGGGCGTCGGTGTGGGCGTTGCCGCTAAGTTCTTTGGCCAAACCCAGCAGGCGGTTGGTTTCGCCACTCATGGCAGAGGGCACGACCACCATTTGGTGCCCGGCCCGGGCCCATTTGGCCACCCGTTTCGCCACATTTTGGATGCGCTCGGTCGAGCCCATGGAGGTGCCGCCGTATTTATGAACGATGAGAGCCATCTTGTAGAGGTATGCGTCTGGAAAAGCTAGAAATTGTACCAATCGAGCACTGCACCGCTGCGCCGCACAAAGCCCTCCCCCACTTTGATATCGATCTGGTGACCGCGGGTGGTGCAGGCTTGGATTTGCACTTGCAAAGCGTCTAATTGCCGGGTGCTGACGCGCACACCGCTCTGGGTCAACCAGTGGCGCAGCAGATTGGCCTGTCTGGCTTGCGAAAGTGATTGCAACTGGGCAATCACAGGTGGATGGCCGACTTGCTGCAGGTCTTGCTCGGCCAGCTCTCGCAGCAATGTCTGGGCTTGGGCTGCGTGGCGAGCGCTGCGGGCAAAAGTTTGTCGAAACGCAGGAAAGGCCTGTTGCAGCACTGGCAAGAGTTGATGCCGGATTTTGTTGCGGGTGAAATGGGTGTCCGCATTGCTGGGGTCTTCCACCCATGGCACTTGCAGCTGAGTCAACCATGCCCGCAATGCACTGCCCGGCACGTGTAGCCAAGGTCGGTGGATCACCAAGCCATGGCGCGCCGAACGCTCAGGCATGGCAGACATGCCCGGCAAGCCTGCCCCGCGGGACAAAGCCAGCAACACCGTTTCCACTTGGTCATCGGCATGTTGCGCCAGCGCCAGGTCTTGCACAAGGCCGCCCCAATGGCTTTGCAGTACCTGGGCCAATGCCGCGTAGCGGGCTTGTCTGGCGGCGTCTTCGGGGCTCTCGCCTGCCGCGTGTTTGGCGTTGACGGCATGCACCACCAAGGGCACCGCCAGCCCGGCACAGAGTTGTTCGCAATGGCGGGCAAAGCTGTCGGCTGCCGTTTGCAAACCATGGTGAATATGGACGGCTCTGACCTGCCCTGGCCAT
This sequence comes from Bordetella parapertussis, assembly GCA_945890735.1. Lineage (GTDB taxonomy): Bacteria > Pseudomonadota > Gammaproteobacteria > Burkholderiales > Burkholderiaceae_C > Limnohabitans. The sequence continues at coordinate 45,668 of CAMDCZ010000013.1, read as the reverse complement.
TGTTGGGCGCAGGCCAAGAGCAACGCGGTGGAATCTGCGCCGCCGCTCAAAGCAACCGCAAAGGGCTGCTGGGGCTGGAAATGGTCGAGGCTCAGGTCCGCCGGCAGCGCGACCTGTCGCATGGCATCAACGGCTGTCAGCTTTGGTGTCGATGAATCGGCCATAACTTTGCAGCCGCTCATACCGACGGTCAAGCAACTCTTTGTCTTTCAAGTCGCTGACTTGCCGCCAAGCATCATTCAAACCGCGCTTGAGTTGTGCGGCCATTTGCTTGGTGTCTCGGTGTGCCCCGCCCACAGGCTCGTTGACGATTTTGTCGATCAAGCCCAGGGCCTTCAAACGGTGGGCGGTGATGCCCAAAGCGTCAGCCGCGTCGGGTGCGCGGTCTGAGGTTTTCCACAAAATCGAGGCACAGCCCTCTGGGCTGATGACCGAGTAAATCGCGTACTGCAGCATGACCAATTGATCGGCCACGCTGATGGCCAAGGCGCCGCCTGAACCACCCTCGCCAATGATGGTGGTGATGATCGGTACTTGGAGTTGGGCCATTTCGAAAATGTTGCGCCCAATGGCTTCTGACTGGCTGCGCTCCTCGGCATCAATCCCAGGAAAAGCACCGGGCGTGTCCACAAACGTGAACACGGGCAGCTTGAATTTTTCGGCGGTCTTCATCAGACGCAGGGCTTTGCGGTAACCCTCTGGGCGGGTCATGCCGAAATTGCGGGCGGTGCGCTCTTTGGTGTCGCGCCCTTTTTGCTGGCCAATCACCATGCAGGCATTGCCATTGAAACGCGCCAGACCACCCACGATGCTCAAGTCATCGGCGAAGTGGCGGTCCCCGTGCATCTCCACAAAGTCAGTGAAGATGTCAGCGATGTAGTCCAGGGTGTAGGGGCGTTCGGGGTGACGAGCGATTTTGGTGATTTGCCAAGGGCTCAGGTCACTGTAGATGTCTTTGGTGAGTTGCAAGCTTTTTTTGGACAACTGGTCAATCTCTTCGGAGATGTCCACCGCGGATTCCACTTGCACGTAGCGCAGTTCTTCAATCTTGGTTTCGAGTTCGGCAATGGGTTGCTCAAAGTCGAGGAATGTTTTCTTCGCCAATCGGGTCTCCTTGATCGCAGGGCTTGGGCCGGTTCAGTAAGAAACAGGCTGTGGGTCCAGCGAGCGCCAAATATACCAAGTTGCGACACTGCAATAAGGCGCCCAGGCCGAGGCCACTTCTCGCGCATCACTGCGGCTGACTGCCTCGCCTGAAAAATAGTTGTGGCTGATGCCATTGATCAAACCCACATCGTCCAACGGCAAGACATTGGGGCGAAGCAAATAGAAAATCAAAAACATCTCTGCGGTCCAGCGCCCGATGCCGCGTATGGCCACCAACTCGTCAATGATGGCCTCGTCGTCCATCTCGGCCCATTGGCGGGTATGGACCGTGCCATTGGAGAAATGCAGCGCCAAATCCACCAGGTATTCCACCTTGCGGGCCGACAGACCTGCTGCACGCATGTCATCGACTTTGAGCTTGAGCACACCGGCTGGCGTGAGGGTTTTGGTGAGTGCGGCAAACCGCTCCCACACCGATTGGGCAGCTTTGACAGAGATTTGCTGCCCCACGATGCTGCGTGCCAGCGTGATGAAAGCATCCCCCCGCGACTCCAGGCAGACATCGCCAAACTGAGGGATCAGCCGGCGCATGACCCGGTCTTTTTTGGCCAAGTGCTTGCAAGCCTCGTCCCAATAAACCGGCTTGATGCGTTTGACTGGCAGTGGACGCGCTGACATCAGGCACGCTCCCACTGGGTGCCTTGCGGCGAGTCTTTGAGCACGATGCCCCGCGCCAACAATTCGTTGCGAATGCGGTCAGCTTCAGCGAAATTTTTGGCCGCCTTGGCTGCTGCACGCGCTTGAATGTGGTCTTGGATACTGACTTCATCAACCTGGGCAGCACCGGCTTGTAAAAACGTTTGTGGGTCCTGCTGCAGCAAGCCCAACAGACCGGCCAAGCCTTTGAGCAAGCCACTGAGCGCAGCCGATGGCTGACGGTTGATGTCTGCGGCCAGTTCGAACAAAACCGCCACCGCTTCAGGTGTGCCAAAGTCTTCGTCCATCGCCGCTTTGAAGCGGGCTGCGTGTGGTTGGTTCCAGTCAATGGTGATCGAGTCTGGTTTGACCGCATGCAAGGTGGTGTAGAGGCGCTTGAGGGAGGCACGGGCATCGTCCAAATGCACATCGCTGAAGTTCAAGGGGCTGCGGTAGTGACTGCGCACCACAAAGAAGCGAACGACTTCGGGCTCATAGGCCTTCAAGACATCGCGGATGGTGAAAAAGTTGCCCAGGCTTTTGGACATCTTGACGTTGTCCACGTTGATGAAGCCGTTGTGCATCCAGACCGACGCCATGGGCACGCCGTGCGCACCCTCGCTTTGGGCAATTTCGTTTTCATGGTGGGGAAACTGCAGGTCTGCACCACCGCCGTGGATGTCAAAGGATTCACCGAGCCATTCGCAGGCCATGGCAGAGCATTCGATGTGCCAACCAGGGCGACCGGGGCCATGAGGGCTGTCCCATTTCACATCCGATGGCTCATCTGCTTTGGCGGTTTTCCACAACACAAAGTCAAGCGGGTCTTCTTTGCCATCGAGCACAGCCACGCGCTCGCCTGCGTGCAATTCGTCCAAGGATTTGCCAGACAACTTGCCATAGCCTTGGAATTTGCGCACGGCGTAATTGACATCACCATTGGCAGACTGGTAGGCCAGTCCCCGCTGTTGCAGCTTGGCGATGATGGACAACATGCCTGGCACGTGGTCGGTGGCGCGGGGCTCGGCGGTGGGGCGCTCGATGCCCAATGCATCGGCATCTTCGTGCAATGCGTCGATCATGCGGTCGGTCAAGGCACGGATGGTCTCGCCGTTGTCGGTGGCACGACGGATGATTTTGTCGTCAATGTCGGTGATGTTGCGCACGTAGGTGACCCGGTAGCCCGATTGCTTGAGCCAGCGTTGCACCACGTCAAAGGCCACCATGGACCTGGCGTGGCCAATGTGACAAAAGTCATAGACCGTCATGCCGCACACATACATGCGGACATGCCCAGCTTGCAAAGGCGCAAAAGCTTGCAATGCACGGGTGAGCGTGTTGTGGATGCGCAGGGTCATGGTGTGGGTTGAATGCCAAAAAACGCAACAGGGCGCGTCAGGTCTCTCTACTACAATGGGCTCAGTATATATAGACGATCTCTTTTTGCATCCTGACTCCCTTGGGATGACGTTCTTACCTGAATGCGCATGTCCTTTTTTTCGTTTGGCAAACTGTTTGACTGGCGTCACGCCGTCTGTGCACTGGGCGTGGCAGTCTTGTGGGGTTTCGTCCCTGCACAGGCGCAAACCTCAACCGCCCAAAATTTCAAAGGGACACCACACGACGAGGTGCAGAAAAGCCTGGTGCAGCGCAATTGGACAAACGCCATGTGGCAAATCGATGCCTACTTGGAAAACCAACCACGTGACCCGCAAATGCGGTTTTGGCGTGCCCGATTGCTGCAGCAACTCGAACGCCATGACGAGGCTTTTGACGTTTACGTGCAACTCTCCCAAGACTACCCAGAGTTGCCCGAGGTGCAAAACAACCTGGGGGTCATGCTGGCAGCGCGCGGCAAAATTGACGAAGCCCAACAGGCTTTTGTCCAGGCTTTGCGCAACAACCCGTCCTACGCCATCGCCCACGAAAACCTCGGTGATGTGCTGCTGCACCTGGCCAAGCGGTCCTTTCTCAAATCCCAAGAAACTGGTGGCAACGCCAGCAGCTTGGCCATGAAACTCTCTGCCCTTCAACCTGTTTTACAACTCACCCTCACATCACCATGAACACATTCACTCGTCGCGGCCTGATGGCCCTTTTGCTCAGCCTCAGCGCGGGCTTGCATGCCCAAGCGCCTGCCAATCCCCAAGTGAAATTTGTCACCTCCGCTGGCGACTTCGTGGTCGAACTCGCCGCAGACACCGCGCCCAACACCGTGGAAAACTTTTTGGGCTATGTCAAAAGTGGCCATTACAGCGGCACGGTGTTTCACCGAGTGATCAACAACTTCATGATCCAAGGTGGCGGCTACGACGCCAAGTACCAAGAGAAAGCCACCAAAGCCCCGATCAAACATGAAGGCGCCGAGGTCAAGGCCAAGGGTGGCCTGCGCAACACCGTGGGCACGCTCGCCATGGCCCGCACCAACAACCCGCATTCAGCCAGCGCGCAGTTTTTCATCAACGTGAAAGACAACGACTTTTTGGACCACCAAGCGCCCTCTGGCCAAGGCTGGGGCTATGTGGCCTTTGGCAAAGTGGTGTCTGGCATGGACGTTATCAACAAGATCAAACAAACCCCCACCGGCCCTGGCGGCCCCTTCCCCACCGATGTGCCCCAAACACAGGTGGTCATCCAATCCGCAACTTTGGTGAAATGACCATGTCCAACCCCCAAATTGAATTGCACATCCAAGACATGGGTGTGATCACGCTCGAGCTCGATGCCGAAAAAGCCCCTCAAACCGTGGCGAACTTTGTGGCCTATGTTGAAAATGGTCACTACGACGACACGATTTTTCACCGTGTGATCCCAGGCTTCATGGTCCAAGGTGGCGGCATGTCGCCCGGCATGAAAGAGAAAAAAGTCGGCAGCAAAATCGACAACGAAGCCAACAATGGCCTGACAAACGACTGCTACACGGTCGCCATGGCCCGCACCAACGACCCCCACTCTGCCACTGCCCAGTTTTTCATCAATGTGAAAGACAACGGTTTTCTCAACCACTCTGCGCCCACTGCCTCCGGCTGGGGCTATGCGGTATTTGGCAAAGTCATCTCTGGCACCGAGGTGGTGGATGCGATTTGCAAAGTCGAGACTGGTCGCCGCGGCTTTCATGACGATGTGCCCAAAGACGACGTGGTGGTCACCAAAGCTGTGCTGCTCTGATTGACTGGCATGCGTTTGCTGCCCTCAGCGCCCGTGCCTTCGCCTGCCCACCAGGTGGATGGTCGACGCTGGTCTCGCATGGAGTTCATCTCTGACCTGCATTTGCAGCAATCGCAAGCGGCCACCTTTCAAACATGGTCGCAATACCTGCATCAGTTGCAAGCCGATGCCTTGTTCATCCTAGGCGACTTGTTTGAGGTCTGGGTCGGTGACGACTTGCTCGACCAGCCTGAAGGTGCGTTTGAGCGATCTTGCCTCCAGCTGATTCGGCAAACCAGCCAGCGTATGCCCATCCATTGGATAGCAGGCAACCGCGATTTTTTGTTGGGTGCGCAAGCCCTGGCCGAAAGCGGCATGCAGCCGCTTTGTGACCCGTGTGTGCTGCATACCAGCCTCGGCAGCGGCCTGCTCAGCCATGGCGATGAACTGTGCGTGGCAGACACCGATTACCAGCAGTTTCGACAGCAGGTGCGGAGTCAGGCATGGCAAAGCACTTTTTTGGCGCAGCCATTGGCGACGCGCATCGATGTGGCACGCAGCCTGCGGGCACAAAGCGAAGCTCGCAAAGCCTTGTCACAGCCTTGGGTGGACTTGGACCCATCGGCCACCCTGGCATGGATGGCAGACACCCAAACCCACTGGATGGTGCATGGGCATACCCACCAACCTGCCTGCCACGACTTGGGTCAAGGCAAACAGCGCTGGGTTCTGAGCGATTGGGACGGCGATGCCACACCGCCTCGACTGCAAGCTTTGCGCTGGGAAACCGAGATCGGCTTCCAACGCATAGAACTGCCCGCGGCCTAACGCTTGAGCAAGGCCTTCAATGCGGCCTGCACACGCTGCGCTGCTTCGGCTTGGTGAGGTGCTGACAGCACCACCGCCATGTCTTGGGGCCAGGTCTGCGCTGGCGCGGCTTCATGTCGCTTGGTCAGCAACTGCAACTGCAAGGCACGACGGGCGTCCGCGTGGCTGGCCGGTGTAGGCACTTCTGCCGCCATTTCCAAACGCAGCAATGCGGTGTCGGCATTGCCTTGGGGATCTGACTGCAAGGCTTGCACCCAGGCTTGTCGCTGTGCCGGTGTGATTCGACTGCCCAGCTCTTTGACTGGGGGAAGTTGTGCCACTTGACGGGTCTCCCAAGCAGACAGCAGGTGCACCAGGGTTTCACCGTGCGCCTGCATGGCCAGGCGACGCAAGGCAAGGTCGGCTTGCTCCAGGGCATGGCGCTGTGCTCGGAAAGCGGCGTCACCCAAACGAGGACCACGGGGCTCAAAGGTTTCGCGGTCGCGTCCACGCGGGGCATCTGCGCCGCGCCGGACACCGGGGCCGTCACGCTGATCACGCCTGGCGCCGGGTTTGTCACCAAAACGACCAGCGGGCGCAGGCTCCGTTTTCTTTTGTCCGGGTCGGTCGTCCCCACGCACCGCCACGACTTTTTTAGGCGGCTCAGGTGGTTTGGGCGCAGGTGCGTCCACAACCGCAGGTGCGTCCACAACCGCAGGTGCGTCCGCAACCGCAGGTGCGTCCGTAACCGCAGGTGCAGGCGGGGCGGCAGCCACTCGCCCTTGCATCGCTTCGTTCAAGGCTTGCATGGCCTGGCGAATCGGGCCCGCGTCGCCTTGGGCGATGGCTTTTTCCAAGGCCTGTGAGGCTTCCAGCACCACTTTGTCGTGGGCGGACAAAGCTTGTGTGGCTTGGGGTGCAGCCCGCTCTTGGGTCTTGCGCTGAAACGCTTCGTCCAGCGGTTGGCGGAAAGCATCCCACAGTTTTTGGGCCAACTTGCGGTCGATCGGCACGGCTTGGGACTCGACTTGCCAGCGTTGTTGCAAGGCCTTGACCGCGTCGATGCGCAATGAGGGGGCCGCGCTCAACTGCTTGGCTTCTTCCACCATGGCACGGCGCAAGGCCACGCTGTCGGACTGTGCTTTCTCCAAAGCGCCATGGGCAGCTTGCATCGCTGACTTCCATTGGGCTTGCATTTCAGCAAACAGTTTTTCACTCAGGTGGCCGCTGTTGCGCCAACGCTCAGAAAACTGATGCAACTCGCGGGCTTGTTTTTTCCAATCGGTGTCGCCAGCATGTGCTTGGGTCCAGGCAACCACCTCCGCCAACAAAGCCACCCGTTGCTCACGGTGTGCTGAGGATTCAGCTTTGGCCTTTTCCAACCAACTTTGCACAAACGGATAAGCGCGGTTGCAAGCCTGGTCAAAGCGCTTCCACAACGCATGGTTGGGCTGCACACCTTGGTCAGCTTGCTTCCAATCTGCACGCAGTTGGCGCAGGCTGTCCTGCAGTTTCCGACCTTGCATGGTTGGCTCCCACACGGTGGCGGGTTCAGGGGGGGCGGCTGCTTCAAGCTCAGTGGCGGGCTCGGTGACACCCACTGGCACCACAGCCCTGGTCAAGGCCTCGGCTTTGGCCACCAATTCATGGCGCACGCTGTCCGCCAACCGGCGTTGCTCGGCAGCCAGTGCTTTGGCGGCGGCCACGGCTTGTGGGTCTTGTGCATGCACAACCGGCTCTGCCTTGGGCTTGACGGGCTTGGCAGGGGCAGGCGCTGGCGGGGCTTCGCCGCGCAACACTTTCAACTGGTCAGCCCATGCAGGCACCGCCGGCAGGGGCAAGCTGGCGTCCTGCGCGGCAGCTTGGGTTTGTGTCAAGGCCGCCGAAAACGCATCCCAGACCACTTGAATGTGTTGTGCACTTTCATTCACGCTGATCGGGTATTTGGCGTCCACGCTGCGCCAATGCGCATCCTGGGTGAGCGTGGCCCATTCCGATTGCAAACGCTGCAAATCGGCTGCCAAACTGCCTTGAACATCAACAGCTTCCGGCCAAGGCTTGGTGGACAACACTTCAATGCGCTGGGCCAATAAAACGGCAGATTCACGCAGCACCTGAGCACGGTGCTCGAGGTCTTCGATGTGCTTGACCCGTTCAGCCAAAGCCACGCGCAAACTGGCCAAGGGCTCGCGCGACAAAGGCGCACCGGCTTTCGCGGCATCCCTGGACCAGGCCATGGCGTCGGCCAAATTCAGTCGCGTGGTGTCCAACAAGTGCTGGGCCTTTTGCGCCCACTCCTGTGCCAAAGCGTCTTGGTGATGAATGCGGCGCAGTTCATCCAATTTTTCACGCAAAGGCTTGGCCGCACCCTTGTCACGGGCGCTCATCTCTTTGAAAACCTGCTGCAGCAGATCGATGCTGGGCTCGGTGGCCATCCACTCACGCAAGCGGGCCGTGCGTTCGCCAGAGGTGGGAGCAGTCAATGCGCCACCGGTCAAGGTGTCCAAAGTGGATGCGTCATGTGCGCTGGAAGAAGGGGTGTTCACGGCGGTTCGAATCAGAAGGTTAGGCCCGAGGGCTGGGGAAAAGCGCCTATTGTGACAGGGCGCATGGGGTGAAGGTCTAAAATAACTGTATGAAAGTTTTACAAACCATCCTGCTGAGCCTGCGGGTCTTCATGTCCGATGTGGGTCAGGGGTTCTTTTTAATCACCCACAGTGGCTTGGCGTTTTTGGGGCTGGCGGTTTTTTGTTTTTTGATCATCTTCAATGCCAAGCCCGATTTGCGCTCTTCCGCTGAAGTCCAGTTGATCGATTGGTTGCAAACGCGACATGGTTTGGACTTTGGCTTCAGCACCGACAGCAGTGAAGCGATAGACCGTGCCACCGCAGCCTCCCCCGAAGACCTGACCAAAGAGCAAGCCAACATGGTCTTTTGGCTCAGCCGCAAATACCGCGTCGCTCCCGAGCCTCTGAGTGCATTGGTGGCTGAGGCCTATGACATGGCACCCAAATACAAACTTGACCCCACACTGTTGTTGGCGGTCATGGCGATTGAATCGAGCTTCAACCCGTTTGCCCAAAGCACCGTGGGCGCGCAAGGGCTGATGCAGGTTCGCACCAATGTGCATACCGAAAAGTACGAAAACTATGGTGGCGATTTCGCTGCCTTTGACCCGGTCACCAACTTGCATGTGGGTGCGCAAGTGCTGCGCGAAGCCATCGACCGCCATGGCTCGCTCGAAGCGGGTCTGCGCCAATACGTCGGCGCAGCCATCAGTGGCGAGGACGGTGGCTACATCGTCAAAGTATTGGCTGAACAACAGCGTTTGCAAGAAGTTGCAACCGGTCAACGCCCAGGCGCCACCGACTCTCCCACCACAACGACACCCTGATTTTCTTTTTTTGGAGCTGGTTCATGTATTCACACGCACACCTGGTTGCCCAAACCGACCCCGAGCTTTGGGCCGCCATCCAGGCTGAAAACGCCCGTCAAGAGCACCACATCGAGCTGATCGCCAGCGAAAACTATGCCTCCCCTGCGGTCATGCAAGCCCAAGGCTCCCAACTGACCAACAAATACGCCGAAGGCTATCCCAGCAAGCGTTATTACGGAGGCTGCGAAAACGTGGATGTGGCCGAGCAATTGGCAATTGACCGGGTCAAACAACTTTTTGGCGCAGCAGCAGCCAATGTCCAACCCCACTGCGGCGCCTCCGCCAACCAGGCCGTGTTTTTGGCCTTCTTGCAACCGGGCGACACCATCATGGGCATGAGCCTGGCAGAAGGCGGGCACCTGACCCACGGCATGCCGCTCAATTTGTCGGGCAAATGGTTCAAGGTGGAGAGCTACGGCTTGAACGCCAAAGAAGAAATCGATTACGACGCCATGGAAGCCAAGGCCCGTGCCACCAAACCCAAGCTGATCATTGCAGGCGCATCGGCCTACAGCTTGCATATCGACTTTGCACGCTTTGCCAAGGTGGCCAAAGAGATCGGCGCCATCTTCCTGGTGGACATGGCGCATTACGCTGGCCTGATCGCCGCCGGCGTCTACCCCAATCCCGTGCCGCATGCCGATGTGGTCACCTCCACCACGCACAAAAGCTTGCGCGGCCCACGTGGCGGCATCATCTTGATGAAGGCCGAACACGAAAAAGCCATCAACAGCGCCGTTTTCCCCGGCCTTCAAGGCGGGCCACTGATGCACGTGATCGCGGCCAAGGCAGTGGCCTTCAAAGAAGCGCTCGATCCTGGCTTCAAGGCCTACCAACAGCAGGTGTTGAAAAACGCAGACATCGTGGCCAAGACGCTCACCGAACGTGGTTTGCGCATCGTCAGTGGCGGCACCCAGAGCCATGTGATGCTGGTTGACCTGCGCTCGAAAAACATCACGGGCAAAGCGGCTGAAGCCGCCCTGGGCCATGCCCACATGACCATCAACAAAAACGCCATTCCCAACGACCCCGAAAAACCCATGGTCACCAGTGGGGTGCGCATTGGCACCCCTGCCATGACCACCCGCGGCTTCAAGGACGAGGAGGCCCGCGCCACGGCCCATCTGATTGCCGATGTGTTGGACAACCCGCACGATGAAGCCCACATCGCTGCCGTGCGTGCCAAGGTGCATGCCCTGACCAGCCGCTTTCCTGTTTACGGTTAAGCGCCATGAAATGCCCTTTCTGCGGTCATGTGGAAACCCAGGTGATGGAGACCCGCATGTCCGAAGAGGGGGACTCGGTTCGCCGCAGGCGCTCTTGCGGCCATTGCGAAAAGCGTTTCACCACCTATGAACGGCCCGATGTCAGTTACCCGGCTGTGGTCAAAAAAGACGGCAGACGCATTGAATACAACCGCCAAAAACTGATCGACTCGCTCAACTTGGCGCTGCGCAAACGACCAGTCAGCACCGAACAGGTGGACTTGGCCATTGAACGGATCGAAGACAAACTGCTCACCTTGGGGCAGCGCGAAGTGGCCTCCACCCGCATTGGTGAACTGGTCATGCGTGAGCTGAAAAAACTCGACAAAGTCGCGTATGTGCGGTTTGCCAGTGTTTACCGCAGCTTCGAAGATGTGGATGAATTCAAAACCCTGGTGGACGAATTCAGGCGCTAGGCTCGTCAACAACGCACGCGATTTGAAGTAACCAGCGCACACCCAGTCAACGCGAGATCGCCTGATGATGGCAGCCATGAACAGGCTGCCATTTTTCTTGTCCCCCTCGCCATGCCAGTCAGGCTTCAGCTTGGTCGAGCTGTGTCTGGTCCTGGGTTTGCTCGGCATCGCCACCGGCTGGGCGGCACCCGCTTTGCAACACTGGCTGTGGCGTCTGCGGGTAGAGACCGTGGTGCAAGCCTGGCTGGGGGACTTGCAAACCGCCAGGCTGCAGGCGCTGCGTCGGGGGCAAGCGCTGCAATTGCAGCGTCTGGCTACCTGCGCCAGCCCGCCGGCGGGTCAGGGCGACTGGCGGTGTGGGTGGGCTTTGCACATGCCTGCGCCGGCGGCGGCACCAGCCTTGCTCACCCAGGCGTTGGCTGGCGAGGTAGCCGTCCAACTCCATCCTCCCCAAGACTGGCTGCTGGTCAATGCCCACGGCGAAGCGGTCGCCGGGGGTTTGCGGGTGGTGATTCAAGGCAAGGGCACACCGCCCGTGGTGCGCAGCATTTGCATCAACACCACCGGCCGCATGCGTGTCGTGTCTGCGGCGGGTTGCGCATGAACACCCTGCCCCATGCAACACAGACCCGCGCTTGGTGGGCAGGCGCGCCAGCAGGCTTTTCCATGCTGGAAGCCATGGCAGCCTTGATGGTCCTCAATTTGCTCGCCTTGGGCTTGCTGTTCGGGCAGTTCCAAGCCCTGCAAGCGCAAAGGGATGCCTTGGCCACCCACAACGCGGTCGAATTGGCGCAAGACCTGTGGCACCGCATGCAGGTCAATCCCCAGGGGTGGATGCACTACCAATGGCAAGGCAACACCGCGCCCTCAGCCCCTGATTGCCACAGCATGGCCTGCAATGGCGCTGAATGGGCGCAAGCAGACATCGGCGCTTGGTGGCGGGAGGTTCAAGGGCGCATACCAGGCGCACAGGTGCGGGTCAGCACCACTGCCATGCCAGCGCCTCAAGTGCGTGTGCAACTCCAATGGCCAGTGGCTGACGCGGCCAACACCCAGCCCGCTCAAGCCCTGTCCGATTGCCCTGCGCAATGGCGTTGCTGGGAAAGCACATGGCGACCTTGAAGCCTTCTCGTGAAGCAGGCCAGACCCTGGTGCAAAGCATGTTGGGGATGCTGCTGTGCAGCTTGGTGTTGATGGTGGCTTTCGCTGTTTTTGCCTGGGTACAGGCCAGTCATGCGCACATGCGTTTGCAAGCTGACTTGCACAACCGACTCAACACGGTGTTGGGTCTGTTGCGAGAACGGGTTCACCGCGCAGGTGCGCCTGAATTACAGATCAACAGCCAGTCTCAGGCCTGGTTGACAACCACACAGCTGTCCTTGGCAGGCAACGACAAGCAATTGGGTTTGCTGCATTGGCGCAGCCTCACCCCCATCGACTGTCAAGGTCATCAAGCCTCGGTGGGTGACTGGCTGAAAGACGACTTCAAACGCAGCGCCAAACACGAGCTCACCTGCAAAGACAGCCTGCGAGACAACGCCAGTTACCAAGCCTTGGTGGATGGCATCCAAAGCTTGCATTTCTTGTACGCCCAGACACTGCCAGGAACCCCCAGCCTGATGCAGTGGCGAAGCGCAGCCCAGGTTACCGACTGGCAAGCGGTGCGCGGGATTCAGGTGTGTGTCGAAAACAAGCCACAGGCCAGTCTCACTGCGCCTTTGTCCGAGCCTTGTGGCGGCTCATCCAGCTTGAGCAAGGCGGTGGCTTGGCGAGGTGTCGCCAGCCTGTTTCACCACCCATGACATCCAGCGTCAGCCAAACCAGACAACAAGGCATGGCATTGCCAACGGTCATGGCATTGTCGGCTTTGTGCAGTGTCTTGCTGCTGGCGCAATGGCGAAGCCTGGCGCTGGCCGAGGGCTTGGGTCGCAGCGCCGACAAGCGCTGGCAACTGCAGCAGCATGCACTCACCGTGTTGCTGACAACCGCCGACCAGTTGCAAGGCCAAAGCTGTGCGCCAAAGGCATGCCAGCCCCTGCCCGGCAAGCGCCACACCGTGAGCCAATGGCGCGGCCAATGGCCAGACGCATACAGCGTGAGCCAGCTCGATGGTGTGCAAGCGGTCAGTTGGGCAGAGGTTTGGCCTGTTCCCCCGTCCTCGCCCAGCGCGCAACCCGGGTGGGTCTACCGACTCACTGCTTTGGCGATCAATGCGCAAGGCCAAGCGGTGGGTTGGCAAGCCGTCTGGCATCCCAGCGCCGCGCACCCGCCCTCGTTGCAACAACCCATGTCCTTGCAGGGTTTCAAACGCTTGCTGGCATTGGCTCCCTGATGAACCACCCGCCTACACCCGGCTTCACCTTGCTCGAACTGTTGACCGTGCTGGCCATCATCGGCGTGCTCAGCAGCTTGGCCATGCCCCGCTTTGAGCAAACACACCAGCGCAGCCAACGCAGCTTGGCCAAACTGGCCTTGCTCCAGTCTGCGCACTGGATGGAGCGATCATTCAACCGCCATGGCGCCTACCCGCTGAGCTTGCCAGATGCGGTTTGGCACAGCCCAGACATGCGTTACCGATTGAGCGTGACCAGCGATGGCAGCACTTTTGTCCTGCGAGCCACACCGGTGGGCGCACAGACTGCCGATGCCTGTGGCAGCCTGACCTTGAGCGCCCATGGCGAGCGCGGGGTGGTCAACGCGACCCTCACAGCTGCCAAGTGCTGGGGGATCTGAGCTCCCACCATAATCCAAGCCATGCCGTTTTCCCCTCAAGACACCTCGCACATGGCCCAAGCACTGGCGCTGGCCGAGCAAGCGATGTTCATCACCTCGCCCAACCCCCGCGTGGGCTGCGTCATCACCAGCCCCGACGGGCGTGTCTTGGGCCAAGGCCATACCCAGGCTGCGGGCCAAGCGCACGCCGAGGTGGTGGCCATGCGAGCCGCGCAAGCCGCAGGACACGACCTGCGGGGTGCCACGGCCTATGTCACTTTGGAGCCCTGCAGCCACCATGGCCGCACCGGGCCGTGCTGTGACGCCCTGATCAACGCAGGCATTGCCCGCGTGGTGACCAGCCTTGAAGACCCCAACCCGCAAGTCGCGGGCCAAGGACTGGCCAAGTTGCGGGCCGCGGGCATCTCCGTTGAGCTGGGCTTGATGGCTGCCCAAAGCCAAGCCCTCAACATCGGGTTTTTCAAGCGCATGCAACAGGGCACACCTTGGCTGCGCATGAAATCCGCCCAATCGCTGGATGGCCAAACCGCGCTGCCCAACGGCCAAAGCCAATGGATCACCGGCGAGGCGGCTCGCTTGGACGGACACCAGTGGCGAGCCCGTGCTTGTGCGGTCTTGACTGGCATTGGCACGGTGCTGGAAGACAACCCCTTGCTGAATGTCCGCGGCATATCCACCCCACGCCAACCGCACTTGTTGTTGGTGGACTCACGCTTGCAAACCCCTTTGAACGCCCGGCTCTGGGATGTCAACCGCCCCGTGGTCATCTACCACGCAGAGCGTCACCCCGAGCGCGAAGCGGCTTTGAAGTCAAAGGGGGCCGACGTGGTGTGCCTCCCAGGCCCAGGAGACAAAGTAGACCTGGCAGCCCTGTGCCGCGACATGGGCCAACGGGCCTACAACGAGGTGCATATCGAGGCAGGTCACAAACTCAACGGCTCACTCTTGAATGCAGGTCTGGTGGATGAACTGTTGCTCTATCTGGCACCTGTGCTGCTTGGGCCCGGCCAGCCCATGGCCGCCCTGCCCGCTTTGGCTTCGCTGGACCAAAAACAGCCTTGGGTGTGGATCAGCCACACCGCCGTGGGGCCTGATTTACGGCTCCTGGCGCGACCCCTGCGCTGATCTGCGAAAATACCGGCATGTTCACCGGAATCATCACCGGCGTGGGGCGCATCGCCGCCGTCCACGACCTGGGTCGCTCTTTGGATCATGGCAAACGCCTTGAGATCAGCACACCTGCGCATTACCTGGACGATGTCGGTCTGGGTGACAGCATCGCCCTCAACGGCGCTTGCATGACGGTCATTGCTTTTGATGCCGCCCGCCATGTCTTCTCCATCGACATTTCTGCCGAATCCCTGGACAAGACCGCCGAACTCAACCAAGTCGGCACCCCACTGAACCTGGAAAAAGCCCTGCGCCCCCAAGACCGCTTGGGCGGGCACATCGTCTCCGGCCATGTGGACGGCGTGGGCAGTGTCAACCAGTTTCACCACATCGGAGAAAGTTGGTTGCTGCAAGTCTTGGCCCCACCCGCCTTGGCCAAGTACCTGGCCTACAAAGGCTCGATCACGGTCAACGGCGTGAGCCTCACGGTCAACCAGATCGCAGACACGCCAACAGGTTGTTTGGTCGACATCAACCTGATCCCACACACCGTGCAAAACACCGCATTGGGCAGCCTGAAACCCGGCAGCGTCGTGAACCTGGAAATCGACACCGTGGCGCGGTATGTCGAGCGCATGTTGAGCTTGACAGCCCAAGCCGGTCAACCCCATTTGAAAGCCTCCTGATGACCATCGCAGCCAACGCCACCTCGCCTGTGGGTATTTCGCCGGTCGAAGACATCGTGGCCGAGATGAAAGCGGGCCGCATGGTCATCTTGGTCGATGAGGAAGACCGCGAGAATGAAGGCGATTTGGTCTTGGCCGCTGACCATGTGACGCCGGAGGCGATCAATTTCATGGCCCGCTTTGGCCGAGGCCTGATTTGCCTGACCCTCACCCGCGAGCGCTGCGAGTTTTTGAAACTCCCACCCATGGCCGCGCAAAACGGCACGGTCTACAGCACCGCATTCACCGTGTCGATCGAAGCCGCCGTGGGCGTGACCACGGGCATCTCAGCCGCTGACCGGGCCCGCACCATCGAAGTGGCGGTGGCCAAAGACACCCAAGCCACTGACTTGGTGCAACCCGGCCACGTGTTCCCCTTGCAAGCGGTCAAAGGCGGCGTGCTCATGCGTGCAGGCCACACCGAGGCAGGCTGCGACCTGGCGGCCATGGCGGGTTGTTCGCCCTCATCGGTGATTTGCGAAATCATGAAAGACGACGGCAGCATGGCGCGTTTGCCAGACCTGCAAATCTTTGCCGCCACCCACGGCTTGAAGATCGGCACCATCGCCGACTTGATCGCCTACCGCAGCAAAAACGAATCCCTGGTCCACAAAGTGGGTTCGCGCCCGCTGTTGACGGCACATGGCGAATTCACCGCCAATGCCTATAAAGACATGACCAGTGGCGACGTGCACCTGGCGCTGGTCAAGGGCCACTGGGGGGCGCAAACCGAGGTGCTGGCGCGTGTGCACGAACCGCTGTCGGTGCTTGACGCCTTGGAGCCGCAACGGGTCATGCATTCCTGGGGTTTGGATGCCACCTTGCAACGCATCGCCAAAGAAGGCACGGGCGTGGTGGTCTTGCTCAACTGCGGCGAAAGCGGTGAACAACTGCTGTCGCAGTTTGACGGCACGGCACGTTCGGCCCATGGCCCAGAGCGTGGCCGCATGGATTTGCGCAGCTACGGTGTGGGTGCCCAAATTTTGCGCGACTGTGGGGTGCACAAAATGCGCCTCATGGGCAACCCCCGGCGCATGCCCAGCATGACCGGTTATGGCCTGGAAATCACCGGCTACGTCTCCAAGGATTGACATGCACCACCCCGACCTGAGCGCGACCCGAACCGACTTGGACGGCAGTGCATTGCGCATCGGCATTGTTCAAGCCCGCTTTAACCCCAGTATCACCAACGCTTTGGCCAAGGCCTGCACCGATGAACTGCACGCACTGAACGTCTCGCCAGACCACATCACCCTGGTGCAAGTGCCTGGTGCCTTGGAGGTGCCCATCGCGTTGCAAGCCATGGCACAAAGCCAACATTTCGACGCGCTGATTGCTTTGGGCTGCATCATCCGAGGTGAAACCTACCACTTTGAACTGGTGGCCAACGAGTCGGGCGCGGCCATCACTCAGCTGGCCTTGGACCACGGCCTGCCGATCGCCAACACCATCCTCACCACCGAAAACGAAGCACAAGCCATTGCCCGTCAAACCGACAAAGGCCGAGACGCCGCGCGGGTGGCGGTTGAAATGGCCTTGTTATTGCAAAGCCTGTCATGAGCGAACACGATACCCCTGCAGCCCCCGCCAAAACCAGCGACATGCGCCGAGCCAGCGCCAGAGCCGCCCGCACCAAGGCACGCGGCTTTGCGGTGCAGGCCCTTTACCAAGTGCTGGTGGGCAAGAACCCCGCAGAAGACGTGGACCTGTTCACCCGCGAGTTGAGCGGTTTCAACAAAGCCGACACGGTGCATTTCGATGCCTTGCTGCATGGCTGTGCGGACCAAGCCGCTGAGCTCGACGCCTTGATCCTGCCACTGCTGGACCGCAAGATGGCTGAGCTCTCCCCGATCGAACACGCTGTGCTGTGGATTGGCGCGTATGAGATGAAGCATTGCATTGACATCCCATGGCGCGTGGTGATCAATGAATGCATTGAATTGGCGAAATCCTTTGGCGGCACCGATGGTCACAAATACGTGAACGCGGTGCTCAACGGCTTGGCGCCACAACTGCGCGCCCTTGAAGTGCAAGCCGACCAGGCAGCGAAAAACCCGCAGACCACCTCGGCCAATCAGGCGGCCGACTGAAACGCCCATGCGTGTGACCCAACGCGCCCAGCGCATCCAACCTTTTTACGTGATGGAAATGGCCAAAGCCGCGCAAGCCGTGGCCTTGGATGCGCAAGGCAGCGACAAACCCATGCTGTTTTTGAACATCGGCGAGCCCGATTTCACCGCACCACCTCTGGTGCAAGCCGCCGCTGAAAAAGCCATTCGCGATGGCCGCACCCAATACACCAACGCGCTGGGGCTGGAAGCACTGCGAGAGCGCATCAGTGCTTGGTACGCCTCGCGGTTTGGGGTGAACGTGCCTGCCAGGCGGATCGTGGTCACTGCCGGGGCATCGGCCGCTTTGCAATTGGCTTGCCTGGCCCTGATTGAAGCCGGTGACGAGGTGTTGATGCCCGACCCCAGCTACCCCTGCAACCGGCATTTCGTGAGCGCGGCGGAAGGCCGGGCTGTGCTGCTGCCCGCCGGCCCAGAGCAGCGTTTTCAGCTGAGTGCCGATCAGGTTGAGGCCCATTGGGGTGCCCGCACCCGCGGTGTGTTGTTGGCTTCTCCCTCCAACCCCACAGGCACCTCGATAGCTGCGGCTGAATTGGCCCGCATCCACCACCTGGTCAGGCAGCGCGGCGGCATCACTTTGGTGGACGAAATTTACCTTGGCCTCAGTTATGAAAGCGCCTATGGTCAAACCGCATTGGCACTGGACGACCAGCTCATCAGCATCAACAGTTTTTCCAAATACTTCAACATGACCGGTTGGCGCTTGGGCTGGTTGGTGGTTCCCGACGCTTTGGTGCCGGTGCTCGAGCGCATGGCGCAAAACCTGTTCATTTGCGCCAGCAGTGTGGCCCAACACGCCGCCCTGGCCTGCTTTGAAACCGACAGCTTGGCCCTGTATGAAGAACGCCGCGGCGCCTTCAAAGCCAGGCGTGACCATTTCATCCCCCAACTCAACGCCATCGGCCTGAACGTGCCCGTGATGCCTGACGGGGCGTTTTACGCCTGGGCCGATTGCCGAGATGCCTGCAAGCGCCTGGGCTTGAGCGACAGCTGGGCTTTCGCTGAGCATGTCATGCGTGAAGCCCACGTGGCCATCACCCCAGGACGTGACTTTGGTGTGCACGCGCCAGGCGACTTTGTGCGTTTCTCCACGGCCAGTTCACTGCCTGACTTGGACGCGGCCGCCGATCGCTTGCGTCATTTGCTGGAGGCTGCATGAGTTTTGAATTCCCCGTGCGGGTCTATTGGGAAGACACCGATGCCGGCGGCATTGTTTTCTACGCCAACTACCTCAAGTTTTTCGAGCGCGCCCGCACCGAGTGGTTGCGGCACTTGGGCCTGGAGCAACAACAACTCAAAAACGACACGGGCGGTATGTTTGTCGTGAGCGAGACCCAATTGAAATACCATCGACCGGCTCAACTTGACGACTTGCTGCAAGTCAGCGCCGCTTTGCAAGACAAGGGCCGCGCCAGCCTGGTGATTGCCCAGCAAGCCTGGCGCTTGGAAGCCGAGGGTCGTCGAACCCTGTTGTGCGAGGGCACGATACGCATTGGTTGGGTGCAGGCGGTCAGCTTGAAACCCGAACGGATTCCCACCTCAATTTTGGAGCTTTTGTCATGAATGACTTTTCAATCATCCACCTGTTACTCAACGCCAGTTGGGTGGTGCAAGCGGTGGTGCTGATCCTGCTGTCGGTGTCGGTATTGAGTTGGGCTGCTATTTTTCGCAAAATCCTGTCCTTGTCTGAGGTCAAGAACCTCAACGAAGACTTTGAGCGTGAGTTTTGGTCGGGCAAAAGCCTCAACGAATTGTTTGCAGCTGCCCAGCAAAACGCCAAGCTCGCAGGCCCGATGGAGCGCATTTTTGCCAGCGGCATGCGCGAATACCAAAAACTGCGCGAGCGACGCATCAGCGACAGTGGTTTGCTCATGGACGGTGCCAGACGCGCCATGCGCGCCAGCTTGCAGCGCGAAATGGATGAGATTGAATCCAACCTGTCCATGCTGGCCTCTGTCGGTTCGGTGTCGCCCTATGTCGGCTTGTTTGGCACCGTCTGGGGCATCATGCACGCATTCACCGGTTTGGCCTCCTTGCAACAAGTCACCTTGGCCAAAGTCGCTCCTGGCATTGCCGAAGCTTTGGTCGCCACCGCCATCGGTTTGTTTGCTGCGATTCCGGCGGTGTTGGCCTACAACCGCTTCTCCCGCGACATCGACCGGGTGGCCAACAAGCTCGAAACCTTCATTGAAGAGTTCTCCAACATCTTGCAACGCAACGTCGGCGCCCAAGCCGCCGCTGGACGCTGAGCGAGGCAGGCAACATGGCCACTGCATCCATGCGTAACCGAGGCGCCCGCCGCAACATGAGCGACATCAACATGGTGCCGTTCATTGACGTGATGTTGGTGCTGCTGATCATCTTCATGGTCACAGCCCCATTGCTGACCCCCAGCGTGATCGATGTGCCCAGTGTGGGCAAGGCCAGCGCGGTACCTGACCAAGTGATCACGATTGAAATCGACAAAAGCCTCAAGATCGTGGTGAAGTCTCGCAAGCCAGACAAGTCTGCAGGCACCCATGTCAGCCTGGATGCGACCATGGACACGGTGGCCAAGATCGCATTGCAACTCCAAGCGGGCAATGCCAACACCCCCGTGGTGATCAGTGCGGACAAAAAAATTGCCTACGAAAACGTGGTCAAACTGATGGACCAGTTGCAGCGCGCTGGCGTGCAACGTGTCGGTTTGTCAGTGACCCTGGGTGAATGAAGTGAGCGTCTGACCGTGGCTGCACCCCATCTTGAGTTTGGCCCACCACCACCCCCTGGGGGTGGGCGTGCCATGTTCTTGGCATTGTTCGTGCACGCCTTGTTGGTGTTGGCACTCACCTGGGGGGTGCGGTGGCAGGACCAAGCACAGGACCTGAGTGTGGAAGCCGAATTGTGGTCGTCGATCCCACAGCCCGTGGCAGCCAAAGGGGAAGATCTCCAGTCCTTGGCGGAAGAGGTCAAGCCCACGCCTGTGCCAGAACCCACGCCAGAACCCGAACCTGAGCCACCGCCACCACCGCCCGCCCCGGTTGAACCGCCCAAGCCCAGTGCCCAGGCCCAAATAGCCATCGACAAGCAAAAACAAAAAGAAGCCAAGGACAAGGCCTTGCAAGAAGCCAAGGCCAAACGAGAAGCCAAGCTCAAGGAAGCCAAAGACAAGAAAGCCGAGAAGGCCAAACAACTGGCCCAGCAAAAAGCAGAACAAGCCCAAAAGGCCGAACAACGTCACCAAGAGGAGGTGAAGCGTTTGAGGGGCTTGGCAGATGCCACGGGTGCGCCTGCTGACACCGGCAAGGCAGTCAACGCCGCCGCCCCCAGTGCCTCTTATTTGGGCAAGTTGCGCGCCAAGGTCAAACCCAACATCGTGTTTTCAGACACCCAGTTGCTGAATGTGGTGGGCAACCCTGCGGCCGAAGTCGAGGTCACTTGCAGCCCGTCAGGTCAAATCATCGGCGCCAAGTTGACGGTCTCCAGCGGCAACGCCGCTTGGGACCAAGCCGTGCTGAATGCGGTTGAAAAAACCGGCTCGCTGCCCCGTGATGAAAACGGCAACGTGCCCAACAAGATTGCGTTTTTGTTCAGGCCGCGCGACTGAAGTCCTCACATCCCCTCCAAGATCACCAAGGTTCTTTCTGAAGCTTGTTGACTCAGCGGCAAAATCGCTTGGTATGCGGGGGCGTGATAAAAAGCCTCTGCCTGCGCCACGGATGGAAATTTCAACAAAACCAAACGGGTGGGGGTCCATCGCTGGTTTTCTTTGACGCTCATGGCCCCCCCGCGGGCCAGGTATTCGCCACCAAACGACTCGACCAAGGGCTTGGCCAAGGCTTTGTACTGCTCCATCTTTTCAGCATCGGTGACCAAACCATCGACAAGGATATAGGCTGCCATGTCACTGACTCCATGGTGTTGTGAATGCGCGCCATCTTACCGAGGCAGCAAGGGCAAGCCAAAACCCACCACCGTCCCCTTGCCCAGCTCGCTTTGCAGCCGGGTGGGCAAGCGGTGTCGGGCTGCCAACTGTTTCACACTGAACAGGCCCAAGCCCAAATGGTGCGCAGACCCTCGGTCGACATCGGCCCGGGTGAACGCCTCAAAACACACCTGCGCCTGGGCCTCTGACATGCCAATGCCGTTGTCCCAGCAAAGCACCCAGGCCCATGGGCCAGCGCGCCTGACGCCGAGCAACACGCGCCCACCTGCCGGGGTGTACTGCAAGGCATTGGACAACAGGTTGCGAACCATCCGCTGCACCGCTGGCGGGTGTGCCATGACTTCAATGGCCGGGCAATGGCTGCGCAACACCACATGACGCATCGATGCCAAGGGTCGGAACTCCTCCACCAAAGGGGACAGCAGGTCCGCCAGATTCACCTGCACCACAGGCGGCTGCTTGGACATGCCGTCTGGTGTCTCGTTTGACCAGTCCCGCAGCTGGTTCATGAAGTCATCCACCGAGGCGGTCGCCAAACGCATGCCGTTGACCAAGCCTGGCCGTTGTGATGCGCTGGCCGTCATCAAGGCATTGGCATAGAGCTGGATGCTTTGCAAGGGTTGCCACAAGTCATGGTGGGCTGCGGCATACCAGCGGTGCCGAGCTTGCGACAAGGTGTTGCTTTGCCGCAGAGCCTGACGCTCTGCGATCACCTGCACACAGACGGATAAGCCCAACAAGGTCGACACCAAAGCACCTTGCACAAACTGCACACCCAAGGTGATGAACAAGGGCCATTCCCACCAGCGGTATGCCCAGTAAACCGCCATCGAGGACAAATACACCAACCAGACACCCCCG
This sequence comes from Bordetella parapertussis, assembly GCA_945890735.1. Lineage (GTDB taxonomy): Bacteria > Pseudomonadota > Gammaproteobacteria > Burkholderiales > Burkholderiaceae_C > Limnohabitans. The sequence continues at coordinate 23,311 of CAMDCZ010000013.1, read as the reverse complement.
AACAAGGCGCGCGCAGCACTGGGTTGTTCACGCCAACACCGCCACGCCAAGACAACCATGCCGCTGGCATGCAGTGAGCCCCCATAGAGCAGCAGGGTACGCAAGCCTGTGGGCGCGAACAAGGCGCAGACTGGCACGACGCACCACCAAGCCAAGGCTGCCCAGCCCAGGCCATGATGGATGTGGGGATGGTTTTGGGCGGTGCGTAAAAACGCTCGGGCGTGGTGCAGACTGAAGACAAACAACAACCAATAGGCCGCAGTGCCCAGCCAAGCGGTTTGACTTCGGGTCCATGCCGGCCAAAGCAAGTTCAACAAACCACTGATCCATGCCGCCGCCACGAGCTCACACAATGCCATGCCCAAAAACAAGTGCAGCTTGAGACTTTTCAATCGCCTGACCAAACTCACGGCATAAAACATCACCAGCAGCGGAACCGCCAAGACAGCGCCCATGACCAGCATCAGTCGCTGGTGATGCGCCATGAATGCCGCAGGTGTCTCCATGCGCAAGGGAAACTGAACCCTGTTGGGGCCTTCGGTGCGCAGCATCACATCCATGCGCTTGGCACCCTGGCTGTCCAACACCCACATGGGCAGCAAATGTCCATGCCCCCATGGTGCGTCGTCTGAACCCAGCTCGGCTTGCGCTTGCCAAGCCCCTTCATCCCGTTTGACCCAAAGTGCACTGTGGTCCTGGGTTGGTGACTGCAAAATCAACCACCAGACTTGCGCATCGGTGGGTTTGAAATGAACGCTCCAGGCCGCCCAATGGGGTGGACTGTTGGCCTGGCCCAGCACTTGGTTAGGCTGGGTCAGGTAAGTCGCTGCAGGTGATTGGGATTGAGTCCAGGCCTGGGCAGGCGAGAAATGGGCATGCGGGTCTGCCACCACACGCAATTGGGACCATAGCGCGGGGATACCTTGGTGTTGACCCATGGCAAGCAGGCCCCATGACACCAGGCAAACCAGCAGTGGCCACTTGGCCCACTGAACCCATTCATGCTTGCGGGTCTGGGCCATGTTGCTGGGTCCACAACACATATCGGGTACTGGCTTGGGTGCGGTTTTGCACCCCCATGCGTTGGTAAATCTCATGCATATGGCTGCGCACCGTGTTCTCGCTGATTTGCAGCAGCGCGGCGATCTCGCTACGGCGCTTGCCCTGGGCCAAGTTGGCCAAGACCAGGCGTTGGCGCTTGGACAACTGGTTGATCGGGTCACCATCAGGCTCATGGGCCGCCAGGCTGCGAGATCGTCGCAAGGCATCGGACAACACCCCCAGCAACTCAGCCATGAGTTGCGACGAAGAAACCGATTTACGCAGATAGGGCACTTGGTTGGCCAAACAAGCCTGTGCCAACGCCTCGTCCTCCAAGGCGGTCAACACCACCATGGGTCCGTCTGCACGCACTGCACAAAAGGCGTCCAGGGTGGCGATGCCTTGCGAATCCGGCAGGTTCAGATCGAGCAAGACCAAGGCGAACGGCCCCTGTGTTTGCAAGCACCTGAAACCTTGCGCCAGACAATTGGCCTGCACACACACGGTCTCTGGCAGGTTGTTTTGCAAATGCACGCGCAAAGCATCCGCCATCAGGGGATGGTCTTCCACGATCAGGATGCGGGGTTTGAACACGGCACACCTCCTGTGCCGAGGTGTACAAACATTCACCTCACCTCACAAGAGAGGCCAAGGCAAACTGAAGGCCTATGCGAGTGCGGGTTTATGCGAATGGCTTTGGGTTGAACGACGCAACATGAACGCGCTCAGCAAACCGAGCAAGGCAATCGGCATGGCCACCCAAAAAACCGTTTGCAAACCCATGCGCGTGCTGAGTGCTGCGCCGCCCAAAGCACCCAAGACACCAGTCAAGCCATAGCCGATCACCGCGTACAAGGCTTGACCACGACCGCGCAAGCGCCCAGGGAAATGCTGTGACAACCAGGCGATGCACACTGTGTGCTGGATCGCAAAAGTGAACACATGCAGGCCTTGCGCCAGCAGCAGCACCCACAGCAGTTGGCCAAACCCAGCGGTCAGCCCCATGCGCACCGCCATCACGCCCGTGCACACACACAGCCATGCTGGCAGGCTGAGCCAATGCAACCAGCGACTTTGCGTGAAAAACCCGATGATTTCCACCACCACCGACAAGGCCCACAGCAGGCCAATCATGTCCTTGCCATAGCCGAGCTCGTCCAGGTATAGCGACAAAAACGTGTAGATCGCCACATGCGACAGCACATGGAAAAACAAGGTGGCAAAAAACCACAGGGTCGGCGGTTGACGCAGCACGTGGGCCAAGCCGTCTTGCGCCTGGTCCTGATGCGCCTCTTCGCGCACATTTGGCAGGTTCCACACACTCAGGTTGATGGCCAGCAGGGTCAGCACGGTCCACAAAGTGAAGTCACCCATGCCATGCGCCTCAAACCATGCGCCAGACACAAACACCGTGACCAAAAAGCCCAGCGAACCCCACAAACGAATGCGGCCGTAGCGGCGCACATCCAGCGCACCTTGGTGACTCACCAAATGCGCCATCGCCGCTTCACTCATGGGCATCATGGCACTGGTGTGGGTGAACATCAAAAACAGCACCAGCGCCAGCCACCAAGGCGCGTCGCTCAGGAGCAAGCCCAGCGAGCACAGCAAGGCCATGCCAGCGCACCAACGCATGAGCGGCACACGCTCACCGCTGCGGTCACTCAGCCAGCCCCAGAGGTAAGGCGCGAACACCCTGGTCAGGGCTTGCATCGAGGTGAGCAAACCAATCATCCACAAGCTCAGGCCCAAATGCTTGAGCCACAAAGGCAGGTAGGGATTGAAGAACCCGATGTGGGCGAAATAGCTGGCCGAGAGCGCGGCAAAGGGCACCAATTGACGCCGCGAGACCTGCGGCGCAGCATCTGTGGTCATCGGTTCAGTCGCCGCGTTGGCCAGGGATGGGCGTGAGTGGCATCACGACATCGCCACATTGCGCCCGGTGACGCAAAGCATGGTCCATCACCACCAAGGCCAGCAAGGCTTCGGCGATGGGCGTGGCTCGGATGCCCACACACGGATCGTGGCGACCCTTGGTTTGCACCTGCACCGGCGAGCCTGCGCTGTCAATGCTGTCGCGCGGCGTCAGGATGGAACTGGTGGGCTTGATGGCGATGCTCACCTCCAGGTCTTGGCCAGTGCTGATGCCGCCCAAGACACCGCCTGCGTTGTTGTTGGCGAAACCTTCGGGCGTGAGGCTGTCGCCATGGGTCGAGCCGCGTTGCGCGACGCTGGCAAAGCCGGCACCCATCTCGATGCCCTTGACCGCATTCAGACCCATCATGGCGTGGGCGATGTCGGCATCGAGTCGGTCATAAATCGGCTGACCCAAACCGACAGGCATGCCTTTGGCCACCACACGGATGCGGGCACCGCAGGAATCGCCCGCTTTGCGCAAGCCGTCCATGTAGGCCTCGAGGTGTGCGACATCCTGGATGGGCGCATAAAAAGGGTTGTTGGGGACATGCGACCAGTCTTCAAAACCGATGCTGTGTTCACCCAGTTGGGTCATGCAGCCGATGAAGCTGGTGCCGAATTTTTCTTTCAACCATTTTTTCGCGACGGCTCCCGCCGCTACCGTGGGTGCGGTCAATCGCGCTGATGAACGCCCACCACCGCGTGGGTCGCGCACACCGTACTTTTGCAAATAGGTGTAGTCGGCGTGTCCCGGGCGAAAGGTTTGCAGGATGTCGCCATAGTCTTGGCTGCGTTGGTCGGTGTTTTGGATCAGCAAGGCGATGGGGGTGCCGGTGGTCACGCCTTGGTAAACGCCGCTCAGGATTTGCACCTGGTCAGGTTCTTGGCGCTGCGTCACATGGCGGCTGGTGCCAGGGCGGCGGCGATCGAGGTCGTGCTGGATGTCGGCCTCGCTCAAGGCCATGCCGGGTGGGCAGCCGTCAATCACGCAGCCAATGGCCGGGCCGTGGGATTCACCAAAGTTGGTGACGGTGAAAAGTGTGCCGAAGGTGTTGCCGCTCATGCGAGGGATTATCCCTGCAAGTCGGTGCGCGCCTTGGCGCGGGCCACACAGGGGCTTTGGGTGACCAGCATGCGGTTCACTGGCGTGTCTTCGCGCCCTCTTCTTCCGCAGGCCAGTCCCGGATATAGGCCTTGAGCATCTGGTTCTCGAAGTTTTGGCTGTCCACCACGGCTTTGGCCACATCGTAAAAACTCACCACACCCATGAGTTGGCGGTCGTTCAGCACGGGCAGGTAGCGGGCATGGCGCTCAAGCATCATGCGACGCACCTCGTCGAGCTCGGTGTCTGGCGAGCAGGTCAGCGGGTGGTGGTCCATGGCATCGCGCACTGTGATTTGTCCCAGGCTGCCGTGGTTGGCGTTCAAGGCCAAGATCACCTCGCGAAAGGTCAGGATGCCCACCAATTCCCCTTGGTTCATCACCAATATCGAGCCCAGGTCGTGCTCAGCCATGGTTTTCACCATGTCGATCAAGGGTGTCAGCGGTGTGGTGGTGTAAAGCGTGGTGCCTTTGGTGCGAAGGATGTCGCTGACGATCATGGGATGCTCCTGGGAATCCGTGGGTGCAGACTGGCATGGGCAGCCACTGCTGGCATTCCAATATAGCCCACAATCTGCGCTCAACACATAGGAACAACGAGGATGCCATGACCGGTTATGCCGATCCCCATTTCGACACGCTCGCGCTGCACGCGGGCAGCCAGCCCGACCCGACCACGGGTGCCCGTGCCGTGCCTTTGCACCTGACCACCTCGTACGTGTTCGAGTCATCGGACCAAGCCGCTGCGCTCTTCAACCTAGAGCGTGCTGGCCATGTTTACAGCCGCATCAGCAACCCAACCACGGCTGTCTTTGAGCAGCGCATCGCGGCCTTGGAAGGCGGCATCGGCGCGATTGCCACGGCCAGCGGCCAAGCCGCGCTGCACCTGAGTGTGGCCACGCTGATGGGCGCGGGTTCGCACATCGTGGCCAGCTCTGCCTTGTATGGCGGCTCTCACAACCTGTTGCACTACACCTTGCGTCGCTTTGGCATTGAAACCACGTTTGTCCATCCTGGCGATGTGGACGCTTGGCGTGCAGCGATCCGCCCCAATACCCAACTCTTGTTCGGCGAAACCGTGGGCAACCCGGGTTTGGACGTGCTCGACATTCCCCTGATCTCGCAATTGGCGCACGACAACGGTGTGCCCCTCTTGGTAGATGCCACCTTGAGCACGCCTTATTTGATGCAGCCCTTGTCCTTGGGTGCGGATCTGGTCTACCACTCAGCCACCAAGTTTTTGAGTGGTCACGGCACGGTGATCGGCGGTGTGGTGGTGGATGGCGGCAGCTTCGATTGGGAAAAAAGCGGCAAATTCCCCGAACTCACCGAACGCTACGAAGGCTTTCACAACATGGTGTTCTCCGAAGAAAGCACCGTGGGTGCGTTTTTGCTGAGAGCACGTCGCGAAGGCTTGCGAGACTTTGGCGCATGCCTGAGCCCCCACTCAGCCTGGCTGATTTTGCAGGGCATGGAAACCTTGCCGCTGCGCATGGAACGCCACTTGGCCAACACCGAGAAGATCGTGGCTTTTTTGGCGGCACACCCGATGGTGTCCAGGGTGGGTCATCCCTTGATCGACAGCCACCCCAGCCATGCCTTGGCCAACCGGCTCTTGAAAGGCGGTGCTCGGGGTGCGGGTTCGGTGTTCAGTTTTGACATCCAAGGTTCACGTCAACAAGGTCGCGCTTTCATTGAAGCGCTGAAGATATTCAGCCATCTGGCCAATGTGGGCGACAGCAAATCCCTGGTCATCCACCCGGCCAGCACCACGCATTTCCGCATGAGCGACGACGCCCTGGCGCAGGCCGGCATTGGCGCGGGCACCATCCGTTTGTCGGTCGGCCTGGAAGACCCGGATGATTTGATCGACGATTTGAAACGGGCCCTGAAAGCCGCAGAGAAAGCCACTTGAGGAGCCCCTGATGCACATCACCGTCAACGGCCACGCCAGCTACGCCTACACCGGCGGCAAAGACTTCAACCCGGCCCAACCCACGGCAGTGCTGATCCACGGCGTGCTGTGCGACCACAGTGTCTGGGCACTGCAAAGCCGCTATCTGGCGCACCACGGCTGGAATGTCTTGGCCATCGACCTGCCCGGTCACTGCAAAAGCGCGGGGCCGCCGCCCGCCAGCGTGCAAGAAGCCGCTTTGTTCATCCAGGCCTTGCTCGATGCCCAAGGGGTGCAACAGGCTGCCTTGGTTGGCCACAGTTTTGGTTCGCTGATCGCCATGCAAACCGCGGCCAACCTGGGCGATCGCATCAGCCACTTGGTGATGGTGGGGACCGCCTACCCGATGAAAGTCTCGCCCGCATTGCTCGACGCTGCCTTGAACGAACCCGCGAAAGCCCTGCACATGACCAATGTGTTTTCCCGCGCCACCTTGGCGCCGCCCACAGGCGCGGGGTCATGGGTGTTTGGCGCGAGCTTGGCTTTGGGACGACGGGTCTTGGCAAGCAATTCCCAAGTGAATCTGTTCCACACCGGGTTCAAGGCCTGCAATGACTATGACCAAGGCTTGCAGGCCATGGCTGCCGTCACCTGCCCCGTGATGATGGTGTTGGGTGACAACGACCAAATGACCATGCCCAAAAACGCGCAAGCCCTGATCGCCCAAGCCCAAGCCAGCGGTCAACGCCTGGAAGTGGTGATGATCCCCCATGGGCATCACCAAATGAGCGAGTCGCCCGACGAAACCCTGGACGCGATCAAACGCTTTTTAGCCTGACTGGCTTCAAAGCGCGTCGCTGACACGCCAAGTCATCCAGCGGGCTGAAATGGCCTGGGTGCTGGGCCCTTCGCGGAGCAACAACTGGTCCAGCAAAGGGGCGAGCAAGGTGTGGTTGAGGTCGGCGAGCAGGACAAACCGAGGCGCCCGCTCTGGCGTTTCTTCGTTCAACAAACCCACCCAATCGAGCATCTGCAGGGTTTCTAAAACACCTTCGAGCTGCAAGGGATCGACCTGCAGGCGGCTGGCCAAAGTCTGGCTGTCCAGGCCATGGCTGTCTTGCTGACGGGCATCCCGCAAAAGCCGCAAGGCTTCCAGTGCCAGTTGGAAATGCCAGCCCGGGCTGTCGTTGTCACGCAATGCGCCCATCATCAGGCTGGGCCAACTCGCCACGAGCACGGCGCCCAGCAGCACAATCACCCAGGTCATGTAAATCCAAACCAGCAAAATAGGCACCGTGGCAAATGCCCCATAGACCAGCGAGAAAGTCGACATCTGCCCCAAATACAGGGTCAGCAGGCCGCGAGCCAACTCCAGCAAGACCGTGGTGAATAAACTGCCAGCCAACACCTGATGCCAAGGCACATGGGTGTTGGGCACGAACCGGTACAAGTTGGCAATCACCGCCCACAGCAAGCTGAACTGCAGCAGGTCCAGCGCGAATTTCATGCCCGGCCCCAAGCTGCGCAAAGATCCTCCGGACCAACTGATGACCGAGGCCATGGTGAACAAACTGGCGGTGACCAAGACCGGCCCCAGGGTCAGGGCTGACCAGTACAACAACAAGCGTTGCCCCCAGGCGCGCGGTCGTTGGACCCGCCAAATGGCATTCAAACTGCGGTCGATGGTGAACACCAAGACCAGCGACGAGAAAAAAAGCGCCGCAAAGCCCAGGGAGCCCAAGCGACTGGCTTTGCTGGTGAATTGGGTGAGGTAGCCCAACACCTGCCGAGAAATACTCTCCGGTATGAGGCTTTCAATCAGCCAGCGTTGCAACACATTTTGGAACTGGTCAAACAGGGGGAACGCCGTCACCACTGCCAGAGTGACCGTGATCAACGGCACCAATGCGATGGTGGTGGTGAAGGTCAAGGCACCCGCGGTTTGGCCCAAACGGTCGTCGGCAAAGCGGTCGCGCAAGCGGCGGGCGGCCATGCGCCAGGGGAAATCCCTCAAGCGCGCCAAGCCCTGGGTGAGATACGAGACAATCATCCGCATATCATGCCATTGACACCCCCCCTGACCGAATCCGCCCGTCGCCATGTCCAAGTCACCCGTTGGCTGGCTGTGGGCAGCCTGCTGGCCTTGATCCTCTTGTCATTTGCTTGGGAGATGTGGCTGGCACCTTTGCGCCCCGGCGGCTCTTGGCTGGTGCTCAAGTCCTTGCCCTTGTTCTTTCCTTTGGCGGGGTTGCTGAAAAACCGCATGTACACCTACCGCTGGGTCAGTTTGGTGGTGTGGCTGTATTTCATGGAAGGTGTGATCCGCGCCTATGGCGACCCCTGGCCCAGCAGTGCGTATGCGGGCCTGGAAATCCTGCTCTGCTTGGTCTTGTTCACCGCCTGCGCCATGCATGTGCGGCTGCGTCTGCGCAATGCGGCATTGGCCGCCACCACCGAGCCATCAAGGCCCGATTCAGCTGGGTCAACCAAGGACGACCGTGTCTGACTTGCTCGTCGCCTTGCAGCAAGCCGTGGGCGAGCCGCATGTGTTGTTCGGGCAAGACCTCAGCGCCTATGAGCGTGACTGGCGTGGCCGCACCCAAGGCAAAGCCAAGTGCGTGGTGCGCCCTGGCAGCGCCGAGGAGGTGGCTGCGGTCGTCAAAGCCTGCGTGGCCCACCGCACCCCGATCGTGCCGCAAGGCGGCAACACCAGTTTGGTCATGGGTTCAACCCCTGACGCTTCGGGCCTGGAAGTCGTGCTGAGCCTGCTGCGTTTGAACAAAGTCCGCGCCATCGACACGGCCAACGCGACCTTGACCGCGGAAGCCGGTTGTGTCTTGCAAAGTCTGCAACAAAGCGCCGATGCAGCGGGTTGCTTGCTGCCCCTGAGCTTGGCCTCCGAGGGGAGCTGCACGATTGGCGGCAACTTGGCGAGCAACGCAGGCGGCACCCAGGTGCTGCGCTACGGCAATGCCCGTGACCTGTGCCTGGGTCTCGAAGTCGTCACCCCTCAAGGCCAGATCTGGCATGGCCTGAGCGGTCTGCGCAAGGACAACACGGGTTATGACTTGCGCAACCTGTTCGTGGGCAGCGAAGGCACCTTGGGCATCATCACCGCCGCCACCTTGAAGTTGTTTCCCCGGCCGGCCGCGCAGCGCACCGCCTGGGCAGCGGTGCCAACGGTTCAAGCAGCGGTCGACTTGCTCGGCTTGGCCCAGCGCCAGCTGGCTGCGGGCCTCACCGGTTTTGAAATCATGGGCCAAGTGGCCTTGGGCTTGGTCGCCAAACACTTTCCGACACTGCACCCCCCCCTGTGGCAAAACGCGCCTTACTGCGTGCTGCTTGAGTTGAGCGACACCGAAGACGAAGTCCATGCCCAAGCCCGGCTGGAAGGGCTGCTGGAGACTGCGCTGAACGAGGGTTGCATCCGTGATGCCGTGGTCGCGCAAAGCCTGGCCCAGTCCCGCGAGCTGTGGCATGTGCGCGAGCACATCAGCATGGCACAGGCTGCAGAAGGCCTGAACATCAAGCACGACATCGCCCTGCCCGTGTCGGCCATTCCCCGCTTTGTGGCGCAGACCGATGCGCTGCTCGCGCAAGCCTTGCCAGGCGTGCGCGTCGTCAACTTCGGGCACCTGGGCGACGGCAATTTGCACTACAACGTCCAGTGCCCCTTGGGCATGGATGCAGCTGCGTTTTTGCGCATGAATGAGGCTCAAGTCAACCAGCTGGTGTTTGATTCAGTGAAGTCCTTTGGCGGTTCGATCAGCGCCGAGCACGGCATCGGTTTGCTCAAAGCAGACAGCCTGCCCCACTACAAAGACCCGGTGGCGCTGGCGATGATGCGCAGCGTGAAGCAGGCCCTGGACCCGCTGAACTTGATGAACCCCGGGCGCATGCTTCAGCGTTGAGTGCGCTTGCCGTCAAGGCTTGAGGCGGGCGAGCAAATCGGCGCGTCAGCGACTGAGCGCCAGTTCCCGCAACAGGTTCTTTTGGACTTTTCCCATGGCGTTGCGCGGCAAGGCTTCGATCACCTCACACTGCTTGGGCACCTTGAAACCTGCCAACTGCGCCTTCAAACGGCCGAGCAAGGCCTGCGGGTCCAGGCTCGCGCCCGGCTTGGCCAGCACAAACGCATACCCGACCTCGCCGAAATCGGGGTGCGGCACACCCACCACTGCGCTCTCCAACACACCTGGCAATTGGTTCAAGGCGTCTTCGATTTCCACCGGGTAGACATTCAAGCCGCCGCTGATGATCAAGTCCTTGCTACGCCCCACGATCCGCACATGGCCACGCTCGTCGAGCGTGCCCATGTCGCCCGTGATGAAGAACCCGTCGGCGGTGAATTCTTGCGCGGTTTTCTCGGGCATGCGCCAGTAACCACCAAACACATTCGGCCCTTTGACCTGAATGCTGCCCACTTCGCCCCAAGCCACGGCTTGGCCTTGCGCATTGTGGATACGCAGCGCCACGCCGGGCAGCGCAAAGCCCACGCTGCCACCCACCCGCTCGGCGCTGCCCCCATGACGGGCGTCAGCGCTGCAGGGGTTGGAGGTGAGCATCAAGGTCTCGCTCATGCCATAACGCTCCAGCACGGTGTGGCCCGTGCGCTGCTGCCATGCTTGAAAAGTGTCCACCAACATCGGCGCCGAGCCCGAAATGAACAAACGCATCTGGGCGCAGACCTCGGGGGTCAAATCCGCCTGGCCCAGCAAGCGGGTATAAAAAGTGGGTACCCCCATGAACACCGTGGCACGCGGCAAATCGGCCAAGACACGCTGGGGCTCGAACTTGGCATGCCACAGCATCTTGCTGCCATTCAAGAGCGCCGCGTGGATGGCGATGAACAAGCCATGCACATGGAAGATAGGCAAGGCGTGGAGCAGCACATCGCCCCTCACCCAACCCCAATAGGACTGCAACACTTGGGCGTTGCTGGCCAGGTTGGCGTGGCTGAGCATCGCGCCCTTGCTGCGCCCGGTGGTGCCGCTGGTGTACAAAATCGCGGCCAAGTCGCCCGGTTCGCGCTGCACCGGTGTTTGCTGGTCGCTGTGGTGGGCCGCGCGGTCAAGCAAGCTGCCGCTGCGCTGGTCAGACAAGGTCAGGGCGTAACGCGTGCCGGCTTGGAAAGCGATCTTGCTCACCCAGCCGAAATGGGCCGGTGTACAGACCACCACCGCGGGTTCGGCATTGCCGACAAAGTAAGCCACTTCCGCGCTTTGGTAGGCGGGGTTCAGCGGCAAAAACACATGCCCTGCCCGCAAGGTGGCCAAATACAACATCAGCGCCTCGACCGATTTGTCCGCTTGTACCGCGATGCGTGAGCCCTCAGGCAACGCCAGGCTTTGCAACCAGTTGGCCATCATCGCGCTGCCTCGCTCCAAGTCGCGCCAGCTGTAGCGCAGACCTGCATCGGTTTCCACCGCCACGCTGTCGAGGTCATCAGGAAAACCTTGCCGCAGCAAGGCATAGAGGTTGGCATTCATGAACAGTCCTTGCGTGCGTGACAGGCGTCTACCGACGTCCCGCCCACCAAGCCATGACCAGCCCGACCAGCACCATGGGCACACACAGCCACTGCCCCATGCTCAGGCCCAGAGCGAGCAGCCCCAGGTGGGCATCTGGCTCACGGAAATACTCGGCCACAAAACGCATCGCGCCATAACCGATCAGGAAATACCCAGAGATCCGCCCCACCGGCTGGGGCTTGCGGGCCTGCCACCACAGCAAGCCAAACAACAACAAGCCTTCGAGCAAGAACTGGTAGACCTGTGAGGGGTGGCGCGCAAACAAACTGCCACTTTGTGGGAACACCATGGCCCAAGGCAGGCTGGGATCGGCAGCGCGGCCCCAAAGCTCACCGTTGATGAAGTTGCCCAAGCGGCCTGCAGCCAGTCCGGTGGGTACACAAGGCGCGATGAAGTCGGTGACCCATAACCACGGGCGCTGGCGCTGCCTGGCAAACAAAGCCATTGCAGCAATCACACCCAACATGCCGCCATGGAAACTCATGCCGCCTTGCCACAGGTAGAGCACCTCCAGCGGATGCGCCAGGTAATAGCCTGGCTTGTAGAAAAAACAGTAACCGATCCGCCCGCCCAACACCACGCCCAGCACACCGTAGGTCATCAGGTCGTCAATGTCTTTGCTGGTCCACAGGCCCTGGGCATTCAAAGATGCGTAAGGCGGGTGGGCAAGCCGCCAGCGGGCCAGGCCCAGAAACAACACAAAGGCAGCCAAATAAGTCAGGCCGTACCAGTGAATGGAGATGGGGCCGAGCGCCAGGGCAACGGGGTCGAATTGAGGGTGGATCAGCATGTTTGTATTGTGCGTTAAGACTGCCGGGGTAACCCAAAAGACACCACATCGGCTGTTGTCCCCCCAGCGACCGCTAAACTGGTGGTTTTCATGTGACAGGACTGATTGCCATGGCCACCTCCCCGATCAAAATCAACCGCCGCTCGGCCCATATCACCGAAGGCAAATCCCGCGCCCCTAACCGCTCGATGTACTACGCGATGGGCTACGAGCAAAGCGACTTTGTCAAACCCATGGTCGGCGTGGCCAACGGTCACTCCACCATCACCCCTTGCAACAGCGGCTTGCAAAAACTCGCTGACGCAGCCGTCGCGGGGATTGAAGAGGCGGGTGGCAACGCACAAATTTTTGGCACCCCCACGATCTCTGACGGCATGTCGATGGGCACCGAGGGCATGAAGTACTCCTTGGTCAGCCGCGAAGTCATCTCCGACTGCATCGAAACCTGTGTCGGCGGCCAATGGATGGACGGCGTGCTGGTGGTGGGTGGCTGCGACAAAAACATGCCCGGCGGCATGATGGGCATGCTGCGCGCCAATGTGCCTGCCATCTATGTCTACGGCGGCACCATCCTGCCAGGCAGCTTCAAAGGCAAAGACCTCAACATCGTGAGCGTGTTCGAGGCTGTGGGCCAAAATGCCGCAGGCAACCTGAGCGATGACGATTTGCTCGAGATTGAAAAACGCGCTGTGCCCGGCACGGGTTCATGTGGCGGCATGTACACCGCCAACACCATGTCCTCTTCCTTCGAGGCCTTGGGCATGTCCCTGCCCTATTCGTCAACCATGGCGAATCCGCACGACGAGACCCAAAACTCGGCCAAGGCAGCGGCCAAGGTGCTGATCGAAGCGATCAAAAACGACTTGAAACCGCGTGACATCGTGACCAAACAAGCGATTGAAAACGCAGTGGCCGTGATCATGGCCACGGGTGGCTCCACCAACGCGGTGCTGCATTTCTTGGCCATTGCCCATGCAGCGGAAGTGGACTGGACCATCGACGACTTTGAGCGCATGCGCAAAAAAATCCCCGTGATTTGCGACCTCAAACCCAGCGGCCAGTACTTGGCGGTGGACCTGCACAAAGCCGGGGGCATTCCCCAGGTCATGAAACTGTTGTTGAACGCCGGTTTGTTGCACGGCGACTGCATGACCATCACCGGCAAAACCGTGGCGGAAAACCTGGCCGATGTGCCCAACGAGCCCCGCGCCGACCAAACCGTGATCCGCCCGATCAACCAGCCCATCTATGCCGAAGGCCACTTGGCCATCCTCAAAGGCAATTTGTCGCCCGAGGGCTGCGTGGCCAAGATCACCGGCTTGAAAAACCCAGTCATCACCGGCCCCGCCCGTGTGTTTGACGATGAACAGTCCGCCTTGAAAGCCATCTTGGACGGCAAGATCCAGGCCGGTGACGTGATGGTGTTGCGCTACCTCGGCCCCAAAGGCGGCCCAGGCATGCCTGAAATGCTGGCCCCCACCAGCGCCTTGATTGGCGCGGGCTTGGGTGAGACCGTGGGCCTGATCACCGACGGCCGCTTCTCAGGCGGCACCTGGGGCATGGTGGTCGGTCACGTGGCCCCCGAGGCTGCAGTGGGTGGCACGATCGCCCTGATCCATGAGGGCGACAGCATCACCATCGATGCCCATCAGCTGGTCTTGCAACTGAACGTGGCGGATGACGAAATTGCCAAACGCCGCGCCAACTGGAAAGCCCCTACGCCTCGCTATGTCCGAGGCGTGCAAGCAAAATTTGCCCACAACGCCTCCAGCGCCAGCAAAGGTGCGGTGTTGGATTTGTTCTGAGCCTTGCCACTGAAAATAACATGGCGCTTTCTTCAAAAAGGAAAATGAAATGAAACATGTGTTGATCGCCACCTTTGTCTCCATCGCTTTCAACGGTCTGGCCTTGGCCGACCAAAAACTCGCTGGTGCGAAAAACTGCATGGCCTGCCATTCGGTGGGTACGGCTGTGGTGGGCCCAGCGCTCAAAGACGTGGCCAAGAAATACGCTGGCGACAAAAACGCGCCGGCCATGTTGGCCACCAAAATCCGCGAAGGTGGCGGCGGTGTGTGGGGCGCTGTGCCCATGCCAGCCAACCCTCAGGTCAGTGAAGCCGATGCCAAGAAACTGGCGGCTTGGATTCTGAGCTTGAAATAAGCCACGCCATGCCGCACGGCATGGGGACCATGATCAGTGGTTGTCAGCCAACTGATCCAAGATGGCTGGGTTCTCCAGGGTCGAGGTGTCTTGCGTGATCGCCTCGCCCTTGGCGATCGAGCGCAACAAACGTCGCATGATCTTGCCCGAGCGGGTTTTCGGCAGGTTGTCGCCAAACCGGATGTCCTTGGGTTTGGCGATCGGTCCGATCTCCTTGCCCACATGGTCACGCAAAATTTTGGCGATTTGCTTGGCTTCCTCGCCTGTCGGGCGCGACCGCTTCAACACCACAAAAGCGCAAATCGCTTCGCCCGTGGTGTCATCTGGACGGCCCACCACCGCGGCTTCGGCCACCAAGTCGGTGCAACTGACCAAGGCGGATTCGATTTCCATGGTGCCCATGCGGTGGCCTGACACGTTGAGCACATCGTCGATGCGGCCGGTGATCGTGAAATAGCCGGTTTTCGCGTCCCGGATCGCGCCGTCGCCTGCCAAGTAGTACTTGCCCTTGAACTCATCCGGGTAGTAACTTTTCACAAACCGCTCGGGGTCACCCCAGATGGTGCGGATCATCGAAGGCCAAGGTTTCTTCACCACCAAAATGCCACCTTCGCCATGGGGCATGTCGTTGCCGGCTTCGTCCACGATGGCGGCTTGGATGCCTGGGAATGGCAAGGTGCACGAGCCGGGGACCATGGGCGTCACGCCAGGCAAGGGGGTGATCATGTGGCCGCCGGTTTCGGTTTGCCAGAAGGTGTCCACGATCGGGCAACGGCTGCCACCCACATGCTGGTGGTACCACTCCCACGCCGCCGGGTTGATCGGCTCGCCGACCGAGCCGAGCAAACGCAGGCTGCTGAGGTCATAGCGATCGGGGTGGACGGCTGCGGTGCCTTCAGCGGCTTTGATCAGCGAGCGAATGGCCGTGGGTGCGGTGTAAAAAATGCTCACCCGGTGGTCTTGGATCATTTTCCAAAAACGGCCTGCATCAGGGAAGGTAGGCACGCCTTCAAACACCACCTGGGTGCCGCCCAAGGCCAATGGTCCGTAGGCAATGTAAGTGTGGCCAGTGACCCAACCGATATCAGCGGTGCACCAAAACACATCGTCGTGTTTCAAGTCGAAGGTCCACTCGGTGGTGAGCGCGGCGTGCATCAGGTAGCCGCCGGTGCTGTGTTGCACACCTTTGGGTTTGCCGGTGGAGCCAGAGGTGTAGAGCAAAAACAGCGGGTGCTCGGCACCCACCCAAACGGGCTCACAACTGGTGGGCTGCTTGTCTGCCACCTCGGCCATCCACAGATCACGCCCGGCATGCATGGGGATCTCAGCGCCTGAGCGCTTGACCACCAACACGTTTTGAATGGTTTCGCAGCCGCCCAAGCTCAGCGCTTCGTCGACGATGGCTTTCAGGGGGAGTTGCTTGCCGCCACGCATTTGGTGGTCGGCGGTGATGACGAGTTTGGCGCCAGTGTCTTGGATGCGGTCACGCAAGGACTGGGCTGAGAAACCACCGAACACCACCGAGTGGGTGGCGCCAATGCGGGCGCAAGCTTGCATGGCGGCCACGCCGTCGACCGACATGGAGATGTAGATGATGACCCGGTCGCCTTTGTGGATGCCCAAGGAGGTGAGCGCATTGGCGTACTGGCAGGTTTTGGCCAGCAACTGGGCGTAAGTGGTGCGGGTGACTTGGCCGTCGTCGGCTTCAAAAATGATGGCGGTTTTGTCGCCCAAGCCGCGTTCGATGTTGCGGTCCAAGCAGTTATGGGAGGCATTGAGCATGCCGTCCTCGAACCAGGTGAAAAAAGGCGCTTTGGTGTCGTCAAGCACTTTGGTGAAAGGCTTTTGCCAGTGCAGCAAGCGACGCGCTTGGTCCGCCCAAAAACCCTCGTAGTCATCGCTGGCCTGCTTGATCAGGGCCTCGTAGGCGGCCATGCCAGACACATGGGCATTTTTCGCAAACGCTTCGGGCGGATGAATGATGGGGAGTTCGTGGTGATGTTGGCTCATGGCTTGTCTCCGGTTAGGTCTGGTCGCTTGTGCGACTCTGGATTGGCCATGAATGTCGTTCATGGCTCTTACACCCTACTGACTGGCATGAAGCTGACGACATCGGGTCTCCAGCACCATCGGCGCTGGCTTTCCCTAGAATCCGTGCACATGGGTTTTCGCCCTGTTGCCTCAGAAAGCCATTCCATGACCAACACACCTCCCCCACTGGCGGGCCAGCCCAGCACCTTGTCGCGCATGATTTTCGCCACCCGCTGGCTGCAATTGCCTTTGTATGTGGGCTTGATCGCGGCACAGTGCGTTTACGTCTTTCATTTTTGGGTGGAGTTGGTGCACCTGCTCGAGGCCGTGTTCGGCAACCAAGAAGCCTTGCAAGCCCTGACCACCAGCATTGGCTACAAATCCGACGCGGTGCCCACCAAACTGACCGAGGCCATCATCATGCTGGTCATTTTGGGCCTGATCGATGTGGTGATGATTTCCAACCTGCTGATCATGGTGATCGTGGGTGGCTACGAAACCTTTGTCTCGCGCATGTACCTCGAGCAACACCCTGACCAACCCGAGTGGCTCAGCCATGTGAACGCCTCGGTGCTCAAGGTGAAATTGGCCATGGCCATCATTGGCATTTCCTCGATCCATCTGCTCAAGACCTTCATCAACGCAGCCAATTACGATGAGAAAGTGCTGATTTTTCAAACCGTGATTCACATTGCTTTTCTGTTCAGCGCCATCGCGATTGCCTATACCGACAAATTGCTGAACCAAACCCGCGTGATCGGCCACGAAGCCGACGCAAAACACTGATCCCTGTCCATGACCACCATCACCCAACACGACCTGATCGAATCCGTTGCAGCGGCCCTGCAATACATCAGTTACTACCACCCTGCTGATTACATCGCCCACTTGGCGAGGGCCTACGAACGCGAGCAAAGTCCTGCTGCCAAAGATGCGATTGCGCAAATCCTGACCAACAGCAAGATGAGCGCGATTGGCCACCGGCCGATTTGCCAAGACACCGGCATCGTGAATGTGTTTTTGAAAGTCGGCATGGGCGTGCGCCTGGAGGGTTTCAAGGGCAGTCTGGACGACGCGATCAACGAAGGCGTGCGCCGCGCCTACAACCTGCCTGAAAACCGCTTGCGCGCCAGCGTGGTGGCCGACCCGCAGTTCGCCCGGAAAAACACCGGCGACAACACGCCTGCAGTCATCTTCACCGAACTCGTCCCTGGCGACACCCTGGAAGTCACGGTCGCGGCCAAAGGCGGCGGCAGCGAGAACAAAAGCAAGCTGGTCATGCTCAACCCCAGCGACTCGCTGGTGGACTGGGTATTGAAAACCGTGCCCACCATGGGCGCGGGTTGGTGCCCGCCCGGCATGCTGGGCATCGGCATCGGTGGCACCGCTGAAAAAGCCGTGCTGATGGCCAAAGAAAGCCTGATGGACGACCTGGACATGCACGCATTGCAAGCCAAGGCCGCCAAGGGTGACCAGCTGTCGCAGACCGAGGAGCTGCGCCTGGAACTGATGGACAAGGTCAATGCCCTGGGCATCGGCGCACAAGGCCTGGGTGGTCTGACCACTGTGCTGGACGTGAAAATCAAGATGTACCCGACCCATGCGGCCAGCAAGCCCGTGGCCATGATCCCCAATTGCGCCGCGACCCGCCATGCACACTTCGTGATGGACGGCTCGGGCCCGATCTACCTCGACCCGCCCTCACTCGACCTGTGGCCCAAGGTGGACTGGACCCCCGACACCCAAAAAAGCCAACGCGTGGACCTCAACACCCTGACCAAGGCGCAAGTCGCGGCTTGGAAGCCCGGTCAAACCTTGTTGCTCAACGGCAAGATGCTCACCGGCCGAGATGCGGCCCACCAACGCATCCAAGACATGCTGGCCAGGGGCGAGCCCTTGCCGGTGGACTTCACCAACCGGGTGATCTATTACGTCGGTCCGGTCGACCCGGTCGGCGACGAGGCCGTCGGTCCTGCAGGACCGACCACCGCCACCCGCATGGACAAATTCACCGACATGATGCTCGCGCAAACCGGTTTGATCGCCATGGTGGGTAAGGCCGAGCGCGGCCCGACCGCGATTGAAGCGATTCAAAAGCACCAAAGTGCTTATCTGATGGCAGTGGGTGGCGCAGCCTATCTGGTGAGCAAAGCCATCCAACACGCCAAGGTGGTCGGGTTTGCCGACCTGGGCATGGAAGCCATTTACGAGTTTGATGTGGTGGACATGCCGGTCACCGTGGCGGTCGATGCCGGCGGCACCAGCGCGCACATCACCGGCCCGGCTGAATGGTCCAAGCGCATCGCCAGTGGCGAATTCAAGGGCATTGCGGTCAAGGGTCAGTGAACCTGCCACGGCCACTCACACCCATGACACCTGCCTCTGCTGCCCCGATCGGCGTGTTTGACAGCGGCGTGGGCGGCCTGAGCATCTTGCAGGCCCTGCGGCAGCGCATGCCGCAAGAACATTTTGTGTACCTGGCCGACAGTGCCCATGCGCCTTATGGCGAGCGGGATGCCAGTTTCGTGCAAGCCCGTGCCCAACACATCTTGCAATTCTTGCATGGTGAGCACCAGGTCAAAGCACTGGTGGTGGCGTGCAACACCGCGACCGCGCTCGCGATCCAGGCCTTGCGTCAAACCCTGCCCGATCTGCCCATCTTGGGCGTTGAACCGGCAGTCAAACCCGCGGCCCTGCTGAGCCAGACCCAGCGCGTGGGGGTGATGGCCACGCCTGCCACCTTGCAAAGCGTTAAATTCCAAACCCTGCTCAAGGGCTTGGACACGGGGACTGAATTTGTGCTGCAAGGCTGTGAGGGCTTGGCAGATGCGATCGAGCAGCAATGGCAACGCAGTGACAACACCGAGGTTGTGCAGTTGTGTCAAAACCATTTACGTTCCATGGGTGTGTTTGGCACTGCACCGGGGCAAATCGATACCCTGGTGCTGGGTTGTACCCACTACCCTTTTGCACTGAACGAGTTGCGTTCTTTGGTGGGTGAGACGGTCCAAATCATCGACAACGGTGAGCCGGTGGCACGCCACACGCAAAAGGTGCTGAAAGACCAAGGCTTGGCAGCGCTGTCAGGCTCAGGCGGCATCGCCCTGTTTGCCACGGGTGAGACAGCCAATTTGCAACATGCCGCAGACATGTGGCTGGGTCACGCCGCCCAGCCGGTGTGCCAAGCCCAGGTGTGAGTCTTGGGCAACGGCTCAGTGCAGGTGACGCGGCCTGCGCCCGCCGTGACCGGCACCGCCTGAACCGCGAGGCGGTTTGCTGATTTCCAGCGAACTCACCAGCGAGTCAAACCGTTGGTTGAACAGTTTGTCAACCTCGAGCACCACATCGGTCAATTCAGACGCGTCAAAGTGACGCTCCATGAGGTTGACCAGGTCTTGCACCAACAAATCACGCTGCACCTGCATGATGGCCGCGGGCGTCGGTCCCACAAACAACATCAGGAAATCATCACGGGAATCACGGCCTTGCGCCTCGTCTTCCTCGTCGAATTCCGCGTCATAAAACGTGACCTCCAAAGCAGCGCCGGTGATGGTCAGGTCGTTCAAGCCCATGCACATGTCATCCAAGGCTTGGCGGAAATCGTCCTCGCCCTTGATGGTCCAGCACATTTGCAGCAGATGTTCGTTTTCGTCAAAGCGAATGCCGGGCTCTTCCTCGTAGAAACTGTCTGAACCTTCACTCAGTGAACGCGCGCCCGCATACATCCAAACCGAGCGAAGAGCGTCTTGAATTTGCTCGAAAGTGACTTCCTCGCGCAAGGGCACATTGCCATGCACATGGATTTCAAAGGTGGTGGTGAATTTCGACATGAAAGCATGATAGCAGTGGCCCATATCCAGGCCGCTGCCGAAGGCTTCAGAAGGTGTCAGACAACTTGCTGTCGCCAAGCTTCTTGGTTTTGGCGGTCACTTCCATCATGGCTTCCGAAGCGCCTCTGAGCTTGAAGCGGATGGCCTTGAACTCGCCCGAGGCCATGGGAATGGCGATGCCAAAAATCCCCTCACCTTTGACCAGCACATCACGGATTTGGATGTAGGGCGTCAAGATGTGTTCGTAATTGCCTTTGTTGAGGGTGCAAGTGCCCTCGATCGCAAATGAGCCCGATTCGGAGTTCACCAGCATCGGGTATTTGGCTTTGTCTTCGCACTTGATGCTGCTGCGCAAAGCGATGCTGCACAGTTGCAATTCTTTGAAGCAGCGGTAGGCCAAGAAGTCTTTGTCGTTGTCTGCGACAGTGGCGGCGATGTAGTCGCCGGATTTGTCGTTGGCAGCCACCACCAACCAGTCGGATTTGTCTGCATGTGCTTGACATGCCAGCAATGAGCCAATGAGCGCTGTGAGGAGTTTGATCATGGAAATTCCTGGCGGTGGTGCCCGAGACCGGAATCGAACCGGTACGCCGCCTCTCAGCAAGCGGCGGATTTTAAGTCCGCTGTGTCTACCAATTTCACCACTCGGGCGAGTGCTTGAAGGACGCTATTGTGGCAAATATTCAGGGGTCGACTGCTTGCGCGGTCAAAACAATGCGCTGACTTGCATCCGCAGGCAGCCAGACCTTGCTGCCTTGGAAATAAATTTGTACCGATTGCAGATCATGGGCTGCGATGGTCCAGGGCGCTTGGCCGTGCACAGTTCGCCCCTGGCCAGCAGAGAGGCTCAAGACGGTTTGTTTGCGTTTGGCATCATCCACGCAAAGCTGTATGGGCTTGCTCGCAAGCATGTAGACATAGGTGCTCGGTTTGGTGGGTTGGGCACCCGTCGGGGTGGGTTTGAAAGGCTCAGACTGGATGTCCGCGCAATGACCAGTCACCTGGCTGGCTTGGCTGACTGGGCTGAGGGCCACCGGGGGCGTCACGGCTTGTGCTGGCTCGGGTCGAGAGGGGGGCGGGCTTGGGACCGGCGCCAAGGTTGGGCTGATGGGCGCTACGGCTTCAGCCGCGATCAGGACTTGGCTGGAAAGCGGACTGACCCATTCCGAGTACATGGCTTGGGTCTTGTGTTGGTTGGATTGCCAGACAGCCAATGCCAAGGCCGTGATGACCAACAGCGCCACGGCCAGCAATTTGGGAGCCACACCTCTTCTGCGGCGCAACTCGGAATGCACCACGGTGCTGTTGAGACTCTTTTCGGACAAACGAATGATGTCGTCAATCACATTGGCGGCTGGCCGGGCACCCGCCGCGGTGTTGGGCTGGTCTGAGCCGCTCGAATTGTCTGGCGGCGAGGCGAGCAAGCGGATCACGCGGCGCATGGACTGGGCTTTGATTTGCGGTGAATAAAAAAGCGATTCACCGCCTTCTTCGAGCTGCCGCACTTGCCCGGCAGACAAGTTAGACAGGGCTGCGAGTTGCGCCAAATCCAAACCTGCGGCCAAGCGCAGGCTTTTCAAATGCTCGGCATCATCGGGAACCGTGTCTTCCATGGGGGCTAGGTAAGCTGAAAACTTTGTGAATGTAATCCTACTACTGTTGTGAGTCTATGCTGGTTTTCTTGGGTATGGATCTGTGAAATTCGATTCTTTTGGATTCAATTTTTTTTGAATTCGGGATTTAACATGCAAGCATGCCATTCACCAGCATCCAAGGCGTTCGTCTTGACGTCCAAACCATTGCAGGCCCGTCCGACAAAACCCCGCTGGTTTTTTTGCATGAGGGTTTGGGCTCGGTCGCGATGTGGCAAACACGGGCTGGCGACTGGCCTGCTCAGGTCTGTGAGGCCACTGGGCGAGCAGGTTGGGTGTATTCGCGGCGCGGTTATGGCCAGTCTGACGCCATCCCCGATGTGCGTGGCGTCAACCGCCTGCAGCCGGACTACATGCACCAAGAAGCTTGGCAAGTGCTGCCTGCTTTGCTGGACGCATGGGGCGTAGCCAAACCGGTGTTGGTGGGGCATTCGGACGGTGGGAGCATTGCCTTGTTGCATGCCTCGACGTTTCCGGTGACCGCTTGCATCGTGATGGCGCCGCACTTGATGGTGGAAGACAAGTCGGTGCAAGCCATTCAAGCTGCCCGCGAGGCTTATGAAACCACAGATCTGCGCGAACGACTCCAGCGTTACCACGCGGATGTGGACAGTGCGTTTTGGCAGTGGAACGATGTGTGGCTGTCTCAGGGATTCAAAAGCTTTGACATCCACCAGGCTTGTCTGCAGATCACCGCGCCTGTGCTGGCCATGCAAGGCGTGGATGATGCCTACGGCACCCTCAGGCACATCAACGACTTGCACACCGCAGGCACGGTGCAGCGTGAAGTGTTGGCGGCGTGTGGGCATTCGCCCTACCGTGACCAAGCCGAAGTGAGCCTGCGCTTGATGGCCGATTTTTTGAAAGCCATGGCTTAGCGCTAAGCAGTTTCAGCGCAGCAGCAACAAGTCCTCAGCCGATAACCACCGCCACTGCCCGGGCGCCAAGTCCGTCGGCAGACCCATGCCACCGATGCGTGATCGGTGCAAGCCGACCACCTTGTGGCCCACTGCACCCAACATGCGTTTGACCTGGTGGTACTTGCCCTCGGTGAGGGTGAGTTGCATCTGGTGGCTGCCGGTCAACACACAGGCCGCAGCTTTCACCGGCTGAGGATCGTCGTTCAACACCACGCCCTGCAGAAGTTTGTGCACCACTTGTTCGTTCAAGGGGTCTTCGGTGACCAACTCATACACCTTGGGCACATGGTGTTTGGGTGAACTCATGCGGTGGATGAATTGCCCATCGTCGCTGAGCAGCAACATGCCGGTGGTGTCTTGGTCCAAACGACCCACCGCTTGCACGCCTTGCAAACCGGTTTTGGCCGGACGTTGGCGAAGGGGTGTGGGCAACAAACTGTAAAC
>CAMDCZ010000012.1 GCA_945890735.1 Bordetella parapertussis | reverse complement strand
CCGGCTTTCTCGGCGGCGATCATGATCGGTGCGCCATGGGTGTCATCGGCGCAAACAAAATTCACCGCGTGGCCCTGCATCCGTTGAAAGCGCACCCAAATATCGGCCTGGATGTACTCCATCATGTGCCCGATATGGAAGTTGCCATTGGCGTAGGGCAGGGCGGTGGTGACAAATAAGCGGCGCTGGGTCATGAGGGGGTCAGTACAGAGAGGGAGGCCGATTTTATGCGGCAGCTTCCATGGACATTGCAGGGGCCTTCAACCTTGCCTGCGGTGGGGCCGTGCCCGCTTGGCTAGACTAGCCCCCTTTTGCCCGACAGACACTGGAGTACACATGGCCCTGAGCGAACAAGATGTCACCAACGCGTTGCAAACCGTGGTTGACCCCCTCACGGGCCAAGACTTTGTCAGCAGCAAATCGGTCAAAACCCTGCGCATCGACGCTGGAGCGGTGAGCCTCGAGGTCGAGCTGGGTTACCCCGCCAAAAGCCTGTGGCCCGCCTTTGAGCAGCAGTTGCAACACGTGGTCGGCCAAGTGCCTGGCGTCACCGCCGTTCACGCCAAAGTCACCAGCAAAGTAGTGGCCCATGCCGCGCAACCGGGCGTGCCCTTGTTGCCGCAGGTGAAAAACATCATTGCCGTGGCCTCTGGCAAGGGCGGCGTCGGCAAAAGCACGACAGCGGCCAACCTGGCGCTGGCGCTGGCGGCTGAAGGGGCGAGCGTGGGCTTGCTCGATGCGGACATTTACGGCCCCAGCCAGCCCATGATGATGGGCTTGACTGGCCGCCCCGAAAGCGCAGATGGCAAGACCATGCAACCGTTGGAGGCGCATGGCGTGCAAGTCATGTCGATCGGGTTTTTGGTGGGCCAGGACCAAGCCATGGTGTGGCGCGGCCCCATGGCCACCCAAGCGCTCGAGCAGTTGCTGAGGCAAACCAATTGGCGTGACTTGGACTATTTGCTGGTCGACATGCCGCCTGGCACCGGCGACATCCAACTCACCTTGAGCCAACGGGTTCCGCTGACCGGTGCGGTGATCGTCACCACCCCGCAAGACATCGCGCTGATCGACGCCTTGAAGGGCATCCGCATGTTCCAAAAAGTCGGCGTGCCGATCTTGGGCATCGTGGAAAACATGGCGGTGCACATTTGCAGCCAATGCGGCCATGCTGAACACATCTTTGGCGTGGAAGGCGGCAAAAAAATGGCGCAAGCCGAGGGCATGCACTACCTCGGCGCCTTGCCCTTGAGCATGGCGATCCGGGTGCAGGCCGACAGCGGTTTGCCAAGCGTGGTGGCCGACCCGGAGGGTGAGGTGACAGCGATTTACAAATCCGTTGCACGGCAACTGGCCGTCAAGGTGGCTGCCAAGGCCAAGGATTTCTCCTCGAAGTTCCCCACCATCAAAGTCTCCAAGGACACCTGAAGACGGGTTGGCACCCTGATGCATTAAAGTGCAGGGATGCGACACCCTTTGCCCGACGAAAAGCACCCCTACCTGGTCACCTTGGGCGCGCGGGTGCGCGGCCTGCGTGCCCGACGCGGCCTGACCCGAAAAGCCGCTGCCGCCCGCGCCCAAGTCTCCGAGCGGCATTGGGCCAATTTGGAGTCGGGCACGGGCAATGCTTCCATCCTGGTGTTGCTGCAAGTGGCCAAAGCATTGCAATGCGGCCTGATCACCTTGCTGGAAGAGGCCCCAGCGTCGGGCAGCTTGCGGCGACAACACATCGCGCTCATTGGTTTGCGTGGCGCGGGCAAATCTTCACTGGGTCAGCGTTTGGCCCAGGAGCTGGGTTATGTGTTCATTGAACTCAGCCGGGTGATTGAAAGCCTCGCTGGTTGCAACATCAGCGAAATCCATGGCCTGTATGGGCCGCAGGCTTACCGACGCTACGAACGCCGCGCCTTGGAGGACAGCTTGGCGCAGCACCCGCATGCGGTGTTGGCCACGCCGGGCGGCCTGGTGTCGGAGGAAGCCACTTTCAATGTCTTGCTGGCGCAGTGCTTCACGATATGGCTGCAGGCCACGCCCGAGGACCACATGGCCCGTGTGTTGGCTCAAGGCGACACCCGCCCGATGGCATCAAGCAACGAGGCCATGCAAGACCTGCGGCGCATCCTGAGCAGCCGTTCGCCTTTTTATGCCAAGGCTGATCTGCATGTCGACACCAGCTTGCAGCCGCTCGAAGAGAGTTTTCAGGTCCTGAAAAAAGCATGGTTGGCGCTGAATTGAGTTTATGAAATATATTGCATTAATCAAGCCCTTTTCTGCATGATGATGCACGGCTTCGGTCAAGTCGGTGGCTTGGCCTTTGTCACAAGGAAGCCCGCGCATGTCTGATTTCAAGGTCGATTACCAAACACACCCCTCTCAATACCGCCATTGGTCCCTGGCCGTTGATGGCGAGGTGGCCACCTTGTCTTTGGATATCCAAGAAGACGGCGGCATCCTGCCTGGCTACAAACTCAAGCTCAACTCCTATGACTTGGGCGTGGACATTGAATTGCACGACGCTTTGCAGCGGGTGCGCTTTGAGCACCCCGAAGTCAAGTCGGTGATCGTCACCAGTTTGAAAGACCGGATTTTTTGCTCAGGCGCCAACATCTTCATGCTGGGTTTGTCCAGCCATGCCTGGAAAGTCAACTTCTGCAAATTCACCAACGAAACCCGCAACGGCATCGAAGACAGCAGCCGCCACAGTGGCTTGAAATTCGTGGCCGCGGTCAACGGTGCATGCGCCGGTGGCGGCTACGAGCTGGCGCTGGCCTGCGATGAGATCGTATTGGTCGACGACCGCTCCAGCAGCGTGTCTTTGCCTGAGGTGCCTTTGCTGGGGGTGTTGCCTGGCACCGGCGGCTTGACCCGTGTCACCGACAAGCGCCATGTGCGGCACGACCATGCGGATGTCTTTTGCACCAGCGTCGAAGGCGTGCGCGGTCAGCGTGCGGTGGACTGGCGTTTGGTGGACGCGATCGCCAAGCCCGCGCAGTTTGCCGAGGTGGTGGCCAAACACGCCAACGCCTTGCCTGCCAACGCCAAGCGGGCGGGTGCGGCGGCCAAAGGCCAAGGCGTGGCGCTCACGCCCTTGCACAAAACCGTTTCTGCAGACGCTTTGCATTACGACATGGTGACGGTCGAGATCGACCGCGCCAAACGCACCGCCACCTTGACCGTGTCTGCGCCGACAGCTGCCGTGCCCACCACCTTGGAAGGCATCCAGCAGCAAGGCGACGCTTGGTACCCCTTGCAAATGGCGCGAGAGTTGGACGACGCGATCTTGGCCTTGCGCACCAATGAGCTTGATATCGGCACCTGGTTATTGAAGACCAAGGGCGACGCCGCGCTGGCAATGCAATCGGACGCGATGCTGGCGCAACACCAAAACCATTGGCTGGTGAACGAAACCATCGGTTTGCTGCGCCGCACCTTGGCTCGCTTGGACGTGTCCTCGCGCTCTTTGTTTGCCTTGGTCGACGAAGGTTCTTGCTTTGCAGGCACCTTGGCCGAGTTGGCGTTTTGCGCAGACCGCACGTACATGTTGGCCCTGCCAGGTAACGACCAAGCGCCGCACATCACCTTGAGCGAGCTCAACATGGGCTACTTCCCCATGGTGAACCACCAGTCGCGCTTGCAGCGCCGCTTTTACGAAGAAACCGCGCCCCTCGAAGCCGTGCGTTCAGCCATCGGCAAACCGCTGAACGCCGAACACGCACTGGCCTTGGGTTTGGTCACTGCTGCACCCGACGACATCGACTGGGCAGACGAGCTGCGCATCGCGATCGAAGAGCGTGCCGCCATGTCTCCCGACTCACTCACCGGCTTGGAGGCCAATTTGCGCTTCAGCCAAAAAGAGTCGATGGAGACCCGGATTTTTGGCCGCTTGTCCGCTTGGCAAAACTGGATCTTCAACCGCCCCAACGCGGTTGGCGACAAAGGTGCCTTGAAGGTCTACGGCAAAGGTGAGAAAGCTGCTTTCGATTTGAACCGCGTTTAACTGGGTCAGATACCCATTCTTTTCATTCCATTCCTCAGGAAAAAACATGTCCTCCATCAATTACAGCGAAAAAATCCCCAACAACGTCAACCTCAGCGATGACCGCACTTTGCAGCGTGCCCTCGAGCAATGGCAGCCCAACTTCATCAACTGGTGGGACGACATGGGCCCCGAAGGCACCACCGACAGCGAGGTGTATCTGCGCACCGCGGTCAGCGTTGACCCCCAAGGCTGGGCCCAGTTTGGCCACGTGAAAATGCGCGACTACCGTTGGGGCATTTTCTTGAACCAAGGCGAAGCCGATCGCAAAATCCATTTCGGCGACCACAAAGGCGAGGCCGCATGGCAAGACGTGCCTGGCGAACACCGCGCCAACTTGCGCCGCATCATCGTGACCCAAGGCGACACCGAGCCAGCATCGGTTGAGCAGCAACGTCACCTCGGCCAAACCGCCCCCAGCATGTACGACCTGCGCAACCTGTTCCAGATCAACGTGGAAGAAGGCCGTCATCTGTGGGCCATGGTGTATTTGTTGCACAAACACTTTGGCCGTGATGGCCGTGAAGAAGCCGAGGCCTTGCTTGAGCGTCGCAGCGGCAACGACGACAACCCCCGCATCCTGCAAGCTTTCAACGAGCAAACGCCCGATTGGCTCAGCTTTTTCATGTTCACCTACTTCACTGACCGTGACGGCAAGTTCCAGCTGTGTGCTTTGGCAGAGAGCAGCTTCGACCCGCTGGCACGCACCACCAAGTTCATGCTGACCGAAGAAGCCCACCACATGTTTGTCGGTGAGTCAGGCATTTCACGCGTGATCCAGCGCACCTGCCAAGCCATGAATGAGCTCAAGACCGACGATGTGGCCAAGCTGCGCGCCGCTGGCGTGATTGATTTGCCCACCATCCAGCGTTATTTGAATTTCCACTTCAGCGTGACCATCGATTTGTTTGGCGCTGACGAATCCAGCAATGCTGCGACCTTTTACAGCTCGGGTCTCAAAGGCCGCTACGAAGAAGGCAAACGCGACGATGACCATGTGTTGCGCGGCCAGACCTACAAAGTGCTGCACGTTCAAAACGGGCAGTTGATCGAAAAAGAAGTGCCGATGCTGAACGCTTTGAACGAAGTGCTGCGCGACGACTACATCACCGACTCTCGAGCCGGTGTGGACCGCTGGAACCGCGTGATCGACAAAGCCGGCATCCCCTTCAAGCTGCAAGTGCCACACAAAGCCTTTCACCGCAACATCGGCTCGCTCTCGGGCTCGAAGGTCTCGCCAGATGGCCGTGTGGTGTCGGATGCCGAATGGAACGCCAAGGTCAACGAGTGGCTGCCGTCAGCTGAAGACCGCGCCTTTGTCGCCAGCCTGATGGGCCGTGTGGCCGAGCCTGGCAAGTTTGCCAACTGGATCGCACCCCCGGCCATTGGCATCAACCGCCAACCCGTAGACTTCGAGTACGTCCGCTTCAACTGAGCCTGCCATGAGTGAAACCGCAGAGTTGCTGCAACAGCACCTGATCGACCCCGAAGTTTGTATCCGTTGCAACACCTGCGAGGCCACCTGCCCGGTGGGCGCGGTGACGCATGACAGCCGCAACTACGTGGTCGATGCCGACAAGTGCAACCACTGCATGGCCTGCGTGCCGCCTTGCCCCACCGGCTCCATTGACCATTGGTTGCCGGTGCTGCGCAGCAAGGCTTACAGCTTGGCCGAACAACTCAGCTGGGACGAACTGCCCGCACCGCAAAGCGAAGCCGAGCTGCAAACCCTGGCGGCGAGCTTGCCCGCCTCTGGCAGCACCGCCTTTGAAAACGCCGCCACCTCGGTGGTCAGCGCCAGCCCAAGCCCCGCCCCCGTGGTCCAGGCTGCCATGGGCGCGAGCTTGCCGCCTTGGTCCGCCGCGCACCCCTACACCAACCTGCATGGCCCCAAGTCGCCGATCATCGCGACCGTGGTCGGCAACATGCAGGTGAATGAGCCTGGCACCGACAACGAAACCCACCACATCGTGCTCGACTTTGGCAGCCTGCCATTCCCGGTGCTGGAAGGCCAGTCGGTGGGCATCATTGCGCCTGGCCTGGATGCGCATGGCAAACCGCACCATGCCCGCCAGTACTCGGTGGCCAGCCCCCGCAACGGCGAGCGCCCCGGCTACAACAACCTGTCCCTCACGGTCAAACGGGTGGTGCAAGACCACCAAGGCCAGCCGGTCAAGGGTGTCGCGTCCAACCATTTGTGTGACTTGAAAACCGGCGACACGGTCCAGGTGATCGGCCCGTTTGGCACCAGCTTTTTGATGCCCAACCACCCTGGCAGCCACATCGTGATGATTTGCACCGGCACCGGCAGCGCCCCCATGCGCGGCATGACCGAGTGGCGCAGGCGATTGAAGGCGAGTGGCAAATTTGAAGGCGGCAAGCTGATGCTGTTCTTTGGTGCTCGCACCCAGCAAGAGTTGCCTTACTTTGGCCCTTTGCAAAAACTGCCTGCCGATTTCATCGACATCCACTTGGCGTTTTCGCGCACCCCAGGCGTACCCAAGCGCTATGTGCAAGACGCCATGCGTGACGCAGCAGCGCCATTGGCCACTTTGCTGCAAGACCCGCAGACGCATTTTTATGTGTGCGGTTTGAAGGCCATGGAAGAGGGCGTGTTGCAGGCCTTGCAAGACATCGCCGTGGGTGCGGGTTTGGACTGGACCTCGGTGGCCTCGACCCTGAAGCAAGAAGGTCGGTTGCAGTTGGAGACCTATTGATCCCCAGCTTGTCGCCCGGGCTTAACGGTAAAACACCAAGCCCAAACCCCAATGGTTGCCATTCACCCGAATGGGGCTGCTGCTTTTGGTGGTGAAGTTCTCGGTGGCAAAGCGCAGGGTGAGGGCGTTTTTGTCATAGGTGGGTTGGTCGGGTCGGAACAAATACTGCATTTCCAACACGCCGCCGGTGGAAGTCTTGAAGTCGTATTCGCTGAAGTTGGCCGCCACACCCTCGGTGGCGGAGCTCGCCCCAAAGGATTTGCGCAAGCCCCCGCCCAAGCGGAAATAGTCGGTGAACTGGTAAAAGCCCAACAACTCCATGGGGTAGCGGTTGAATTGAATCTTTCCATTCCTCGCCATGGTGGATGCGGTGTGCAAACCAATGGTGAGTTGGAAGTCGCTGTAGCGGCCGATCGGGTAACTCGCCCCGACATGGAACTGATAGGTCCCGCCCGCCGTGATGTCTTGCGTGTCGCCATTTTGGTAGAGCGCCCGGTACATCTTGTCGCCGCCATAGGTGTAGTTGAGGCCACCCACAAACTGCATGGGCCGCTCATCTGCCCATGCACCCAGGGAAGCCATCAAAGCCAAGCCAGTCAATGCATGCTTTTTCATCGTATCCACCTTTGAATGAGTTAATAGGTACTATTTTATAGGTGAAATACATGAGCTTTGTCATCTAAATGGTTCAAGGTATTGAAAATTCCGCAACCGGCCTATGATCTTGGTTGTTTGACCTTTCTGACCCCTGCGCATGAACCACCAAAGCCCAACCCACAACAGCGACAGCGTGCAAGCGCAGTTCGACAGCACCGGCGCTCGCCGCATCGAAGCGGTCTATCTGACCCCAGACGTGGTGGCCCAGCGCGAAAACGCCTTGCGCATGTTGGCCCCGCAAGCAGGTGAGCGGGCCTTGGACATCGGTTGCGGGCCGGGTCTGACCAGCCTGGCCTTGGGCCAGGCTGTGGGCGCGAAAGGCTGGGTGCACGCGGTGGACATCGCCGAGCCGATGCTGGCCCTTGCCCGTGCCCGTTGCCAAGCTTGCCCACAGGTGCAGTTGGGGCTGGCCGATGTCACCCAGTTGCCCCACCCAGACCACTGCTTTGACTTGGCTTTGGCCACCCAGGTGTATGAATACGTGCCTCAGCTCGACCAAGCCCTGCTGGAGCTGCGGCGGGTGTTGCGCCCAGGCGGTCGGGTGTTGTTGGTGGACACCGATTGGGCGTCGGCTGTGTGGGCCAGCCGGGACGATACGCGCATGCGTCGGGTGATTGACACCTGGAACCAGCATGTCCCATGGCCACAGTTGCCGCGCTCACTGCAGCAACGCTTGCAGCAAGCGGGCTTTGCCCATGTGCAGGTGGAAGTGATGCCTTTGCTCAATACCCGGTTTGACCCCAACACCTACAGCGCTGGCATGCTGGACGTGATCGGTGGCTTTGTCTCGGGTCGCGATGGCCTGCCAGCCGAAACCGTGGCCGATTGGCAGGCTGATGTGCGCAGCATGGACCAGTCCACAGGGTATTTTTTCAGCCTGAACCGGTATGTGTTCACCGCCACCGCTTAGTGCCGCCATGCAGCCACTGACGGCCAAACTCAAGCGTTGTTGAATTGCAACGCCGCCAAGCTGGCATACAAGCCGCCCTTGGCGATCAACGCGGCGTGCGAGCCTTCTTCCACCAAGTGGCCGTGGTCCAAGACCCAAATCACATCGGCTTTTTGCACCGTCGCCAAGCGGTGGGCAATCACCAGGGTGGTGCGGCCTTGCATCGCGGTCTCCAAAGCGGCTTGCACCATGCGTTCGCTGTGCGCGTCCAGTGCACTGGTGGCTTCGTCCAGCAACAGCAAAGGCGGGTTTTTCAACATGGCGCGTGCAATCGCGATGCGCTGGCGCTGACCGCCCGACAAGCGCACACCGCGCTCGCCCAAAAACGTGTCGTAGCCCTGCGGCAAATCGACGATGAACTCGTCGGCAAACGCGGCCTTGGCCGCGGCCAAGACCTCGTCGTCTTTGGCGTCTGGGCGGCCATAACGAATGTTGTCCATGGCCGTGCCTGAAAAAATCACGGGCTCTTGCGGCACGATGCCAATGCGAGCGCGCAGGTCGTGCAAATCCATTTCGCTGATATTCACGCCGTCGAGCACGATTTGTCCGGCTTGCGGGTCATGAAAGCGCAACAGCAAACCAAACAAGGTGGTTTTGCCCGCCCCGCTGGGGCCCACCACCGCCACGGTTTGCCCGGGGTGGATCTGCCCGGTCAAGCCCGACAAGGCCTGGGTTTGCGGGCGAGAGGGGTAATGAAAATCCAGGTGCTGCATGACCAGGGATGAGCCTTTGTCTGGCCATGGGGCTTGGCGCGGGGCGGCAGGCGAGCGGATGCCAGAGCGGGTGTGCAAGAGTTCCATCAAACGCTCGGTCGCACCGGCGGCACGCAGCAGATCGCCGTAAACCTCGCCCAACACCGCAAAGGCACTGGCCAGCAAAATCACATACACCACGGTTTGCCCAAGTTCACCCGCGCTCATGCTGCCGTCACGCACCGCCAAAGCCCCCTGGTACAGGCCCCACAAGAGCGCGGCGCTGCTGGCCAAGATGATGAAACCCACCAACACCGAACGGGCGCGGGCGCGGCGCAGCGAGGTGTCCACAGCCTGAGAGGTGGAATCGGTGAAACGCTTGGCTTCGCGCATTTCCGCGGTGTAGCTTTGCACCACCGGGATCGCGTTCAAGACCTCGGCGGCCATGGCACTGGCGTCGGCCACCCGATCTTGGCTGGCACGCGAGAGCTTTCGCACCCGCCGGCCCAGCGCCATGCTTGGCCAAACCACCAGCACCAGCAAAGCGATGACTTGCAGCATCAGCATCGGGTGGCTGTAAACCAGCATCAGCAAAGCACCGGTGCCCATGACCACATTGCGAAGGCCCATGGACAGCGACGAGCCCACCACGGTTTGCACCAGGGTGGTGTCGTTCGACAAGCGCGACAACACCTCGCCGGTTTGCGTGGTTTCGAAAAAGGCAGGGCTTTGCTGCAACACATGGCCATAAACCGCGTTGCGCACATCGGCGGTGATCCGCTCGCCCAGCCAGGTGACCATGTAAAAACGCAGCGAAGAAAACACCGCCAAGGCCGCAGCCACCAGAAACAACTGCCCAAATTGACCTGCCAGGCGTGCACCACTGTCCGGGCCGCTCAAGCCCTGGTCGATCAAGAGGCGCAGTGCCCAGGGGAATGCCAGCGTGGTGCCAGCCGCCAACAGCAAGAACAAACCAGCCAGGGCGATGCGGCCTTGGTAGGGTTTGACGAAGGGGAGCAGGCCGGAGAGGGATTGGGGGGAGGGGGATGCGGGGGTGGTCATGAGGCGTACTGGGTCCAAGGGTGTCCAGTGTAGGTTGAGCGCAGATGGCGCCAGAGCCCAGCCTCACCCGCTAAGATGCCCCATCCATGAATGGCAACGCTTCAGAAAAAACACCACAAACCGGTACATACCCCGGTGGTGAGCTGTATCAGGACATCGATCAGGGTGCCCAGCAGCAGGATGGGTACGCCCAGGTAAATCAACGCCCACCAAGCTGCTTGCCAGGTGTAGCGTGGCTCGGGAATGCGGTGGCCCATGATGGTTTCCACTTTGGTGCGTTTGAAAAATGTCTTCCACATGACCACATCCTAACCAATGGGAGCCTGGAGCGATGAAAGTGCAATGGGACGGGCATGAGGTGGGCGATTGGGACCGGGACCACGCCCAGGCCGCCGCCGCTTTGCAGCAAGACTGGGCCTATGGCTCGACCGCGGTCAGTTTGGGTGCGATGGTTGTGCGCGCCCGGGTGCATGCCGATGGCGTGCCCGTGGCGATGGCGCAGTTCATCGTGCGTCGCTTTGGCAAGTTCGCTTCGCTGGCCGTGTGCACCCGGGGTCCGATTTGGCTGCAACCACTCCCTGGCGCGGACAAAGCCCGCGCCTACCGCGCCTTGCGCCAAAGCATGCCGCTGCCAGGTTTGCGCTTCATGATGGTCACCCCGCAAGAGTTGCAGGGCGCAGACCACGGTTTGCCCATGTTGCGGCGGGTCATGTCGGGCGCGGCCACGGTCATGCTGGACATTGTTGAGCCCATGGAGGCCTTGCGTGCAAAGCTGGACAAACGTTGGAGGCAGCCCTTGGAGAGTGCGGAAAAGTCCGAGCTCACCATCCACCGCATGGGCACCAACCCTGGCCAGTACCGATGGTTGCTGGACGCCGAAATGCAGCAACGCGAAGAACGTGGCTTGGAAGGCATGCCGCCGGTTTGGTTTCAAAACTACATCGAGTCTCGCAAACAACCGGCCAAAAATGTTTTGTTGGTTCGCGCCGATCTGGGCCGTGAGCGGATGGCGGCCATGCTTTTTTTGATCCACGGTGAAGCCGCCACTTACCAAGTTGGCTGGACATCCGCGCAAGGCCGACAACACCATGCCTACCACTTGATCCTTTGGAAGTCGATCGAAGAGCTCCAAGGGCGTGGCATCCGTTTACTGGACTTAGGGGGTGTCAACACGGCTCGCAGCGCAGGTGTGGCGCGCTTCAAAATCGCCACGGGCGGCCAAGTGCAAGTCCTGGCGGGCAGCTATCTCCTATGAGTGCAGCTGTGTTGCGTGGTGAGCACCTGGTCTGCGAGCGCGGCGGGCGTGCTTTGTTTCAGCCGGTCAGCTTTGGTCTGCAGGCTGGCCAAGCACTGCATCTGCAAGGGGACAACGGTGCGGGCAAAACAACCTTGTTGCGCGCGTTGGCGGGTCTGACCCCATTGGCCATGGGAGAGGTGCATTGGCGCGGCCAGGCGTGCTTGGAAAACCGTTCTGCCTTCCATGCAGATTTGCTTTTTTTGGGTCACGCCCTGGGTTTGAAAGATGAACTCACCGCGATTGAAAATGTGGTGTTGGGGGCGGCGATGGCCGCTCAGCAGTTGTCGCCTGCGCAAGCACTGACCGCTTTGTCCGCGCAAGGCCTGCGCAGCCGCGCCCATTTGCCCTTGCGGGTCTTGTCCCAAGGTCAAAAAAGACGTGTGGCTTTGGCGCGTTTGCAATCGGCCTCGGCACGCTTGTGGTTATTGGACGAGCCTTTTGTGGCCCTGGACAACGATGCTGTGTTGGCGCTGCAGGCACTGTTGCAAGCGCATGTAGCGCACGGCGGGGTGCTTGTGTTCACCAGCCACCAACCTGTGGCGCTGGGCAGCCAGATGCAATCCCTGAGGTTGCAAGCATGAATATCTTTGTCACCTTGGTGATGCGCGATCTGCGTTTGGCGTTTCGCCGCAAGTCAGAGGTGCTCAGTGGCGTGTTTTTCTTTGTGGTAGTTGCTGCCTTGTTTCCGTTGGCGATTGGGCCAGAGCCAGCCATGCTCAGGCAAATCGGCCCAGGTGTGCTGTGGGTGGGTGCCTTGTTGGCCAGCATGTTGGCATTGCCGCGCTTGCTTGAGGCTGACTACCGTGATGGTGCCTTGGAGAACATGCTTTTGTCCCCACACCCTTTATGGCTGTTGGTAGCAGGGAAAATAGCTGCCCATTGGTTGCTCTCAGGACTGCCCTTGGTAATATTGGCTCCCGTTTTGGGTTTGCAATTCAATCTCTCTTCAGACGCTTTGTCGGTCTTGTGTTTGACTTTGTTGTTGGGCACACCGGTATTGTCCTGTGTAGGTGCCATCGGTGCGGCACTGACCTTGGGCGTTCGGGGCGGTGGTGTGTTGATCTCTTTGCTTGTTTTGCCGTTGTATGTGCCGGTGCTGGTATTTGGTGCTGGCGCGGTGCATGCCTTGCAAAGTGGTTTGGGGGCGCAAGCCCATGTATCGATTTTGCTGGCTTTGTTATTGCCGGCACTGTTTTTCAGCCCCTGGGCTTGCAGTGCTGCCTTGCGCATCGCTTTGGAATGATGGAATGACGATTCGCTGGTTTTATTACGCTGCGCCCCAGACTTTCTATGGTTTGGCTGGACGTTTGTGGCCTTGGCTGGCGGGCTTGGCTGCTGTATTGACAGTGGCAGGACTGTGGGTGGGCTTTGCCCTGGCACCGGAAGATGCCCAACAAGGTGAGGGCTACCGGATTATTTTTGTCCATGTCCCTGTCTCATGGATGTCCATGATCATCTATTTGGCCATGGCCTTTTGGAGTGTGTTGGGATTGACTTTCAACACCCGTTTATCCGGCATGATGACCCGCGCCTTGGCGCCGACGGGTGCCATGTTTGCCTTTTTGTCGCTGTGGACCGGTGCCTTGTGGGGCAAACCCATGTGGGGCACTTGGTGGGTTTGGGACGCACGCCTGACCTCAGAGTTGATTTTGTTCTTTCTCTACCTTGGCTACATGGCGTTGACCTCGGCGATTGACGATGTCCGAAGGGGTGACAAAGCAGGTTCATTGATCGCGATTGTTGGCGCGATCAATGTGCCGATCATTTATTTCTCGGTCAAATGGTGGAACACCTTGCACCAAGGCGCGTCTGTGTCGCTGACCAAGTCACCCAGCATGGCGTACCTCATGTTGTGGGGCATGTTGCTCATGGCCATGGCGTTTTGGGTCTACACCTTGGCGATCGTTTGTTACCGTGTCCGCTCGTTGATTGTCGAGCGTGAACGCCATGCTGATTGGGTGCAAGCCCTGCCAGAAGTTTCAGGAGCACGCGCATGAGATGGGACAGTTGGTCACAGTTTTGGGACATGGGCGGCTATGGCCTGTATGTGTGGGGCAGCATGGGCGTGACCGCCTTGTTTTTGTTGCTCGAAATTTGGCAAGCGCGGATCGCGCACCAAAACGCCTTGGCCTTGGCACGCACCGAGCTTGCGCTCAAGGAGACACCATGAGTTGGAGTCCGCGCCAAAAACGCTTTGGCCTGATCGCAGGCGGCATCTTGGTTTTGTCAGCAGCTGCTGCGTTTGTCCTGAATGCCTTTCAGAGCAATTTGGTTTTTTTCTTCACGCCCACCCAAATCTTGAACGGCGAAGCCCCGATCGATAAAACCTTTCGCATCGGTGGCATGGTCAAGGCTGAGAGTTTGAAGCGGGATGGCACCGAGGTGAGTTTTGTGGTCACCGACACCGCCAAAGACATCACGGTGCGCTACACCGGTTTGTTGCCTGACTTGTTCAAGGAAGGCAAGGGCGTGGTGGCGCAAGGCAAGCTCAATGGACAAGGTGAGATGATGGCGGCTGAGGTCTTGGCCAAGCATGACGAAAACTACATGCCCCCGGAGGCCCAACATGCTTTGGACAAAGCCGCTCAAGCCCGGGCAGCTCAATCGGTCAAACCCTGAAAGTCTGGTAGCCCATGATTCCTGAACTTGGTCAATTCTCTTTGGTGCTGGCGGCTGTGCTGTCGCTGGTTTTAGGCGTGTTTCCGTTGTGGGGCACGTTCAACCACAACACCAGTTGGCAGGCGTTGGCACGGCCAACAGCCTTGCTGCAGTTTGTGCTGGTCGCCCTCTCGTTTGCCTGTCTGGCCTATGCTTTTTTGACCAATGATTTCTCGGTCAAGTATGTGGCGGAGCATTCCAACACCATGCTGCCCAAAGCCTACCAATTCTCAGCCGTTTGGGGCGGTCACGAGGGTTCTTTGCTGTTGTGGATGTTGATGCTCACTGGCTGGACTGCGGCGGTGGCCTTGTTCTCCCAAAGCCTGCCATTGGCCATGGTGGCGCGGGTCTTGGGTGTGCTCGGTTTGGTCGGCATCGGTTTCATGCTGTTCATCTTGCTCACCTCCAATCCGTTTGACCGCTTGTTTCCGATTCCCCCAGATGGCCGCGACTTGAACCCTTTGTTGCAAGACCCTGGTCTGGTGATTCACCCACCCATGCTCTACATGGGTTATGTCGGCATGTCCGTGGCTTTTGCCTTTGCGATTGCCGCTTTGTTGTCTGGCCGTCTTGATGCCGCCTGGGCCCGTTGGTCTCGTCCCTGGACGGTGATTGCCTGGGCCTTCCTCACTTTTGGCATTGGCTTGGGTTCCTGGTGGGCCTATTACGAATTGGGTTGGGGCGGTTGGTGGTTCTGGGACCCGGTTGAAAATGCCTCGCTCATGCCATGGCTGGTCAGCACCGCGCTGATCCATTCTTTGATGGTCACGGAAAAGCGCGGCAGTTTCAAAGCCTGGACCGTGTTGTTGGCCATCGCCGCTTTCTCCTTGTCTTTGCTGGGGACGTTTTTGGTGCGTTCAGGCGTGCTCACGTCGGTCCACGCCTTCGCCACTGACCCCACCCGCGGCGTGTTCATTTTGATTTTCTTGGCCATCGTCATTGGCGTTTCGCTGGCCTTGTTTGCTTGGCGAGCGCCGGAGGTGACTTTGGGGGGCAGCATGGGCGTGGTTTCGCGCGAATCCTTCATGCTCCTCAACAGTGTGTTGCTGGTGGTCGCCACAGGCGCTGTGTTGTTGGGTACCTTGTATCCCCTGATCATTGATGCCTTGAACATGGGCAAGTTGTCGGTGGGGCCACCCTATTTCAATTTGGTGTTCGCGCCTTTGATGGTCCCCCTGTTGTTCATTTTGGTGCCTGGTACCGTGGCCCATTGGCGCGAAGCCAAGTTGGCAGACATGTGGATGCAGTTGCGTTGGGTAGCCCTGGCCTCTTTGGTGTTGGCCATCGGTTTGCCCTTTGTTTGGGGCAGCTGGTCTGCCGGCACGGCGCTGGGCATTTTCTTGGGCATGTGGGTCGCTTTGGGCAGCCTCAACAATGCCATTGAACGCCTGCGCAAACCAGGCCGCATCGGTGGTTCGTTCTGGGGTCAGCACCTGGCCCACTTCGGCTTGGCTGTGGTGGTCTTGGGGATCACGGGCGTGAAGTCCTTTGAGGTCGAGCGTGATGTGCGCATGGGCTTGGGCGACACGGTCACCATCGCGCCCTACACCTTCCGTTTGGTCGACATGGTCGATGTCAATGGGCCGAATTACAAGGCCATGCAGGCCCACGTCGAGGTAGCCAAAAACGACCAAGTCTTTGATGTGCTCTATCCGGAAAAACGCCGCTATTTCTCATCTGCCATGCCGATGACCGAAGCGGCGATTCGTTCGGGGTTTTGGGGCGATTTGTACGTGTCTTTGGGCGACCCACTGCCAGGGGATAAGCCGAGTTGGAGCATGCGCGTGTACCACAAGCCTTTCGTGCCTTGGTTGTGGACCGGTGTTTTATTGATGGTGCTGGGCGGCATGGTTGCGGCCTTGGACCGCCGCTACCGCAAACGCAATGTGGCCGCCCAATTGAAAACCGCCGGCGAGAGCCTGTCGTCTGCAGCCTGAAGCCATGAAAAAATTCCTGATCCCTTTGGCCTTGTTCTTGGGTCTGGTGGTTTTTTTGGCGGTGGGTTTGCAGCGTGACCCACGCGAAATCCCGTCGCCTTTGGTGGATAAGCCTGCGCCAGCTTTCAGCTTGCCCACCTTGGTGGGTGACCAGCCTTTCAGCCCTGCTGATTTCAAAGGCCAGGTGTGGCTGTTCAATGTTTGGGCCACTTGGTGCGTGGCATGCCGCGAAGAACACCCCTTGTTGGTTGAGTTCTCCCAAACCCAAAGTGTGCCGATCGTGGGATTGAGTTACAAAGAAATCCAAGCGGCAGACCAAGCCAACGGCCCCTTGAGCGAGGAAGCCAAGTTGGCCTTGGCCAGAGAACGCAGCCTGCGGTTTTTGCAACGCCATGGCGACCCCTACAAGTTGTCTGTGATGGATTTGGACGGCAGTGTCGGTATCAACTACGGTGTGTACGGGGTACCCGAAACCTACCTGATCGATCGCCAAGGCGTGATTCGTTTCAAACATGTCGGGCCGGTCACACCTCAGGTGTTGCAAGACAAGTTGTTGCCCTTGATCCGTCAATGGGAGGCTTCATGAAGCGTTGCTTGTTGCTGCTGTGGATCGGCATGTGGGGCGCCATCGGCATGCACGCGTTGTGGGCTGGCGAGGCCCAACCCATGGCTGACGACCCCAAAGTCGAGGCCCGGCTGGCCGTGCTGGCCGAGGAATTGCGGTGCTTGGTTTGTCAAAATGAATCCTTGGCCTCCTCACATGCTGAGTTGGCCGAAGACCTGCGCCGTGAGGTGCGCAAGCTGATTCGACAAGACATGACGGATGCGCAAATCAAAACCTATTTGGTCGAGCGTTATGGCGACTTTGTGCTTTACCGCCCCGCGGTCAAACCCCTGACCTGGCCCCTGTGGTTTGGCCCCTTTGCCTTATTGCTTTTGGCTGTGTGGGGCTTGTGGCGTTATTTGCGACAACGCAAAGCGCTTGTTATCCAGCGCATGAGTGAGGTGGACAATGCTCAAGCGCAATCTTTGCTCAAGGACTGAATGAACGCCGTTCAAATTTTTCTCGCACTCGCGCTGCTGCTGAGTGTGTTGGTGGTGGCCGTGCTGTGGCGCGCCTTGTGGCGTGCTTCCTCACCCGTGCAATCCGGGCAAGAACGAGAGCAGGTGCTCTCGCATGTGGCGGTCTACCGCGAACAAGTTGCTGAACTCGAGCGGGAACTCGCCCAAGGCAGCCTGGACCAGGCGGGTTTTGACTTGTCGCATGAAGAACTCACGCAACGCTTGCTCGAGGACGCGCCTGCGCCCACACCCACCGTGGCCCCTGTTCCCAGCAGACCCAAATGGTTGATGGGCAGCTTGGCACTGGCCGTGCCTTTGATGGCCCTCAGCATGTACTTT
Source organism: Bordetella parapertussis (assembly GCA_945890735.1). Classification (GTDB taxonomy): domain Bacteria; phylum Pseudomonadota; class Gammaproteobacteria; order Burkholderiales; family Burkholderiaceae_C; genus Limnohabitans. Next base: position 34,622 of record CAMDCZ010000012.1, on the reverse strand, counting down.
GTGGTTGGCACGCCCATGGCCTTGGACCCGAACCTGATGGCGCAAACCCAAGGTGAAGAGCCGATCACGCCCGAGCGTTTGTCTGCCATGGCCGAGCAGCTCAGCCAGCGTTTGGAGAGCGAGCCCAACAATGCCGAAGGGTGGGTCATGTTGGGTCGCATTGAACGGGCGTTGGCTCGCTATGACCGGGCTGACATGGCATTGCAAAAAGCCTTGTCTCTGGCGCGCAATGACGACGTCATGGTTGAGCGGGCCGAGGTGCTGGCCCAGAAAAACAATGGCGAATTCAAGGGTGAGCCTTGGGCCATCCTCAACCAGGTGTTGAAATCCGATCCCAACAATGGCAATGCCTTGTTGCTGGCGGGCAGTGCCGCGTTTTCAGAAGGGCGTTTCAAGGAATCGCTGGCGTATTGGGAGAAGGTGCGCGGTTCTTTGCCGGCTTCCTCGCCGGACTTGCCGGCGTTGGCAGAGGCGATTGACAAAGCGCGCGAGCGTTTGGGCTTGCCCCCCTTGGCACCACCGACCAGCATGGCCAATGCACCAGCCAGTGCTGGCGCAGTGCCCAGCAAACCGGTGTCAGATGGAACCGAACGGCTGACTGGTCGTGTGAGTCTCAACCCCGCATTGGCGTCCCAGGTCTCGCCCAAAGACACGGTGTTCATTTATGCCCATGCAACCGAAGGCCCGCGCATGCCTTTGGCCATCATCCGCACCACGGTCGACAAGCTGCCGTATGACTTTGTGTTGGATGACAGTCTGGCGATGAACCCGCAAATGAAATTGTCTCAAGCCCGTTCAGTGATGGTGCGTGCCCGCATCTCTGAAAGTGGCAATGCCATGCCACAAGAAGGTGACTTTGGGGCCAGCATCGGCCCGGTCACGCCTGGCAGTGCAGACAAGCTGGCCCTGGACATTGCCCAGGCGTTCAAGCCCTGATCAAAGCGATTTGAGTCGGTCTGTCGACGGCACAACCCGGGTCAGGCGAATGCCATAACGGTCATTGACCAACACCACTTCGCCTTGGGCGACCACGGTGTCGTTGACCAACAGGTCCAGGGGTTCACCGGCGATGCGGTCCAGTTCGACCACGCTGCCTTGGGTCAAGCGCATCAAGTCTTTGATCTTGATGTTGGTGCGCCCGACTTCAATCGACAAGTTGACGGAAATGTTTTGCAACACATCCGGGTTGATGTTGCCTGGCTGGGTGACTTGAAACTCTTCGGCGGAAGGCGGTGTCGGGTCAATGCCATCCTCTTGCCCGTCTTGGGGTTCTGCGGTGGTGTCGTTCATGGTGATCTCCTGCCTTCTTAAATCTGTCCGGGGACGAGTTGTTTTTCAATGCGCACGGCCACATTCGAGCCACGCGTGCCGATGTTGACCCCAAAAGTGGGTACCCCGTTGGCAGACAGTTGTGCCAGTTCGGGCTTCTTGAAGAACAGCATGTCGCCTTCTTTCATGGTTTGTAAATGGTGCAAGGTGGTTTTGATCTGCCCCATGACCACCTGAACATCGAGCTCGGAGTCACCCACGGCCACAGCCAAATCTTCGCGCCATATCTTGTCGGATTCTTCATTGCCGTCGCCCGAAGCCACCCGGTTGCGCAGCAAATCGCGCAGGGGCTTGAGGGTGGCGTAGGGATAGACCAGATCGATGAAGCCTTTGCCGCCGGAAGCGGTGGCTTCGGCCTCGAACCGGCTGAGCACAACCAGGTCGTTTTCATCGGCAATTTGCGCAAATTGGGGATTGATTTCCGAGCTGACTCGCTCGCAATCGATCTCCATGACAGGGCCCCAAGCATCTTTGAGAGAACGGAAAAACACATCCATGATGATGTGGATGATGCGGGTTTCCGTGGCGGTGAACAAACGCCCAGGCGGCAAGTCAGAAACACCTTTGCCAAAGCCGCCAAAGAAACTGTCTAGCGAGCTGAAGACAACATTGGGGTCAATGATGATGACCGAGTTGCCGCGCATCGGATTGATGCGAATCGTGTTGACCGACAGCGGCGCCTTGAGCATGTGCAGGTAGTCACCAAACTTCATGATCTGCACACGGGTGGGGTTGACCCGAGGGGTGGTTCGCAACACCTCCAGCAGCCCCAAGCGGAACATCCGGATAAAGCGCTCGTTGATCATGTCGATCGACGAGACATTCACCCCCAGGCTGCTGTTTTCACTGGCCAGATCGTGCTTGCGCACGCGAACCTTGGTGTTGAAACCAGTGTCCGCCTCCAGCGAGCCGTCTTTCAGCCCCTCAGACAGGGCTGCCAGCTCTTCCGGGCTGAGTAAATTTTGACGTGTTGCCATGGACCTTACTGCATCACAAAGGAGGTGAACATCACTTCTTCAATGCCACCGAAGTCTTCATATTCTTCAAGCATCGCGTTCATCACGACTTTGAGCTTGTCAGCCAGTTCTTTGCGGAACTCAGGCTTGGCCGTCTCGGCTTCCGTGGTTTGACGCATCACATCCAACATGGCTGAGCGCAGGGCAAATTCATGTTTTTTGATGTTGTCAAAGACGCGGGTGTCGTAGTGGGTCATGACAGCCATTTGCACCACCATGACTTTTTTAGAGCCTGTGATGTTGGTCATCAGTTCTTTGTCGATCTGGAAGTAGTTTTTCTCGAACCGGGTCGCCTCTGGTGCTTCCTTCTTCAATTTGGAAGGGGCCTCATCCTTGGCCTTGGTGGCTGCTGCTTCCAGTTCTTCGAGCTTGTCCATGGCGGCCAATTCGGCTTTTTTCTCATAGTAGCCAGACATATACAAGGTTCCGAAAGCCACACCGACCAAGACCACGATGGCACCAACGATGATGCCGATGATCAAGAGAATCGGTTTTTTCTTTTTCGGCTCTTCCGTGCCTTCTTCAGGTGCTGCTGCTGCTTCTGTTGCCATGGGGTACTCCTGTTTAACTCAGTGATCAAGCGTAATTGTCAAATTGCAAGCTGTTGCTGTGGCGAGGTCGGGCCCGCACAGCCTGTTCGTCTGCCTTGCCATCCGAGAGTGTGACACGATTGTCTTTGTCATCGGAAGGTTGCCGCTGGTTGGATGCCGAACCCTGCTGTTGGTTTTGCCCTTGCCCAACCAAAACAGATGCATTGTTCATGCCAAGTTGGCTCAAGGCCTCTTTCAATCGTTGGCTGCCATGTTGAATCAGGTCTTGGGTGAGGCTGGTGTCAGCGTTGAATTGGGCGGTCAATTGGCCGTCGCGCATTTCAAGCTGCACATCCACCAGTCCCAAGGAAGCCGGTTTCAAGGCGAACTTCATTTTCCACTCGCCTGCATTGAGTTGCTGATGCATGCGGCCCGCCAATTCAGTGGCCAGCTTTTGGCTGAGTTTGTCGTAGGTTTCAGCCATGTTGGGTTGCGCTGCCAAAGCCTGGGCAGCCTTGCTCGCTTGCTGCGATGCGCTGCTCGACTCGGTCAGCCGCAGGCCCAAACCATGTTCAGTGCTGGCGTCACTGTCCAAAGCAGTCAAGTTGTCAAATGTTTGTTGTAAAGCCTCGACGTCCTCGGGGCGCAATTGGGTGTCCAACATGGACAAAACCGCCAATGTGCTCACAGGCGGCGCTGACACCGCAGCGCTGGCTTGTCCGGTGATGATTTGTAAATTCAAAGCCTCGGCTGTTTGGCGTGTCTGGACCGGGCTCTCATTGTCCAGTGAGGTCTCGGTATGCAAGGCCTGGAAATCCGCACTGCTCACCGCCACGGTGCTGGTGCCAGGGGGCAAGGCAACCGAAGCTTGCTCGGCCAAGGGTTCTGACAACCAGGCTGGGGCGCTGACCGTGGCCAAGGTGTTCATGCCCAGTATCTGTTGGGTAGGCATGGCCGAATGGGTGGCAGCGGCGATGGGGGAGGTCGAGCCGAACAAGGCTTGCACCTGGTCGGGTGCCAGGCCCATGGCCAAGGCGAAATCGGCCACGCTTTGGTCATCCGGCAAGGTTGGGGTGGCTGTGATGATGTTGATCGTGGGGCTGAGCGGAATCGTTGTCAGCGTGGCCTGCACGGTTGGGTGGGGCGCGGGCTCTTCCGGTGTCGCCACCACATTGGATGTTGAGAGGTCTGCCGACACGCCGGTGTCCGCAGGCTTGTCAAGGTCGGCTGCTGTCTGTTCAAGGGCTTCTGGCACGCCCTGACTGGCTGAGGCCGCTTCCACTGGCTTGTCATGGTCGACCCGGTCTTGCTGGGCCTCGTTGTTGTCTTGGCTTGATTTGTCGGCACGGGCTTTGTCAGCTTTGTGGGACGACACATCGGGCTTGCCCTGGGGAGGGGGCGGTGTCTTGGCGGCGGCAACTTCTTGCCGCTGCATGGTTTTCAGGCCTTGGACTTGTTGACGCAAAAAAGCCGCAAAGTCTTGTCCGGACAAGGTGCCGCTGGGCAGGCGCGCAGCAGCATGGCCAGGGGCTTGCGCCTCTGACAACGGGGTGGCAAGAGCCTGAGTCAGGCCTGTGTTCATGGCAGATAAGTTCATATCCGTTCGGTGCTATCCATTGATGACAGGGTGTGATAAGCAAGATTCGTGACTGGTCAATGATTGCCGCTGGTCAAGCTGGCTGGCTTTGCAACTGGACATCCCATTTTTGGGCAAGGCAGGCAACTTCAAGCTGGCACATCGATTGCTTGATCACTTTGACAGTGCTGAAAAGCACCGAAAAAACAATCCTAAACGTTACAAAAACCGCGAAAAAACGAAGATGAGCACCTTAACCCTGTCAACGATTCGACAGAACTTGGCAAAGTTTGACTACACCGGCCTGGGCATTCCAGTGCTGGTGTTGTTGATCATGGGCATGTTGGTGCTGCCGTTGCCAGCGATTTTGTTGGACTTTTTGTTTACTTTCAACATCGTGGCCAGCCTGGTGATCATCATGATCGCCATCAACACCCGCAAGCCCTTGGAATTTTCATCTTTTCCAACAGTGCTGTTGTTTGCCACCATGCTGCGCCTGGCCTTGAACGTGGCGTCGACCCGCATCATCTTGGTGGAAGGTCACACCGGCCATGATGCCGCAGGCAAAGTGGTGGCAGCCTTTGGTGAGTTTGTGATCGGCGGCAATTACGTGGTGGGTTTCATCATCTTTGCCATTTTGATGATCATCAATTTCATTGTGGTGACCAAGGGTGCGGGCCGCGTCTCGGAAGTGAACGCGCGTTTCACCTTGGACGCCATGCCTGGCAAACAAATGTCGATCGACGCTGACTTGAATGCCGGCGTGATCGACCAACCGACCGCCAAAAAACGCCGCGAAGAACTCGCCCAAGAATCAGACTTCTTTGGCGCGATGGACGGTGCATCCAAATTTGTGAGCGGCGATGCGATCGCTGGCTTGTTGATTTTGCTGATCAACTTGGTGGGTGGCCTGGCCATCGGTGTGGTGCAACACGACTTGTCAGTCAGCGAAGCCGGCAAGATCTACACACTGCTGACCATCGGTGACGGCTTGGTTGCCCAAATCCCTTCGCTGTTGTTGTCACTGGCCACCGCCATCATCGTGACCCGCGTCACCACATCAGAGTCCATTTCCGAACAAGCCGGTACCCAGCTGGCCAACCCATCTGCACTCTTCATATCAGCCATCATCCTGACCATTTTGGGCTTGGTGCCAGGCATGCCCCACCTGATGTTCATCACCTTGGCCGCTGCCACCGCTGGCATGGGTTTGCTGGTCATCCGCAATGAAGTGGAAGAAGAGGCCACGCAAGAAGCCCAGGCCCAAGCCGTGGCAACCACCGAAGCCAACAAGGACCTGGATTGGGACGATGTCGATCAAGTGGACCTGATCGGTCTGGAAATTGGCTATGGTTTGATTCCCTTGGTGAACCAAGAGACCGGAGGCGAGTTGATGAACCGTGTCAAGGGTGTGCGCAAAAAACTGTCGGCTGAACTCGGCTTTTTGGTGCAACCCGTGCGAATCCGTGACGACTTGAACATAGACCCAGACACCTACAACATCGTGCTCAAAGGCGTGGTGCGTGGCAAAGGCGAAATCAAGGTCGGGCGTGAACTGGCCATCAACCCTGGACAGGTGTATGGTGAGTTGCAAGGCATTCCCACCCGTGAGCCCGCGTTTGGTTTGGAAGCGGTGTGGATTGAGTCATCACAACGTGACATGGCCCGTACCTTGGGCTACACCGTGGTGGATGCCAGCACTGCCATTGCCACCCACTTGAACAAAGTCTTACGGGAAAATGCGGCTGACTTGCTCAGCCATGACGAAGTGCAACAGTTGTTGGACAAACTGTCGGCCAGATCACCCAAGTTGGTGGAAGAACTGGTGCCAGGCAAATTGGCCCTGGGTGTGGTCACCCGTGTGCTGCAGCAGTTGCTCGGCGAAGGCGTCTCCATCCGTGACATGCGCTCGATCGTGGAAACCCTCACCGAAGCCAGTGCCCGCAGCACCGACCCTGAACAACTGGCGGCGTATGTGCGTCCCAAACTGGGTCGCATGATCATGCAAAGCCTGGTCGATGAATCCAGCAACCTGTCGGTCATGACCCTAGAACCCGGCTTGGAACAGTTATTGCATAACGTCTTGCAACAAAGTCAGCCTGGGCAACCGGTGGTCTTGGAGCCCAGTTTGGCTGAGAACCTGTTTAACGCGTTGCGCTCAGGCGCACGTGAGATGGAAGAAGAGGGCCATGCCGCCGTGTTGGTGGTGTCGCCTTTGATTCGTGGTTGGTTGTCCAAAGCGGTTCGGTACCGCGTGAACGACTTGACGGTGTTGTCCTACAGCGAGATCCCAGATGACCAAGCTGTCAAAGTGATTCACACCGTCAACGCGATGAACCGGCATTGATCAGAACAACAATTTATTGACCTGCGAGAAACAAAATGGAACTCAAACGAATCATTGCACGAGACACACGTGCCGCCAATGAAAAAGCGGTGGCTTTGTATGGTCCTGACGTGCTCGTCATCTCCAGCAGCAAAGTGCGCGGTCAAACCGAATTGATTGTGGCGGTCGATGTCGCCCCCATGAACACAGAAGTCGCGGTGGCTGAAGTCTTCGTGCCCACTGAAAAGACCTATGCCTTGCCCGCCCAGCCAGATACTGAACCAGCCAGCCCGGTCGTTGCCACCAGCGCAGCGAGTTTTGGCGAAGTCCTCACCGAAACCATGATGAGCCATAAACGCCCAGCCAAGTCAGCCAAGGCTTCTGCGGCAGAAGGTTTTGTGCCTGCGGCTGCCTTGAAAGCCAAGGCCAAGGGCGACATGGTCGCCGAGCATGAAGAGCGCGATTTGGTGCGTGGCAAAGAAATCGTGCAGTTGGTGCGTGATGAACTCGCCAGTCTGCGCAAAGAATTCAAGCTGAGCCAACAAATGGCTTGGCAGGGTGCTGGTTTATCGCGCAATTTGCATCCACTGCGCAATGCCTTGCAAGAGGCGGCCATTCCGGTGGCTTTGCGTGCCTTGTTGGTGGACAGCATCCAAAGTTTTGAAGAGGTTGAACCCGCACTCGACGAGATCCGCCGCCAGTTGTGCCACTCCATGCTGCAAAGCCATGTGGACATGGCCGATCACGGCGTGCATGTATTGGCTGGTCCTTCGGGTGCAGGCAAGTCTTTGATGGTGGCGCGTTTGGCACAACACGCCAGTGTGAATTTAGGCGCCGAACAAGTCGCGGTCATCAGCTTCAGCGATCAGCGCGCTGGCGCCTGGAACCAGACCCAATTGTTGAGCGCCCAGTCAGGTGTGGATTGTTTCCGCGCCACCAATGCCACCACCTTGAAACTGCTGCTCGAAGAGCACGGACAGAGAAAGTTCGTCATCATCGATACCCCAGGGGTACAGATGGCCGAGCGCGTGGCCGAAATCGCACACCTGTGCACCGCTGCCCAATTCCATGTGGTCATGCCTGCGGACGCATCCCAGTCCTCATTGCGTCGTTACCTCTCCACCCCTCAGATCCAATGGCAAAGCCTGATGATCAGCAAAATGGATGAGTCGTCGCAGCCGTGGTCCTTGATCCAAGTATTGACCGAAGGCCACGTGGCGGTCAGCGCCATCAGTCGCGGTGAACGCATGGGCGACTGGAGTCGCCAATGGCAGGTTGACGAATTGGTCAATGTGGCTCTCAGCCATCTGAGCATGAGCAGCCTCGAACCTGCCCACGAAGACATGCGCAGTACCATGGCCATGGCAACCGCCAGAATCACCCGATTGGCGTCACAACAAGCAGGGGCAGCACATGACTAACCGTAAAACGACCGAGGTCATTGGCATTGCGAGTGGCAAGGGCGGCGTGGGCAAGACCACGGTGTCCATCAACTTGGCAGTTGCCTTGGCGCAGCGCGGCCATGATGTCATGCTGTTCGATGCCGACCTGGGATTGGCCAATGCACAAATCGCTTTGGGTGCCCGGGCTGAATACAACCTCAGCCATTTTTTGGCCGGCCAAAAAACCTTGGAAGAAATCACCTTGACCACGCGTCAAGGCATTCAATTGATTCCCGGCGCCTCTGGCATGCAAGAGCTGGCTGCGCTGAGTCAGTTGCAAGCCGCCAGCATCGTGCAGGCTTTCAGCAATTTGGGTAAAAACATCGACTACCTGATTGTCGATGTGGCGGCGGGTATTTCACCTTCTGTGCTGGCTTTCTTGGCCGCGTGCCAACGTCGTTTCATTGTGGTGCAAGACGACCCCTCGTCGATTGCAGATGCCTACGGCACGATCAAAGTCTTGTCGCAAGAATTGCAGCTCGATGAGATTTACCTGCTACCCAACATGGTGGACACACAAACCCAAGGCTGGAAGCTCTACCAACGCCTCAATGACGTGTGCGTGCGGTTTTTGAATGAGTCGATTCACTACCTCACCGCCATTGAGCGCGATGAAATGGTGCTGGCTGCATTGAAAAAATACCAATCCGTCATGGAGTTGGCCCCAGGCACGGCAGCGGCTCGCGATTTCCGTCGCTTGGCCGAGTTGTGCACCCAACTGAGACCGATTGACCATCCCTCTGGCGGTTTGCAATTTTTCATGGAGCGATTGCTGCAAGGCAACTCGGACCAATCATGAGACCCATGTCACCAATGAAGATGTACCAACAAGCCCGCCCGCAAGGCGAGGAGTTGGTGTTGGCCCACCTCGGCTTGGTCAAGCGCGTGGCCCTGCATTTGAAAGCCCGTGTGCCCGCTTACATGGAACTCGATGAACTGATTCAGGTTGGCATGATGGGTTTGCTTGAAGCTTCCCGGGTATTTGATGCCAGCAAAGGTGTCGATTTTGAAAACTTTGCCCACAGCCGTGTGCGTGGTGCCATGTTGGATGAAGTACGCCGGTTGTCTTTTTTGCCCCGCTCCGCCGTGGCCTTCAACAAGTCACAAAATGAAACCTTGCACGCACTCTCGTCCGAACTTGGACGCGCACCTACCCAGGCTGAAATGGCTGAGTACATGGGCAAGGATTTGGAAGATTTTCAAAAGGAACGAGGCAAAGCCCGCCGATTTGAAACCTATTCATTGGAAGTGGTGACAGAAGAAGTCATGAGCATTGCAGATGACTCCTCCCGCCAACCCGATGTGATGGTGGAAGAGGCCGAGTTCATGCAAGCCGTGACCGACGCGATTGGTCTGTTGCCAGAGCGTGAACAGCTGGTGATGCAGTTGTATTACGTGGAAGAGTTGAACCTCAAGGAAATTGGTGAAGTGCTCGAGGTCAGTGAATCACGTGTGAGCCAAATTTTGTCGGCGGTGGTGAAAAAGCTCAGAGGCACTTTGCAAGTTGAAGACAGCGCCGTCAGCAAACCCAACCGGAGGGCCGCATGAGCAGTTTCTTCCAACTCTTTTTGGCATGGGGACTTTTGTTGGTCTTTGTGCTGATGCTTTACTTGGTGGACAAAGTCAATGTGATCTACCAAGGCTACGCAACGCCAGACATGCCCAAAACCTATAACGATGGTTTGTTTGGCGAGTTGAGTGGCAAAACATTGTGGGACGCCATGAGTGGCATTCCAGTCCCCGGTGTGGAGGCCAAACTCGCCACCAGCTTGAAACCGCATTACGAACCGGTGCTGCGGCAACATATTGAGCAAGTCTTCATGGAAGGCTTCCAACATGGCAAAGCCGGCACGGCTGGCGTGCCTACCAACAACCGCATCATTCCCACGCCGCGTGGCTCGATCGAGTCATGGTTACCCATGCACCATCTGGCCAGCATTTACCAAGCGGGTGTGGATTTTGCAGCCAACAACCCAGAAGACGATTTGCGAATTCAGCAGTCCTTGGACCAGGTCACCGCCATGATTTATGCGCGCACTGGTTTGGAATTGACCGAAGCCTATTCAGCCACGTTGATGATTCGCACCGATGAAGATGAGGACAACGTGCCACCCCCGGAGAGTGAATGGGTTGCCGCTGCCCCCATGGTTGCTGCGCCAGCGCTGGAGCCTCAGGCGTTGCAGCCTGATTTGTCCAATCTCAAACCCTTTGCGTTGGAGCCTGCTGCAACCGCGGACGCGGTCGAGCAGTCACCAGCTCGTGAAGAAAGCAAGCCAGTTCCTGCTTGACCATTGCTTGATCCGCGTTTTGTGCTCAAGTTCATGTCCATCACACCGATACATCCATGGTCAATGAAATAAAACAGGAGTCCTTGATCATGCGAGCCAACCACCGAGCCATTGAGAGCTATGGAGAAGTCAAAGTCACCACGGGTGTCTCCAAGTCCAACAATGTTGAACTGATTCAAATGTTGTTTGATGGCTTGATCGAGAGTTTGGCGACGGCCAAGGGCCACATCCAGCACAACAACATTGCTGAAAAATCCAAAGCCATCGCTCGCGCCAGCCGCATTGTGCTGGGCTTGCAGGGTGCCTTGGATTTTGAAAAGGGCGGCGATTTGGCTGCCAATCTCAATGAACTTTATAACTACATCGTGCGCAGGCTTTTGCATGTCAATGCCCGCAACGATTTGGTGGCTTTGGATGAAATCCATGGCTTGATGACTGAAATCCGCAGTGCCTGGGAGACTGTGCCCGCGTTGATTCCTCGCGCAGCAGCAGCTTCCATGGCTGTCAATTGAAGTCCATGTGTGGAAGGCGTCCTTGAAATTCCGTTACGCTATCCCGATATCTCATAAGCTCAGAGTCTGTTGACCCTTTAGCTTTAACGTTTGGAGTCCAAAATGGGTGCAGTTGGCCTGGTTGTTTTGTTTGCTTGTGTGTTTGGGGTGTACATCGTCCACGGCGGTGACATGGCTCCCATCATCAAGGCTGCCCCATTTGAATTCGTCTCCATTTTTGGTGCGGCTGTGGGTGCTGCCCTGATTGGCAACAGCAAGGCCGGCGTCGGCACTGGCTTTGGTGCGGCTGGCAAAGTTTTCAAAGGCCCCAAGTACCACAAGGAGGACTATCTAGCGATCATCTTGGTGGTCTCAAAGATATTGAAAACCCTCAAAGCCGAGGGTGCGGTTGCACTCGAACCCCACATTGAAAACCCAGAATCCAGCGCGATTTTTGCCGAATACCCTCCTTTGTTGCAGGACCACGCCTTGCTCGACTTGATCTGCGACACCGTGCGTTTGATGGTGGTGTCTTCTGGCAACTTGAGTCCTTATGCGGTGGAGGATGTGATGACCGCCTCGATCAAAAATCACCAACACCATGAAGGCATGAACGCCACTTTTTGGGCCAGCATGGAAGGCGCCTTGCCTGCGCTGGGCATTGTGGCCTGTGTGTTGGGTGTGGTGAAAACCATGGGCGCGATTGACCAGCCACCACCGGTGTTGGGTGCATTGATTGGTTCGGCCCTGGTGGGTACGTTCATGGGTGTGTTGTTGGCCTACGGGATTGCTGGTCCTTTTGCGATTCGCATTGCCCAGGTGGTGGAGGAAGACGGCGAAATCTTCAAATGTGTCCAACAACTGATCGTTGCCAATTTGCACGGCCACCCCATGCCCTTGGTGATTGAAGCAGCGCGATCGGTCATCAACCACCACAACAAACCGTCGTTTGGTGAAATCTTCGATGGCATGCGAGGCAAGTAAACATGGCTGACGAGAAAGCCAGCGAAGAGCAGGCCGCTGCAGCCGCAGCGGATGCCGCGCCAGACGCACCCCCAGAGGCTGCACCGGCTGCAGACGGTGCAGCTGCGGCGCCTGCAGCCGAAGCGCTTGCGCCTGTCATCATCATCAAGAAAATTGAAGATGGCCACGGTGGTGCCCACGGCGGTGCTTGGAAGATTGCGCTGGCTGACATGATGACCGCCATGATGGCGTTCTTTTTGCTGATGTGGTTGTTGGGTGCATCCAATGCTGACCAACGCAAAAGCATCGCTGACTATTTCAAACCCACATCGCACAGCCTGGTGCCTGTGGGTCAACTCGCTGGCTCCAATGGCGTGTTGGGTGGACGCTCCATCATCGACCCAGATGCATTTCCTTATGCCGCGCGTCAAACAGGCTTGCTTGAACGGTTGACCCCCAAGTCCGAAGGCGGTCCCAACCCCGATACCGATCCTGGGCCTGAGAATGAAAACGAAGCCAATGATCCGTCCAAAGGCGGCAAAGGCGAAGGTTTGGGTTCGGGCGAAGGCGGGCAAGGCGAGGGCGGCAGCGACCCTGACAAGCTGAGCAAAGCCGAGCGCAAAGCCATTGCCGAACAGCAAGACAAAGAAAACTTTGAAAAACTCGAACAAGAGATCAAAGAAAAACTGTCCGAAAACAAAAAGTTTGAATCGCTGAAAGACAAAGTCGCGATCAGCCGAGACCAAGAAGGCTTGCGTATCGAGATCATTGACAACGCTGACTTTGCCATGTTCCCAAGTGGCAATGCTGCCATGCAAGGCAAGGCTGCTGCGCTGATCAGCGAGGTCGCGGCTTCATTGGCAGACATGCCCAACAAAGTCGCCATCCGTGGTCATACCGATGCCGTGCCGTTTCAAAATCCGCAAGGCCGCAACAACTGGTCTTTGTCGGCGGAGCGCGCAGAAGCCACGCGTCAGATTTTGCAAAGAAATGGCATCAAGGAAGAGCGGTTCAAGCGCATCGAAGGTGTGGCTGACACCGATCCGTTCAATCCCAAGGACAAATTTGACCCGCGCAACCGGCGCATGAGCATCACGGTGCTCAACCAAGAACCGACATAACAGCTCACGGGTGAGTCGTTCGACGCACCACTGATTGTTCAGGCGGTTCGCAGCTCGTACTTGTTGATCTTCTCGATCAAGGTGGTGCGCTGCAAATTGAGCAATTTCGCGGTTCGAGAGACATTGCCTTGTGAACGTTCCAAGGCTTGCTCGATGATGTTGCGCTCTATTTCGGCCAAGCGGTCTTTCAACGACAAACCTTCTGGCGGCAAATGCGGCATGCCTTGTGCCAGCATGATGATGCTTTCAATCTCGTTGTCCTGTGGCTCAGGTTGGTCAGTCATCCATGCCTGCGAGGATGACGCTTGATCCATTTCAGCCAAGACCTCGGGTGGCGGCGTCATCTCTTGGGCTTGAACCACCGGGCCAATGCGTTCCAACATCTCGGCTTGGATGGGGACCAAACCTTTGGGCAACAAGTTGGCAGGGATGGCGCGCAGGTCCAAGGTTTGACCCGGATAAAGCGTGCTGAAGCGGTCCATCAGGTTGCACAACTCGCGCACATTGCCTGGCCAGGCGTAGCTGACCAAGGCCTCCAAAAACGCTGGCGTGAATTGAACCGCTTGACCTTTGGGCAGTTTGTAGTGTTCAGCGTAAAACTGCAGCAATTCGACAATGTCAACTGGCCGTTCGCGCAAAGGCGGCGTGACCACAGGCAGCACGTTAAGCCGATAGTACAAGTCTTCACGGAATCGGCCAGCTTGGATTTCTGCTTCTAAATCGCGGTGTGTGGCGGCAATGACACGGACATCGATCGGTATTTGTCGGGTGGAGCCGACCGGGTCAATCACCCGCTCTTGCAAAACCCGCAGCAGCTTGACCTGCATGTCCAGGGACATGTCGCCAATCTCGTCCAGAAAAATGGTCCCACCATGGGCCAATTCGAAGCGACCCATTCGGTCGGCGACGGCGCCTGTGAAGGATCCTTTTCGGTGACCGAAAAGTTCGCTTTCTAAAAGTTCTTTGGGGATGGCTGAGCAGTTAATAGGTACAAATGCACCACCTGCCCGGTCAGATTGTTCATGCAATGAGCGTGCAAGCAGTTCTTTGCCAGTGCCACTCTCGCCGGTGATCATGACCGTGGCATTGGAGTGAGCTATGGTGGTCACCAAACGGCGCAGCGCTTGCGCGATGGGACTGGTTCCGATGAAAAATGATGGCGATTTCATGCTTGAAGCATTGTCGCTCAAGGCTCAAGCATGGCAAGCCGTCAAAAGTATTCGGTGGATTTGGAATTTGGCTTAAAGAAGTTGGGGGAGTTGTCGATTCTTCGCATGTACCCCATGGAGCAAGTGTGTTTGGATGAGCCGGACACCAGCGCTTTAATTTGAGAGGAAAACACCATGATTTACCGAATTGTTTTGGGCAGCATCGCATTGGCTTCGTTGACCGCTTGCGAGGCCATGCGCCCGTATGCAGCCACACCAGCCCCCGTGGTGACAGTCTCTGCCCCTGGCGCCGCATCGGGCACCCAGGCCGTGGCCAGTAACGCCGTGGAGCCGGCACCTGCATCCATGATCACACCCATGATGGACAAGCGCGAGACCTATGTGGCCACAGGCTATGCCGTCATCAGCGTGCAAAACCATAAAAACGCAGCACAACAACGTCTGCTTGCCATCCGTGCCTCCAAACTGGACGCCTACCGTGCATTGACCGAGCAGGTTTATGGCCAACAGTTGGATGCCAACACCACCGTGGCTGACATGACTGTGATGAACGACACTTTCCGCACCCGTGTTGAAGGTGTGATTTATGGCGCTCAATTGGTGAGCATCACCCCTGTGGGCGACGACACCTATGAAACCACCTTGTCACTGGACCGCAACTCGGTGCAAGATTTGCGCATGCTCTACTTGACCCAAATCGCGGCCCGCACAGCACGTTGATCGTCAGTCAAGCCATCCGCATCATGTCCCTGCGCGCCATCTTCCTGTCTTGTCTGAGTGCCTTTGGGCTGTCATTGGCACCCGGCATGCTGACGGCACAAACACTCAGTGCGGAAGAACGCCTCGAAGCGATTCGTCAGTCCCTGGTGCAGCGTTCCCTGCAAGGCCCGACAGAGGTCAAGTCAGCTGCATTCATCGATGGTTCAGGCGTTTTGCGCGAGGCCAGCAGCTTCGTGACTGGCATGGAAGTGCGTGGCATTCGGGTATTGGCCTATGGCCGCGACATGGATGAGCTCAGCTTTGACAGCAAGCCCTTGCCGGTGCCGGCCTGCCACACCGCGGCCAACAGTGCTTGGCACCATGTCAGTTGGCAAGTGCAGTATTCGGCACAAATGCCTGTGGCTTACCAATTTGAAGCACAGCAAATCGCTTTGCAATTCAAGCAGCAAGCCTTTGCGCAGTCGCAAGCATCTCCCCTTTGGCGATTGGTTGACAGCCATCCGACTTTGGATGGTTACCAAAAGGTATTGCTGGGCCAAGGCGAAAACCACATTGCCTGGCAATTGAAGTTGAGCATCGCGCCCAGCATGGCCGCCAGCCTACCGCGCACCTCTGCCTACGATGTCCGTTGGACATTGGTGTCTCGCCACCAGGGAACGGTGGTGTACACGGCTGACCAGAAAATCAGCATCGACCAGCCGCGCGAGGTTGCAACCTCCTCCAAGCCCCTGGCCCCTGTGGTCATCGCACAAATCCAATCTGCGTTGGCTGTTTTTTTACAGGGCATGGAACGTGAGTTGGTTTGCCGTGTGCCCCAATTTGACGTGGTGCGTGTTCGCCCTGACACGGTGCGCATCGCAGGCGGTGCGGCCAGTGGTTTAAGGGTCGGTGCGCAGATGGTTTTGACCGACAAAAGCAAGCTGCCTTCACGAGCCCTTGAAGCCAAAGCCTTGGACAGTTTGGCCATGGCCGAAGTCGTGTCTGTCAGTGAGTATTACGCCGAACTTCAATTAAAGACGGCCAGCAAAACGCCTGTCCATCCGTCTTGGATTGCAGTCCCCCACACGCCTTGAAGATCCGAAGGAGTCACGCCATGAAAATCCAAAACACCCCGCTCTTTGTTGCATGTGCATTCATGTTGCAAGGCTTGGTCTTTGTCGCGGCAGCGCAAGAAGCCAGCAAGCAGCCGCCTTTGGAATTGCCGAAAAACATCGTGTTGTCCGATGCACCCAATGCCGCAGTGGCGCCGGAGCCCAAGGACCCCCCCAAAGCCACGCCTGTCAAAAAACCCAAGGTGATGGTTGCTCAGTCAGCGGCTGCGCAGGAAACACCTGTGACAACCGAGACCATGGGGCAAACGGGGATCGGCACATACAAGGTCAAGCCAGGTGACACCATTGACCGGGTGATTCAAAAGTTTTATGTCAACAGCCCTTTGCGCAACGAGGTTTTACGCAATGCCTTGGT
This sequence comes from Bordetella parapertussis, assembly GCA_945890735.1. Lineage (GTDB taxonomy): Bacteria > Pseudomonadota > Gammaproteobacteria > Burkholderiales > Burkholderiaceae_C > Limnohabitans. The sequence continues at coordinate 18,184 of CAMDCZ010000012.1, read as the reverse complement.
GCAAGGCAATCCCAAGGCTTTCGTCAAAGCCAATCCCAAGTCTTTGTTAGCGGGGGCGGTCTTGGTGTTGCCTGACCAAGCGGAATTGGTGAAAAAGCTCATGCCCGCATTGGCACCCGCCGCGCCAGATCTCTCACCCCAGAACCCGGCTTCAAGCATGGTGGCCACTGCCACGCCGGTGCCTGCACCGAGCATGCCTGCACCTTCGGGTGGCGCAGCCGCTCACAACGCAGGGCACAATCCAGGCTCAGAAATCAACAAACGCCATTGGGTGCGTTTCCCCTGAACCCGCGCTGATCCTTCGCAGCGTGAAAGGACACAGGCCATGCTCGGAGCCGAGATTGTTTCCGCTGCCAATCGGGTCACACCCGTTGCGCTGGAGAGCCGAACCATGTGGGTGCAAACGCCCGTGGCTCAGCACCTCGGCTTGCGCGATGGACAAATCGTGCAAGCCCTCGCCGAGGTCAAAGACCAACGTGTGCGCTTGTGGTTAAAAGACTTTTTCTTTGATTTGCCCAATGGTTGGGTGCTCAAAGACGGTGACAAACCCTTTTTGCGGGTGAACCACAATGCCAGTGGCTGGGGCTTTTTGATCCAAGCCTATCCCCCCGGTCAAACCTCCAGCGCCACACCCGCAGCAGCGGGTTTTGGTTTGCCCACCAGTGGGCAAACGATGCAGGCTTTGGATGCGCGTCACGCCCACTTGGGCATGCTGCTCACACAGCCGGCGGGCTTTGCCAGTTTGACCAAGTTACTCGCCGACATGCGCATCGGGCAGTGGGCGGTTCAAGGCGAAATGCGCGACATGGTCAAGCGCTTGCTGCAGCAACGCAGCAGCATGGCGCAAATGAATCCCAGCATGCTCAAAAAAGCGGTGATGGGCCAGGCCCGCAGCGTTGAGAACCAACTGGTTCAGGGACAAACGCCCGTCGATGATGCCAAGTCCATCATCAAAAAAATGCTGGCCTTGTTGCAAGAAACCTCGGCGGAGGGCGTCAGCAAAGCGCAAAGCCGAGAGCTGGAGTCGGCTGTTCGGGAGTTGGAATCGGCCCAAGCGCAGAGCGCGCAAAAATGGCTGCAAGGTGAGCTGTCCTTGCATGTGGTCTTGCCTTTCATCGATGCAGAGCCTGTCGACCTGCACTTTCAACGACCAGCCCGCAAGCCAGGCCATGAAGAGCCGCCATTGAGCGTAGACATCCATTCCCGCAGTCGGATGTTGGGAGAAATTTGGCTCAACACGGTGATTACCCAAAACACCCGTGTGGATTTGGTGATGTGGGCCCTGCGCGGTGAGGTGGCCCATTTGGCTCAGCAGCGCTCAGGCGAATTGGGTTTGGAGCTGGGGGCGGCGGGGCTGCAGCTGCAATCGTTTCAAATTTTCAATGCCCCCAGGCCCTTGGTGCGGGCCGGTGAAGGCTCTGGCACCCGCGGCTCGGTGATTGACACCCGTGCCTGAGAAAAGCCGTCCATGAAAAAACCCTTTGAAGCCATTGCGCTGGAATATGGCCAGCAAAAAACCCCGCGGGTGGTGGCCAAAGGGGAAGCGGAATTGGCGATGCGCATCTTGCAAGAAGCCAAAAAGCAAGGTATTTACGTGGCCGAAGACCCGCAGTTGTTGGCTTTGCTGAGTAAATTGGAAGTGGGCGATGAGATCACGCAAGACATGTATACCGCTGTGGCGGTGATTTTGTCGTGGGTCTATTGGCTCAAGGGCATGCAGCCCGGGGACGAAAAAAATACCGCGCAAGAAGCTTGAGTGGCAGCGCTCAGGCCTCGGTGAAGCCCCGCATGCGGCGCAGGCGCTTGATTTGACCAAGTCGGTCATATACCTCCACCGGGCTGGTGGGGTCGTTCACATTCAAACTCTCTAATGCACCACGGATGGCGTCGAGTTTGCGCATGATGAGGATTTCATTGCGTCGATGCATGTCACGGCATGCCATCATGCGGCTGCGAAAGTCATTCCAGTGCACGCCCAGTTTGTCTGCGTCCTCTGGCTGTTTGACACCTGTCAATCGGCTGAGCTCGGCCAAGATATGGTTTTTTTCACTCAGCAACACATCGAATTGGTCCAAGTCTTGGACTTTCAATGCTTCGAACTCTTGTTCGAGCAAAGCTTCCAACCGCTCAACCAGCACCAGGGCTTGATCGACCGAATCGGCAGTTTCCAAAACAGCAGCTTGTGTCATGGGTTCCATCAACCTTGGATGATTTTTTCCAATGAGACGAAATTCTCGGCAATGCGACGCGGATTGACAGGGTAGTTGCCACTTTGGATCGCTGCTTTGATGGCATCGACTTTGGCCCGGTCAAAACCAGGTTGGTCGTCAATGCGCTTTTTGACATTGCTGAGGTTCACAGTATCGTTTCCTGGCGGTTTGGCCACAGCAGGTTTGTCCTGCGTTTGATCAGGTTTCGCTGGCACTGGCTTTTTGTCCAGTTTTTCCATGGTGTTGCGGTTGGCAGCCACAGCGTGAGCCACGCGGGCTTGCGAAGATGAAATGGGGTCAGCCATGGTGGGTCCTTTTTAAACAATGCAAAACTTGCAACTCTGGTCGCGTTATCGTCAGTATCGACCCCAAGTCGGGCGACTTGAGGGCAACAGTCAAAATAAATGCCAAGCTTGAATGAGTCATTTTGAACTCATTTTCACAATCCGCGAGCCATGTTCACACCTGTGACCACAGCTGTCAGAGATCGACCCGATTCGGGGTTTTTCAAGCGAATTTGGTCACCCAAGATGCCATCTTGTTGCGCCTCGGCCCTGAGGGTGATCAGAAAGCCTTTGCCTTCACCCACGGCCACAGTGACTTGCTGTCCGCGTTTGACCATGGTGGCGGCCTTCAAATCATGCCATTTCAACGGGGTGTTGGCGGGTAAATCTCTGACAAGTTCCGCGTTGGCCAGTTCGCGCTCGTCTTGGATGAAACGGGTTTCATGTGCTGGCACGGCTTGCTCAATCACCTTGAACATGTTGGCTTGCACAGGCGTGCCTCGCTTGAGGGACTGGGTGGACACCCAGACCAAGCGGGTGGCGGTGTTGCTGGGGGCAGTCGCTGCACCGGTGTTCAAGGAAGAACGGGTTTGAACCATCACAAAGTGTTGCCACACCGGTGAAGCACAGCGGGCGCGCACACTTTGTTTGTTGCCAAATGGCTGGTCAAAGCTGATGGCTTGGGTGCAAGCTTCAAATTTGATGCGGTGGTCCATGGGTTGGATGAGAACTGACTCGGGGTCCACCTTGTAGGACTCGACCACGAACTGCTTGGCACCTTGCGCCAACGTAGCCCAGCCAGGATTGACCGGCGTGGTTTGCGCCAGTGCTTGTCCCCAGACAGCAAGCATCAGCAGGCTTGTGCCCAACCCGACTGTTTGGCCAGGTTTGGAAAGAGTTTTGAAACTTCGGCACAGCAATTGCAAGATGGTCTCCGTGGGTGTGAATGTTTTGACATTTTCAAATCGCATGCCCACATCCCTTGCAACATTGATGCCAACCTTTTTTGACCCTACACAAGCGCAACATGAACCTCAATATGGATTCCAAAGCACTCGTCAAAACCGCTTTTGTCAGTCCAAAAGACACCACAAAAGCAGTGCAGCCAGACACCGCGCAGGCGCCGGGTCGGGTCGGGTTTGCCCAAACCTTGGCCCAACTCAAAGCCAGGCAAAGTGTCAATTCATCGACGTTCCTCAATCCCCAAGTGCCCAGCATGGCGGTGCAAGAGGGTGACACCTTGACCAAAATGGTGAAAAGCCACATGGAGGTCATGGGACGACCTGTGAGCAATGCAGAGGCTTTGCGTTTGTCCCAGGACCTGGCCAAGGCCAATGGCATCAGCAATCCCGACCGGATTTACCCAGGGCAGCGTTTGAACATGGCTGTCTTGAATGCAGCCGTGCTGACCGACACACCCGGCACGGTATTGACCAAAGCACCCACGGTAGCGGCCTCTGCGTTGGCCATGAACCAGGTCTCACAGGTCAAGATCCCACTGCCCCAGCGCAGCCTGATGGGTGGCGGGAGTCATCCGGTGTTGGAAAAGACATTGGAGCGGGCGGTTGCCAAAGGATTCATCCCCGCACAAGAAAAGAAGCTGGTGTACGAAAAGATCATTCACATGTCGCGCACCTACCAATTTGCGCCGGATGATTTTGCCCGCATGACCTTGATGGAAAGCGATGGCATGAACCCCAAGGCCAGCAACAGCCGCTGTCACGGCATCATCCAGTTTTGTGATGGGCCAGACCGAGGCGCAGCCAGCGCGGGATTTGGTCAAAACCCCAAGGCCATTTTGGGCCACAGTGTTTTGCAGCAGCTCGACATGGTGGCCAAGTACTTTGATGAAACCGGTTTGAAGCGCAAGGGCCCGACCAGCTTGGATGACCTGTATCTGACTGTCTTGACCCCAGCCGCGCGCAACATCAAAGCGCCGGATGCCCACTTGAACATCGCAGGCACACAAGCCAATCACTTGTATGTGAATAAAGACAAGCGTGCACCGATTACCCGCAACTCGATCCTGCAAGGGCTCTACCAAAATGCGATCGAGCGCTTGAGCAAGTTTGAGCATTCGCAAAACCTTGCGCAAGCCAACGCCGCAAACGCTGCCAACACATCCGCCAACAACCGGGCCCAAGCCCTCCGGGTGAGCGCCTATTTGAACCAGGACTATGTGCGCTGAGCGGCAAAGCTTTGCCGGCAACCCGTCCCAGCGGTGAAACATTGCCGTCTGCGGGTCCATCAGGCGGGCGACAAGCCCCCTGCTTTGAGTGGCACACAACTTGCAAGTATCGACCGGAGGCTCCTCAACTTGAGGGCCAGGTGTCGTGAAAACGGCGGTAACTGCAACCCAGGAGGTGTGTGATGGACTTATTGGCTGGTGCTTTTGGCATCCATGAGCGAGCCCTTGGCGTTCGCAGTCAGCGCTTGGAAGTGTTGTCACGCAACATTGCCAACGCCGATACCCCCAATTACAAAGCCGAAGAACTCGACTTCAAGGCCATGCTCAAAGAAACCACGCGGGAGTATTTGACAGCCACCAACGCCAAGCACTATGCCGCCTTGGAAGAGCAACCAGATGATGGCAAGCGCTACCGGGTGCCTTTCAACAGCTCCTTTGATGGCAACACCGTTGAGATCAACGTAGAGCAGGCCCAGTTTGGTCAAGCTGCGGCTGAATACCAAACCACATTGAACTTTCTCGAAAACCGCATCAGCGGCATTCGCAAAGCCTTGAAAGGTGACTAATCCATGAGAACCCTCGACAGCGTATTTGGCATTGCAGGCACGGCACTCAATGCACAAACCGTTCGCATGAACACCACCGCCTCCAATCTGGCCAACGCCACGACCGTGGCGAAGTCCGAGGGCGAAGCCTTTCGGGCCAAACGCACTGTTTTCAAAGCACTGGTCAAGGAAGAGATGACCAATGCAGGTTTTCAGTACCAAGGCGGCGTCAAAGTCGACCAGGTGGTTGACGACCCCACACCGATCCGCAGCATTTTTGATCCCGGCAATCCATCCGCCGATGAAAACGGTTATGTCTATTTGTCCAATGTGAACGAGATGCAAGAAATGGTGGAAATGATGGCCGCATCACGCTCCTACCAAAACAACGTGGAAGTGGTGAACACCGCTCGTCAATTGATGATGCGCACCATTGAAATCACCAAATCCTGATACTTGAAAGATTGACATGGCCACAGCAACCACAGCCAAAGCACCTTTGCCAAACGGCATCGTGAGCTATGAAGACTACATTGCCAAAAACAAAGTCAAAGCACCGTCCAACACCATGGATCAAGGTGCCTTTTTGACCTTGTTCACCACCCAACTCAAAAACCAAAACCCCTTGGACCCCGTGAAAAATGAGGCGTTCGTGGCGCAGTTGGCGCAGTTCTCTCAACTCGAGGCGACCACCGCCATGAAAGCCAGCATGGAAAGCATGGCGCAGAGTCTGCAAGGCGACAAGATGTTGGCTGGTGCATCCATGATTGGCCGCAAAGTAGCTGTGCCCAACGGCCCCTTGGTGCTGCTGGGTGGCCAACCCATTGATGCGACGGTTGATTTGCCAACCGGTGCCGATGGCGTGCAAATGCAAATCCTCAACGACAAAGGCCAAGTGGTGCGCAAGCAAATTTTCGGCGCACAAATGGCTGGCCCGATGAAATTGTCATGGGATGGCATGAACGAAGGCGGCGCATTCATGCCCGATGGCACCTACACCATGCAGGTGCTGGCCAGTTCCCAAGGCAAGGCGATTCAGCCTGTGGTGAATACCTTATCAACTGTTCGCAGTGTCAGCCATGCAGGCACAGGCGACAACACCTGGTTGTTGGAGGTGGATGGCGGCAAGAGCGTCAGCCTCAGTGATGTCAAGCGCATCGCTTATTGACCTCGCACAACACAACAGATTCAACGGAGCAACTAGACCATGTCCTTCTTTACCTCACTCACCGGTTTGAATGCCGCAACCGCGCAATTGGGCGTCACATCCAACAACATTGCCAACGCGAGTACCGTGGGCTTCAAGCGCAGCCGCGCTGACTTTGGTGACATTTTCGCCACCTCACCCTTGCAAAAAGCCACCTCAACCATTGGACAGGGTGTGTCATTGAAGCGAGTGACCCAAGAGTTTGGACAGGGCAACATGAACTTCTCGTCCAACACCTTGGACTTGGCGATCTCCGGTGACGGTTTCTTCCCTTTGAAATCAGCCGATGGATTCCAGGACATCTTCACGCGCAACGGCTCGTTCATGATGAACGACCAGTACAACGTGGTGAACTCGGCGGGTCAACGCTTGATGGCGGCGTCAGTTGACTCGACCGGCAAAGCCAATTTGAACGACTTGAACGTGTTGACCATCCCGCAAAAAACCACCGGCATGGCCAAGGAAACCTCTTTGGTGCAATTGGGCTTGAACTTCCCTGCCGATGCGCAAGTGGTCACCGCCGCATTCAACCGCAATGACCCAGCGACCTACAACAAGAGCACGGCGCTCACCGTGTATGACAAGGGTGGCAACGGGTATTTGGCCACGGTCTATTACGCTAAAACACAAAACGCGAGTCAGGCTGACCCCAATAACAAATGGCAAACCTATGTGTATGTTGGTGAAACCTTGGTGGCGGCAGCCTTGCAACAAGCCACCAACACCAGCGGTGAAAACATGTATGTCAATAAATACGGCCAGCTCAAGCCGGAGAGCGAAGTCGGTGACTTGCTGGTCAATGCGAAAACCCAAAAGTTTTCGCTCAACCAACTGACCGATTTGCGCAATTCCGAACCTGCCACGGTCAACGGCGGCAAAGCACCGCGCTTGAGCACCTTGGAGGGGATTGACTTCAGCACGTTGCAGCCCAGCCAGTTGAAGGACTTGTTTGCGATCGATGTGGATGGCTCTGGCACACCCTTGAGTGTCGGCTTGGATCATTTGGCTGGTTCACAGATGCGTTTGTCAGGCACCGAGATCGCCAAAGAATTCACCAATGTCTTGAACCGCAAATTTGGCGACGAACGTTTTTTCAACTTTGCAGGACAACAGACTTTCCAAGTCACCGCCAGTAATGCGGATGGCACCTTGACACAAAACCGCACGATTCAGCTCGATGCGGATGACATGACCTATGAACAGGTGGTGGACAAAATCAACAGCCAATTGAGCGGCAGCAGCAATGTGCTGTCGAATGTCAGCTTCAGCAGCACCCCTTCGCCTGGTGAGTTCAAGGGCTACAGCATGGTCATTGATGGCGAGCTGATCTCCAATGAAATTGACATGGGCAGCACCCTCAGCACCAAGCCCATGGAGGACCTGGCCACCAAACTGCAAAACCGCGTTCAGCTCGATTTGCAACAACGCCTGGGCTACACACCTGAAGCAGCCAGCAAGGTCACGGTCAATGTGCAAAACGGCAATGAAATCCGTGTGACCGATGCCAGTGGTGCTGAAATCACCAACTTCGTGCTCAGCAGCATCAGCACGGGCGCACCCAACAGCATTGAAAACCAAAAACACCTCACTGGTGTGACCCTGACTGAACTCGGTGACTACACCAGTTTCAGCCTGACCCTGGGCAATGACACAGTGACCTTGGATCTGACCGATTTAGACCCCAGTGATTTGGATGTCTTTGCCCAAGAACTGCAAGACAAAACACAGGCCAAGCTGGTGGAGTTGGGGTGGACCACGTTCGAAGCTTCTGAAGTCACCATCAGCAAAGACCCTGACTTGGAAGGCAAGCTGATAGTCAAGGATGTCAGCGGGCATCGCATCACCGCATTGGGTTTGACGCCCAAAACCGGTTTGGCGGCACCCACGGTCAGCAATGGCGAGTCGGTGACGAAATTGGAAGGACTGGCATTTGCAGAAGAACCGATTGACAGCGAATCACTGCTGAGTCACTTCAAGAGCTTGTCGTTTTCCATCACGGATGAAAACGGCAACACTGAAAACGACACGGTCACCTTGGACGCCAGCAAATTCGCCAGCTTTACCAGCGCAGAGTTTTTGGCGTTTGACCCTACCGATACCGAGCAGTTTGACAAATTTGCTGCCGATATCCAAACCACCATCCGTGCGGCCTCTACCCTTGGCGCCAATGTCTCTGTGGTTTGGGACAAAAACATCAATGCTTTGGTAGCCACTGACACCGATGGTCAATTCATTGGCGCATTGACCCTGGAGGCCAATACCAGCGCTGTCAATGGCTTCCCTGGCTTGAGCAAGGGCGGCGGCACGGTCATTGAAGACATGGTGCAAGACGTCGACGGCAACATCTTGACACCCAGCTCGTACACCTTGTCGAATGTGTCCTTCCCGCAAAATTCCACGCCCTCTGGCAACGAGTTCAAGTCGTTTGACATCAGCTTTGACGACGGTACCACCTTGACCGGTGTTGACCTGGGCGACTTGACCCTGTCGAGTATCCCGATCAATGATTTGGCCAACCAGATTCAAGAAAAAATCCGCAGCACGCTCAAAGCCACCGACTCCAACGTCTATGACGATGAGCGGGTCAACAAAATTTCAGTCACGGTGATCAATGGCAAAGACTTGAAGATCACCGACACCAGTGGCTTCAACATCACCAACTTCAGTTTGACCGCTGAGACGGCCACTGCTTCAACCGTGTCAACTGGCGGTAAAAACCTGAAACTGGCCGCACTGCCCAGCGACAACATGGTGAAAGCCAGTTACGACCCGGTGACTCAGCAGTTCAGCTTTGTGCCTGTGCTGGGTAACACGATCACCTTGTCTGGCCTGAACAACCAGTTGGGTATCACCACGCCTTTGACACAGGAGGCCGGTAGCGATGTTTTGAATGTCTCTGGCTCGCCCTCGATCACCAACAACTACATCCGTCCGCTCAAGCTGCAACGCTATGGCATGAAGGTGGAATACGACACGGTGAATGAGCGCTTCATTTTCAAATCGGGCACCACCGGTGACAACTCGAGCATCAAAATCACCAACCCCAGCACCTATGCCTCAGAGCGTTTGGGTCTGGCAGCCGACGGCAACTACGAGGTCAAACCCTCGGGTTTGGCGGTGCGTGGTATCGAGTCTCAACCGGCGGTGATGAAGGGGTCCCCACTGGGTATCAATGCCAACAACAACTTCAGCGTGAATTTGACCAACAACAAGTTCGTGGTGTCGGTGGATGATGTCAAGGGAACGGTTTACCTCGAACCCAAAGAAACCTACACGATTGACAGTTTTGTGCAGGCCTTGCAAAACGGCATCAACCGATTGGCTGGTCCATCCGACCAGCCCGGTTTGACCGGCTCCATGGTGTCTGGCGTGCGCGTGTCCTACGATTCAGAGACCAACAGCTTGCGCTTCACCACGGGAACTGCCTCTACCAATTCCTTCATCAAAGTCTCTGGCGACAGCCAGTGGGGCTTGGCGAATGTGGATGGCGGTCGGGGTAACACCTCTACATGGATCAAACCGACGCAATACACCCAAACCGTCAACGGTGTGTCGGTGGCCATGTACATCGACGAATTTGGCAAGGAAACCTTCAGCCCTGATGGCTTTAAAAACCTGCCTGAATGGTCCCCCATCTTCTTGGAAAAAGGCGAATTGACCTTTGACACCGGCGGTAACTTGGTGTCGCCCAAACAAGGTTCGCAATTGGACACGGTGTACCTGCCAGACGGTAAGGGTGCTTTGACCATCAACATCAATTATTCGAAGTCCACACAGTTCTCTTCACCTTATGCGGTGTTGTCACAGTCGCAAGACGGTGCACCTGAAGGTGACTTGGTGGGCTTGTCTGTCGGTGACGATGGTTTGGTCAATGCGTCTTACTCCAACGGTGCGCAGAAATCATTGGGCAAGGTCGTGCTGGTGAATTTCTCCAACCCGACGGGTCTGCGTCAGATTGGCGATACCAGTTACTACAAATCTTCATCATCAGGCACACCGAAGTACGGTGAGGCCGGCTCAGCTGGATTCGGTACGGTGCGCTCCGGCGCCACCGAGCGTGCCAACGTGGACTTGACGCAGGAGTTGGTGGACCTGATCACCGAGCAGCGTAACTTCCAGGCCAATGCCAAAGCGATTGAGACCAGCACCACGCTGACCCAATCCATTATTCAAATCAGAGCGTAAAGCCCCTCCTTAGAGAATCGACATGGATCGCCTAGCCTTTAATGCATCTGCTGCCATCACTGAAATGCGCTTGGCGCGACAAGTGCTCGCCAATGAAGTAGCCAACATGACCACCACGGGCTTCAAACGCTCGTACGAGGTGTCGATGAAAGCCTTCAAAGCCGAGGGCGAGGGCTTCGATTCGAATTTTCAACCCCAGGCCGCGCACATGGACTTCATCCAGTTAAAGCCCGGCCCGTTGATGGCCACCGGTCGGGATCTCGACATCTTGATGAATGACCAAACCGTCTTGGGTGTGCAAGCGCCCAATGGCGAACTGGGCTTCACGCGCCGGGGTGACCTGCGGGTGTCAATCAACGGTGTGCTGGAGACCGGCAATGGTCATCCGGTCATGGGTTCGGACAACGCCCCGATCACCGTGCCACCCAATCTCAAAATCACCATTGCTGACGATGGCGGGGTATATGCCACAGATCCTACCCAACCTGGCGTACAACAACCCGAATTGATTGCTACTTTATTACTCAGAGACGCGAGTCAAACCCCGCTGACCCGCCGCGAAGATGGCCTGTTCAAGGCGCACGATAAACCGTCAGGCGCGGATTTTGCTTCAGGTCCTGTCAGAACATCAGTGACATCACAGGCATTGGAGGGCAGCAATGTGAACCCTTCGGAAGCCATGGTGAAGCTGATTGAGCAGTCCCGCATGTTTGAACAACAAGTGCGCATGGTCAAGACCAGCCACGAAAACGATCAGGCGGGTGCCTCGATGATGAAGTTGAGTTAACGAACAGGCAGTAACCGTCCAAATGTTTGGGCGGATTTGAAGAACAGGGGTTGAGCGATGGATGCAGCATTGTGGGTAGCCAAGACCGGCTTGGACGCGCAGCAAACGCGCATGAATGTCATTTCGAATAACTTGGCCAACGTCAGTACGACAGGCTTCAAGCGCGATCGCGCGGTATTCGAAGACTTGCTTTACCAAAACATGCGTCAAGCCGGTGGCCAAACCACCGCCAACACCCAATCACCAACCGGTCTGATGCTGGGTACGGGTACCAAGGTGGTGGCGACTGAAAAACTGCATATCCAAGGTAACTTGATCAACAGCCAAAACCCTTTGGATGTGGCCATCATGGGTGACGGCTTTTTTCAAATCCAGCAACAAGATGGCACCATCGCCTACACCCGTGATGGCGCTTTCAAGCTCACTGGCACCGGCCAGTTGGTGACTTCCACCGGGTTTTTCCTGGACCCGGCCATCACGATCCCTGGCAATGCTTCTTCACTGACCATCGGCCGCGACGGCACGGTGTCGGTCGAATTGGTGGCAGGTGGCGGGCAACAGGTGTTGGGACAAATTCAGATCGCCAAGTTCGTCAATCCAAGTGGCTTGAAACCTTTGGGCAACAACTTGATGGCGGCAACCGCTTCGAGTGGTCCGGCGCAGGTACTGCAGCCCGGCACGGTGGGTGCGGGTGTCTTGAACCAAGGTTCACTGGAAGCATCCAATGTGAACGTGGTGGAAGAAATGGTCAACATGATCGAAACCCAGCGGGCTTACGAGATCAACTCCAAATCGATTGAATCGGTCGATGGCATGTTGAAGTACTTGAACCAAAACCTTTGATGAACTGAGTCCAACACCATGAAAAATATTTTTGCATTGATGGTGGTGGTCGCAGGTTTGCAAGCCTGTGCCGCTCCCGAGCCTGTCATGACCACGCTGACACCCTCACCCGATTTTGCGCCGGTCTACCCCTTGGTCAGCGAGCAAAACCGCCCGGCCACAGGCGGTATCTATGGCAACCGCCAAAGCGACGCTTGGTTTGGTCGTGGCCGCAATTACCAAGTGGGTGATTTGGTCACGGTCTTGTTGAATGAATCTACCCAAGCGGCCCGCAGTCAAAAAACCGACGTCAGCAAAGACGCTTCTAACACTGCGGTACCCGCCGGTGTTGGCACGCGTTTGACCAACGCCTTTCCATTGCTGACCGGCATTGACCTGAATGCGTCTAAAACCACCAGCAGCGGCAAAGGAACGGCAGACCAGCAAGCCAGTTTGACCGGTTCAGTCACCGTGACCGTGATTGAGATCTTGGCCAATGGCAATTTGGTGGTGCGTGGTGAAAAGAAACTGGGTTTGTCAGAAGGCACGGAAGTGATTCAGGTGTCGGGCGTGATTCGCCCCCAAGACATTGGCCCCAACGGCACCGTGCAATCGCTGCGGCTGGCCAATGCGCAAATTTCCTACCGCGGCTCTGGTGACTTGGCCGTGGCCAGCAAGCCAGGTTGGGGTACCACCGGCTTGATGAAATTTTGGCCCTTTTAACGCCCAAGACACGCACCTATGAAAACCGCCTTCATTCGAACCTTCCTGTTCACCGTGGTCTGTGGTCTGTCCGTGCCGGCCTGGGCTGACCGTGTCAAGGACCTGGCCACTGTCGCGGCTCAACGATCCAACCAGTTGATTGGCTTTGGTTTGGTTGTGGGCTTGCAAGGCACGGGGGATGATGCCTCTGTGCCATTCACCACCCAAAGCATGAAGGCCATGCTGGCCCAGATGGGGGTGCGGATTGACGGACCGATGTCTGACTTTGAACAAGCGGCATCCGCTTCGCGCATTGACATCAAAAACGCTGCAGCCGTGATGGTCACGGCCGACCTGCCTGGCTTTGCCAAGCCGGGTCAACGCATCGATGTGAATGTCTCGGCCATCGGCAAAGCCACCAATTTGCGGGGTGGCAATTTGATTTTGACCGCCTTGCGTGGCGTGGATGGTGAAATTTATGCCTTGGCACAAGGTGCATTGACGGCCACAGGCATTGATGCCGCGGCGGCAGGCTCAAAGGTCGCCATTGGCGTGCCCACCGCAGGCCGGATACCCAGCGGCGCGATTGTCGAACGCATGGTGGAGACACCCTTTGAGAAAGCCGAACACCTGGTGTTGAACCTGCGTGACAACGACTTCTCCACCACCAGCGCCATTGTTTCAGCGATCAATTCAACATTTGGTGGTGACGTGGCGCAAGCCATCGATGGCACATCGATATCGGTTCGAGCCCCTGAAAACTTGAATCAACGCGTGGCATTCATGGGCATGTTGGAGAACATCGAAGTCACACCCGCAGAGCCCAATGCGCGTGTGGTGATCAATTCACGCACTGGCACCGTGGTGATCAACCGCGCCGTGCGCGTCACAGCTGCAGCGGTCTCACACGGCACGATTTCTGTCGCCATCACCGCCACCAACGAGGTGTCACAACCCAACCCCTTGTCGCAAGGCGAGACCACACCGGTGCAAAACGCAGACATCGCGGTGAGCGAGCCGAGAAACCCGATGTTCTTGTTCAAGCCAGGTGTGGACTTGCGAGAGATCGTGGATGCGGTCAACCAAATTGGTGCCAGCCCTTCAGCCCTGATTGCCATCTTGGAGGCTTTGAAAAGCTCAGGCAGTTTGCGGGCGGAGTTGGTCATTATTTAAGTGCTGACATGAACGATTACCTCAACACCACCAGCGCCAAGTCCTACACGGACTTTTCGGCCTTGGGCGAATTGCGTGGCAAAGCCCAGCGCAATGAAGCCGGTGCGTTGCGTGAATCGGCGCAGCAGTTCGAAGCGCTGTTCATTCAAATGATGCTCAAGTCGATGCGAGAAGCATCCAACGTCATGAAAAGCGATTTGTTTCAGTCCAATGCCATGGAAACCTTCCAAGGCATGTACGACAAAGAAATATCGATGCAAATGGCTAGCCGCAATTCCTTGGGCTTTGCCGACGTGGTGGTCAAGCAAATGACCGCAGCCCAAAGCGCGCCCAGTACCGCAGAGCTGTTGGCATTGCGCGAGGCAAGCAAGGCGCTGATCCCGACGGGCATGCCTTTGAACAAACCAGTGGCCCCTGCCATGTCCTTGGAGAGCAAACCAACGCCCGCCATGCCTTTGCCCCGTACCGCACTCAAGCCCTTGCCGCTGCCCAGCGGCATGACGACGCCGGTCAACAGGAGTGAGCCATGAGCGACATGTTAGGTATCAGCAGCTCTGCTGTGGCTGCCTATCAGCGTGCCTTGGGCACGGTGAGTAACAACATTGCCAACGTCAGCACGGAAGGCTATTCCCGCCAAACATCCACGCTCACCCAAAGTGCACCCGCCAAACAGGCCAACATGTACCTGGGTACCGGCGTGTTGTTCACCGCGGTCAAGCGTGCATTTGACACCTTTGCTGAAACCAATTTACGCAACAGCAACACCGATTTGGCCACCCAAGAGCCTTTGGTGAATTACACACAGCGTGTGATGGACATCATGGGCGACAAGAGCGTGGGCCTGAGTTCGGCACTGGATACATTTTTTGATGCCGCGCGCAGTTTGTCGGTCGACCCGGCTTCCACCGTCATGCGCACCAGCTTCATCCGCTCCAGTGAGGGTGTGGGTTCGCGCTTTGCCGAATTGTCTGGTCAGTTGAATTTGGTGTCGACAGAAACACGCCAAGCACTGGAGAGTGCGGCAGGGCAAATGAACACCTTGACCGAGCAACTGTCTTTGGTCAACCAGCAATTGACCAAATCGCCGACCCTGGAAGGGCAGTCGTCCGAGTTGTTGGACCGTCGCGACCTGTTGTTGCGTCAAATTTCAGAAATCTCACGCATCAAAACCAGTTTCACCAGCAACGGCATCGTCTCCGTGAGCTTGGGCAGCACCTTGAAACAAAGCTTGGTGGTCGACGGCTTGAAATCACGACCGATTGGATTTGACCCCAACTCGGTCAGCCAACTCGACATGGTGATTGACCCGTATGGCAATACCGAACCCTTGTCAGGCGCCAGTGGTGGCGTGATGGGTGGCTTGAATACATTCATCAGCCAGGTGTTGGAGCCTGCCCAAAAAAGCCTGGACTTTTTAGCCCACACCTATGTCGATGAAGTCAACACCATTCAACGTGGCGGCATCGATGGCTACGGCCAAATGGGTGTGGACTTGCTGCGCATTGACACCACCGCACCGTCTGCCTCCCAAGGCATCCGGGTGCTGCTGCAAGACCCAATGCGGGTGACCACCGGTGGTTTGTTCCGCGTCAGTGAAAACACCAGCAATGCCAGCGATGTGCGGGCCCGCATCAGTTTCACACCGGATGAAATTCCCGCAGGCATCAGCAACCTCGACTTGATTGACAACCCGTTTACCAACCACCCCTTGGGCATTGAGGTAGGCGGCGGCCGTATGTTCGCAGCGGTCACCACGATCGCCGCGGGCATGCAAGAGCCCACGATTTATCTTGACAACGTCAAACCAGGTCAACACCTGCAGTTGCTGACGAAAGATGGACGCCAGTTGATTGGCACCACTTTGACTGAGGATGAGAAATTCCAAATGCTCACCACAGGCAATGGATTCAATGAAACGCTCACCTACAGTGATGCGTACATGAACCAGTCAGGTGAAAAAGGGTATTTGGACACCAATGTGTTTTATGGCACCAAGGCCAGCGTCTTGTACGAGCAGCAGTTCGACAAACTCGGCCAGCCGGATGACCCCACACCTGTGCCAGCGCAATTGGTCAGCAAACGTGTTGTGCCCATCGCTTCATCGACCGAATTGGTGGTGATTCCCAAGGGTGCGATCAAGCTCAACGACATGGCTTTGGGTGCATTGACGCTCGACGCCGGTCAAACCTTGGGTCCCCAACAAGTCGCAGACTGGCTCAACGCAGGCGTAGACACCAACCCCAGCTTCAGCTCGGACAAGTCAAGTTTGCTGACAGCCTTGTCGGCGACTGCTTTGACCCTGAATGTGCGCAACACCGAGCAGTTTCCGGATGAAGGTGGTGTGATCCGCATTGGCGATGAGCAGATTTATTTCACGGGCAAAGAAACCGATGCAGATGGCAAAAAGACCATCCTCACCGGGCTGATCCGCGGCTTCAACGGCACCAAGGCGGCTGCTCATTTGGAGACACATGATGTGTTTGCCAATGATTTACAGCATGCCGAGATTTTCAACGAGATTCGCTTGCCGGCTGCATCGCTGGATTTCCACAAAGAACTCACCATCAACGGCACGGTGATTGGCAAGCTGCCTGTGGGCGCCAAGTTCCCCGCGCAGTACAAAGACCTGCTGACATTCGTGCAGGCCATTCAGCTCAAGAGCGAGATCACGGGCGTGACAGCGCGCTTGGCGGACAACGGTGACTTGGTGTTGGAAAACGTGCTGGGCCAAGAAGGCAAAACCATTGAAATCGGGCCGCTGGACTCGGGTGGTAAATCGTCCAACGCCTTGAGCTTGAACATCAGCGAAGGTGCTGAGAAATTCCATGGCATGGTTCGCATGTCGCGCCGATTGGGTGACCCCGCCAAATCCGACATCCGTTTGTCTTTCGGTGAATATGGCCCAGTCGATGCCCGTCAAACAGGCACGCCATTTGATTTGAGCTTGCTGGGCTTCAGGACGGGTGCGTACATCGAGGGCAAGGTGCCCGATGACTTGCTGGTGTTCGTCACCGGCCAGGGCAAGGCCAACATTGCCGCGAGTTTTGACGGTGTCCCCCTGGACCCCAAAGACAAACTGCGTGCGCAAAGCCTTCAAATCAAGTTCATTGAACCCGATCGTTACGTCATCATTGACAGCCAAACCCAAACCGAGTTGGTCAACCGTCGCTATGACAACACCGTGCTCGATCCCGTGGTTCATTACCAAGGCTTGGCCATCAAGTTTTCACGTGCACCCGATGTGGGTGATGTGTTTCATGTCGATGGCAACCACGACGGCATAGGCAACAACGAAAACATGTTGGCCATGGCCGACTTGTCACAAAAGAAAGTGATCGGCAACAAGACCTTGGCCGAGAGTTACATCGACCAGGTCAATGACGTGGGCAATGCCGCGCAACAAGCACGGATCACCCAACAAGCCTTGACCGTGGTGAACGACCAGGCCAAGAGTGCGCGCGACAAAGTCTCCGGGGTCAACCTGGATGACGAAGCCGCTGATTTGATTCGATTTCAGCAAGCCTACCAAGCCGCTGCCAAGGCCCTGCAAATTTCAGGTCAATTGTTTGATGCCATCGTGCAAGTACGCTGATAAAGAGAGTTCCCCATGGTCATGAAAGTTTCCACCAGCATGTTTTTTGACAGAGCCAGCGCACAGCTTGGCAATGTGCAAGGCAGCCTGGCCAAAACCCAAGAACAGCTCTCGACCGGCAAGCAAATCACCAAGCCCAGCGATGAGCCAGACAAAGCGTCATTGGTGACACGCTTGGAGTCGGAGATTGCCCGTCAAAAAAGCTACCAAGGCAACATCAAAGCGGTGGAGATTCGCCTGCGGGCCATGGAAACCGCTTTGGGCAACACCAGCGATGTGATGTACCGCATGAAAGAGTTGGCGGTACAAGCTGCCAACGACACATTGGGCGATGCAGACCGCAAAACGATTTCGCTGGAGCTCAACGAGCTGCGCAACCAAATCTTGAGCTTGGCCAATTCGCAAGACTCGAACGGCAACTATTTCTTTGCAGGCAGTCGGGTCAGCCAAGTGCCTTTTGGTGCTGATGCCAAGGGCGTCGTGGTTTAC
>CAMDCZ010000011.1 GCA_945890735.1 Bordetella parapertussis | reverse complement strand
GATGTCAGCAGTTCGACCATGGCCAGCCGGGCCTCGAAGCGTTCACTGTGGTTGGTGGTGAAACGGGGCCAATCCTGCGCGCCTGGAATCAAGGAAGCGAGCTCGGCAAACATCTGGCAGCCATTGCAAACGCCCAGCCCAAAGGTATTGGGACGCTGGAAAAAGGCCTGAAACTGGTCAGACAGTGCGGGGTTGAAGGTGATGCTGCGGGCCCAACCAATGCCAGCGCCCAAAGTGTCGCCATAGCTGAAGCCCCCGCAGGCGACCACGCCTTGGAAGTCCTTCAGCTGGGCGCGCCCTTGTTGCAAATCGGTCATGTGCACGTCATAGGCCTCGAACCCGGCTTCGCTGAAGGCATAGGCCATTTCCACATGTGAATTCACCCCCTGCTCCCGCAAGATGGCCACGCGTGGCTTGGCTTTGTGGACATAGGGTGCGGCGACATTGTCCAAAGCACCAGCGACCAAGTGGATATGCAAGCCAGGGTCTTGCATGTCGCCGACTGCGTCATGCTCTTGATCAGCCGTCACCGGGTTGTCACGCTCGCGGCAAATGCGCCAGCTCACACTGTCCCAAACCTGGTGCAAATCACGCAAAGGCGCGCTGAATATCTCTTTGGCATCACGCCAAACGCTCACCTCACCCACGCCTCGGGTCATCTCGGTGCCAGGCGGGCGGGTTTTGCCAATCACATGGCTGTGTTTGGACAGGCCGTATTCGCGCAGAAACACCATCACCCGGTCGCGTTCGGCGGTGGCCACCTGGATCACCACGCCGAGTTCTTCATTGAACAAGGCTTGCAAGGTGCGCTCGTCACGGCGAGCGCTGACTTGTTGTGCCCAGTTTTTGCTGTCGCCATGGTCGGCACGGCTGTCATGGATGCCGTCACCCTCAGTGACCAACAGGTCGACATTCAAGGCCACGCCGACATGACCAGCAAAGGCCATTTCACACACCGTGGCCCACAGGCCACCATCGCTGCGGTCGTGGTAAGCCAGGATCAGGCCTTGTGCGCGCAAAGCGTTGATCGCATGGACCAGGTTCACGAGTTGTTTGGGGTCGTCCAGGTCGGGCACCTCTGCGCCGAACTGGTTCAGGCATTGCGACAAGATGCTGCCGCCCATGCGTTGCTGGCCTCTGCCCAGATCGATCAGGATCAAACTGCTGTCAGCCACACTCGCATCGAGTTGCGGCGTCAAGCTGCCGCGCACATCATCCAGGGAGGCAAAGGCGGTGACGATCAAACTGACGGGTGAGGTGACCTGCTGGGACTGACCATCGCTTTGCCAGCGGGTACGCATGGACAAACTGTCCTTGCCCACCGGTATCGCAATGCCCAACGCAGGACACAGTTCCATGCCCACGGCATGCACGGTGTCATACAAGGCGGCATCTTCGCCATCGTCGCCACAAGCGGCCATCCAGTTGGCTGACAGCTTGACCCGGTTGAGTTCGATCGGCGCGGCCAGCAGGTTGGTGATGGCTTCTGCGACTGCCATGCGCCCAGACGCAGGGGCATTGAGCGCGGCCAATGGGGTGCGCTCACCGATGGCCATGGCCTCACCGGCGACGCCCTTGAAGTCTGCCAAAGTGACTGCGCAATCGGCCACCGGCACCTGCCAAGGCCCAACCATCTGGTCGCGGTGGCTCATGCCGCCCACGCTGCGGTCACCGATGGTGATTAAAAACCGCTTGCTGGCCACAGTCGGGTGGCTCAACACCTGGATCGCCGCGTCTTGTAAACCGACACCGTCCAGGTTCAAGGGGGGAGATTGCCGCTGGACACGCTGCACATCGCGCAGCATCTTGGGCGGTTTGCCGAGCAGCACCGTCAAAGGCATGTCCACCGGTGTGGGCTGCGGTGCTTGGCTCACCACCAATTGGCGATCCCCGGAGGCCACGCCGACCACCGCGAACGGACACCGTTCGCGTTCGCACATGAACTCGAAATCAGCCAGCGACTCAGGGGCAATCGCCAAGACATAGCGTTCTTGGCTTTCGTTGCTCCAAATTTCTTTGGGGGACAAACCGCTTTCTTCCAGCGGGACTTGGCGCAGGTCGAACCTGGCACCCCGCCCCGCGTCGTTCACCAACTCCGGAAAGGCGTTTGAGAGACCGCCTGCGCCCACATCATGGATCGCCAAGATCGGGGTGTTGGCGCCCAAGGCATTGCAATGGTTGATCACCTCTTGGGCGCGTCGCTGGATTTCTGGGTTGCCGCGCTGCACCGAATCGAAATCCAAATCGACGCTGTTGCTGCCGCTGGCCAAGGAACTGGCTGCGCCACCACCCATGCCGATGCGCATACCGGGGCCGCCCAATTGAATCAACAAAGTGCCGGGCGGGAATTCGATTTTGTGGGTCAACTCGTACCGGACCACGCCCAAACCACCGGCCAACATGATTGGCTTGTGGTAGCCGCGTTGAACGCCATCGACCACCTGTTCGTATTCACGGAAATAGCCCAACAAGTTGGGTCGACCAAATTCATTGTTGAACGCTGCGCCACCCAGCGGGCCTTCGGTCATGATGTCCAAGGCGCTGGCCATGTGGGCAGGTTTGCCCAGCGTACTGCCCCAGAGTTTGGACACGCTGAAACCTGTCAAACCTGCTTTGGGTTTGGCACCTCGGCCTGTGGCGCCTTCGTCGCGGATCTCACCGCCTGCGCCAGTCGCCGCGCCGGGAAATGGTGAAATCGCGGTCGGGTGGTTATGGGTTTCCACCTTCATCAAGATGTGCTGGGTCCCGGGCGTTTTGTCGTAGCGCGGCATGAGGCCGGTCAGCGGCGCGGCGAACATCTCGACATCATGCCCGTGCATGATGGCCGCATTGTCTGCATAAGCCACCACGGTGTGCTCGGGGTTTTGCGCATGGGTGTGGCGAATCATGCCAAACAAGCTGTGCGGTTGGGGCTGCGCGTCGATGATGAAATCGGCATTGAAAATTTTATGGCGGCAGTGTTCGCTGTTGGCTTGGGCGAACATCATCAATTCCGCATCGCTGGGGTCGCGTTGGAGTTGTTGGAAAGCCTTCACCAGGTAGTCAATTTCATCGTCCGCCAAGGCCAAGCCCCAGTCGGCGTTGGCTTTCACCAAAGCCTCGCGGCCACCACGGGTCACGTCGACAAAGGCCAAATCCGGCGCAGCCAACGTGGCAAACAAGGCGTGTGCCTCGTGCCGACTGCCCCAGATGGATTCGGTCATGCGGTCGTGCAGCAAGGCTTGCAGGCGTTGATGGCTGTCGCCAGACAAGGTGGGCGCGTGGCGCATCTGCAGTTGTATTTCAGTGATCCGCTCGACTCGGCGCAAGGCAAACCCACAGTTGCGCGCGATGTCTGTGGCTTTCGAGGCCCAGGGTGAGACCGTGCCGGCGCGCGGCGACACCACCCAGACAAGGCCAGGGCCTGAACTGCTGTCGATCGGGTCTGGCTGTGCGTCCAGCAAATCGGCCATGCGTTGACGTTGGGCCGCGGGCAAGGGCTGTTCGGTGGCAACCAAGTACACATGCCGAGCGCTCAAGCCCTCAACCTCAGGGTTGACCGCTTGCAAGGCACTGAGCAAGCGTTGGGCTTGGAAAGAACGCCAGGGGTGGCCGCCGGCGAAAGTACTGATGTGGAGGGTCACGGGGTGGCCTTGTGAGGGTGCGGTTGCCAAAACTGCTTTCAACAACCAAAGAAGCGCGAATTTTAACGATAAGCCTCGGCGTCCCCGAGGCCATGACCAGCCTGAGATAATTCGCGCCATGATCACTTACAAAGACGAACAAGGCATCGCCGCCATGCGTGTGGCGGGTCGCTTGGCCTCAGAGGTGCTGGATTACCTCACACCCCATGTGCAAGCCGGTGTCACCACCAATGCACTGGACAAATTGGCCTTCGATTACATCACCCAGGTGCAGCAAGCCATCCCAGCACCCCTGAACTACAACCCCAGCGGTCACAACCCCTATCCGAAATCGATTTGCACGTCGGTCAACCACCAGGTGTGCCATGGCATACCGAGTGACAAGGTGCTGAAAAAAGGCGACATCGTCAACATTGACATCACCGTCATCAAAAACGGTTGGCATGGCGACACCAGTCGCATGTTCGTGGTCGGTGAAGGCTCGATTGCCGCCAAGCGTTTGTGTCAACTCACCTATGACGCCATGTGGCACGGCATCTTGAAGGTCAAGCCAGGCGCCCATTTGGGCGACATCGGCCATGCGATTCAAGTCTTTGCCGAAGGCTTGGGCTTTTCCATCGTTCGGGAGTTTTGCGGGCACGGCATTGGTCAAGTCTTCCACGAAGAACCACAGGTACTGCACTACGGCAAACCCGGCACTTTGGAAGAACTCAAGCCCGGCATGGTGTTCACCATCGAGCCCATGATCAACGCCGGTAAGCGTGACATCAAAGAAATGAATGACGGATGGACCATCACCACGCGCGACCATTCCCTGTCTGCCCAATGGGAGCACACGGTCTTGGTCACCCCAACCGGTTATGAGGTGTTGACTTTGTCTGCGGGCAGCCCTGCCCTGCCTGCTTTCGTCACCACCACGGTGTGTTGACGCCTGTGCCCACCTTGCCTGCCCAGTTCAAGCAACGCAAAAGCGATTTGCTGGCCAGGTGCGCCCAAACGCAAAGCTTGGCCCGGGCGCGTCGTGTTCACCAACATTTGGCGCAACTGAGTGACCTGTGTGATGAGACCCTGACAGCCATTTGGCAACAAGCTGCCATGCCTGCTGATGCCTGTTTGGTGGCGGTTGGCGGTTATGGCCGAGGCGCTTTGTTCCCCTACTCGGATGTGGATGTCTTGGTCCTTTTGCCTGCCCATGCCCATCTCGAGCATGACGAAGGCCTGAAACACCCGATCGAGAAATTCATTGGTGGCTGCTGGGACGCAGGTTTGGAAATTGGCTCGAGCGTGCGCAACTTGAGCGAGTGCCTGAGCGAATCCGCCAAGGACATCACGGTACAAACTGCGCTGCTCGAGGCCAGGTGCATTTGGGGCGACAAGGCCTTGTTCGCGCAATTTGCGAACAGCTTCAAAGCGCAGATGGATTCAAAAGCGTTTTTCACGGGCAAGACCCTGGAGATGCAACAGCGACACAGCAAATTTGAAAACACCCCTTATGCCCTGGAGCCCAACTGCAAAGAGTCTCCTGGTGGCCTGCGCGACCTGCAGATGCTGCTGTGGTTGGCCAAGGCCAGCGGTTTGGGCGCGGGCTGGAAAGACCTGTTTGCCAACGGCATGATCACTGCGCTGGAGTTGCGTCGGTTGCAGCGCAACGAGGACGTGTTGTCTCTCATCCGCTGGCGCCTGCACTGGATTGCCAAGCGGCGTGAAGACCGCTTGGTTTTCGATTTGCAAACCGCAGTCTCGCAAGACCTGGGGCTGGACGCCCATGTGCTGGGTCATGTGCGCCACGCCCGGGCAGCCAGCGAAGCTTTGATGAAGCAGTATTACTGGGCGGCCAAAGCGGTCAGCCAGTTGAACCTGATCATCCACCTCAACATCGAAGACTGGTTGTTCCAGCAAACCCAGGCGCATCCGCTGCGGGTTTTGAATGAACGCTTTTCAGACAAGTCGGGCATGCTCGAGGTGGTGGATGACGGGCTGTACCAACGCCAGCCCGAAGCGATCTTGGAGACCTTTTTGCTCTACCAAGAAACGGTTGGGATCAAAGGTTTATCGGCCCGAACCCTGCGGGCGCTGTACAACGCCCGGGGCTTGATGGACGCGGCATTCAGACGCAACCCGGTCAACCGCGCCACCTTCATGCGCATTTTGCAGTCACCGCAAGGCATCACCCATGCCATGCGCTTGATGAACCAAACCTCGGTGCTGGGCCGCTACCTTTGGGTGTTTCGCCGCATCGTTGGGCAAATGCAGCACGACCTTTTCCACGTCTACACCGTGGACCAACACATCTTGATGGTGTTGCGCAATGTGCGGCGGTTTTTCATCGTTGAGCATTCCCATGAATACCCTTTTTGTTCGCAACTGGCCGCGGGTTGGGACCAGCCCTGGATCTTGTACGTTGCAGCTTTGTTTCACGACATCGCCAAAGGCCGAGGCGGTGATCATTCCGACTTGGGTGCCAACGAAGTGCGTTTGTTTTGCCGCCAACACGGCATTGCCAAAGCAGACCAAAACCTGATTGAATTTTTGGTGCGCGAGCACCTGACCATGAGCCATGTGGCGCAGAAACAAGACTTGAGTGATCCGGATGTGATCCAAGGCTTCGCCAAGCGGATGGGCAACGAGCGTTATCTGCGCGGTCTTTACCTGTTGACCGTGGCAGACATCCGTGGCACCAGCCCGAAAGTCTGGAACGCCTGGAAGGGCAAACTGCTGGAAGACCTCTACCGCGCCAGCGCCGCGGTCTTGGGCGGACAAGCGCATGACCCGGACGCCATGGTCGAGATGCGCCGTCGTGAAGCCTTGGAAACCCTCAACCTCTACGCCATGCCGTTCGAGTCGCACAAAGACCTGTGGAGCACCTTGGATGTGGGCTATTTCATGCGTCACGAAGCTGCGGACATCGCCTGGCATACCCGGCAGTTGTCGCGTCCGCTGGCGATGGCCAAGGCCAATGGTGTGCCGGCCGGCGTGACCGTGAAGGCCCGCTTGTCACCCTTGGGCGAGGGTCTGCAAGTCATGGTCTACACGCCAGATCAAACCGATTTGTTCGCTCGGATTTGCGGTTATTTTGATCATGCCGGTTTCAACATTTTGGACGCCAAGATCCACACCGCCCGCAATGGTTTCGCCTTGGACACCTTTCAAGTGATCTCGCCGATGCTGAATGTGCATTACCGCGAACTCACGTCGATGGTGGAAAACGATCTGAAACTCGCCATTGAGCAAGGCGGCCCTTTGCCCAAGGCTGGCCGGGGCCGGGTGTCGCGTCGGGTCAAGAGCTTTCCGGTGACCGCGCGTGTGCGCCTGCAGCCGGATGAAAAAGCACAGCGTTGGTTGTTGTCCATCTCCGCCAGTGACCGCGTCGGTCTGCTCTATGGCGTGGCACAGGTGTTAGCGCAGCACCAAATCAACGTGCTGTTGGCCAAGATCAGCACCTTGGGTGAGCGTGTGGAAGACACGTTTTTGATCGATGGCGCGGTCTTGCAACACAACAAGGCGCAGTTGGAGATTGAAACCGAGTTATTGGCTGCCTTGCAGCCCTGAAACCCCGTCAACTGCAGGCTCAGCGGTTGGCCGACCTCAAGGCTTTTCGCTGGCTACCAGGGCCAGCAAAGCTGCTTCATCGAGTACAGGGATACCCAGTGCCAGTGCCTTCTCGAGCTTGCTGCCCGCCTCGGCTCCGGCGACCACGCCGTGGGTTTTCTTGCTGACACTGCCCGCGACTGTCGCACCCAAGGCCTCCAGCATGTCTTTGGCTTGGTCGCGGCTGAGCGTGGGCAAGGTGCCGGTCAGCACATAGGTTTGCCCGGTCAGCGGCAAACTCGCCCCCGTGGTGGCTTCGCCCTCGGCCCAGGTCAGACCACAGGCGCGCAGTTGCTCAACCACCTCGCGGTTGTGTGCCTGGTCAAAAAAGGTGCGGATGCTTTGGGCGACGATCGGGCCAACATCTGCCACCTGTAGCAGTTGGTCCAGGGTGGCGTCCATGATCGCTTCGAGCTTGCCAAAGTGACGCACAAGCGCTTTGGCAGTGGCCTCGCCCACATGGCGAATGCCCAGGCCAAACACAAAGCGTGGCAAGGTCGTCTGTTTGGATTTGTCAATGCTGGCCAAGACCTTGTTGGCCGATTTCTCCGCCATGCGATCCAGCGAGGCCAAGGCGGTGAAGCCCAGACGGTAAATATCGGGCAAGGTGTTGACCACACCCGCGTCCACCAATTGCTCCACCAATTTGTCGCCCAGGTCCTCAATTTCCACCGCGCGGCGATGCGCAAAGTGCAGGATGGCTTGCTTGCGCTGCGCACTGCAAAACAAGCCCCCAGTGCAGCGGTAATCCGCCTCGCCTTCTTCTCGCACAGCAGGGCTGTGGCAGACCGGGCAGTGGTGTTGCATGGTGAAGATCTGTGCATCTTGTAAGCGTTTTTCCAGCACCACCGACACCACCTCGGGAATCACGTCGCCCGCACGGCGCACGACCACGGTGTCGCCCACCCGCACGTCTTTGCGACGCGCCTCGTCCTCGTTGTGCAAGGTGGCATTGGTGACCGTCACGCCACCGACAAACACCGGGGCCAGCTTGGCCACAGGCGTCAGCTTGCCAGTGCGCCCCACCTGCACCTCGATGGCTTGCACCGTGGTGAGTTGTTCTTGGGCGGGGTACTTGTGCGCCACAGCCCAGCGCGGTTCACGGGTGACAAAGCCGAGTTGACGTTGCGCAGCCAAGCGGTTGACCTTGTAGACCACGCCGTCGATGTCAAAGGGCAGCGCATCCCGCGCTTGGCCCATGCGTTGGTGAAAGTCCACCAAGCCTGCGGCACCATGGACAACCGATGTTTGCGCGGCCACTGGAAAGCCCCAGGCCTTGAGTGACATCAACAGGCCGTGGTGGGTGTCGAAATCCGGGCCGCCTTGGTCTGCCGGGGTGACTTCACCCAAGCCGTAGGCGAAAAAACTCAAGGGCCGCTCAAGCGCGATGGCTGGGTCGAGCTGACGCACCGCCCCGGCGGCAGCGTTGCGCGGGTTGACAAATGTTTTTTCGCCTTTTTCACCAGCGGCAATGCGGGCACGTTGTCGCTCGTTCAAGGCTTCAAAGTCGGCACGGGCCATGTAGACCTCGCCGCGTACCTCGAGCACGGTGGGCACCGGCAAGGGCTGATCGAGGCAATCGCTTGCGCTGGATGGCCAACCCAAACGCTGGCCTGACGGGCGCTGGAGCTTGAGGGGAATTTGACCGATGGTGCGGATGTTTTGCGTCACGTCCTCACCCACTTCACCGTCGCCCCGCGTGGCCGCCTGCACCAGCACGCCATGCTCGTAGCGCAGGCTCATGGCCAAGCCGTCGAATTTCAACTCGGCCACGTATTCCACCGCAGGGTCACTCTCGCCCAGCGACAGCTCTTTTCGGATGCGGGTGTCAAAGGCATGAGCACCGCTGGCCTGTGTGTCGGTTTCGGTGCGGATGCTGAGCATTGGCATCGCATGTTTGACGCTGGCAAAGCTGTCCAAAGGTTTGCCACCAATGCGCTGTGTGGGTGAATCGGGCGTGATCAGCTCGGGGTGGGAGGCTTCCAGGCTTTGCAGTTCCTGAAACAAACGGTCGTACTCGGCGTCGGGCAGGCTGGGTGCGTCCAGCACGTAGTACAAGTGGGCGTGGTGGTGCAGCTGCTCACGCAGTTCGTTGGCACGGATGTGGGGGCTGCTCATGGCCAACGCGGGGCGTCAGCTGAACAAGCGGCGCGCTTGCAACGAACCAGCCGGCAAATCGCGGGCAGCCAGGGCTTGGTAGAGGCTGCGCAGGTCATGATCGATCATCAAAATAGCCGACTCCGACAAGGGCTGCCCATTGTCGTCCGTGACCAAACCGTCCATCGCTTGCGCCAGGCCTTGTGCTGCCTCGCACAGCCGAGAAAACGCCTGCTCTGTTTGCGCCACTTGTGGGACATCCAGGCTGAGACTGATGCTGCGCAAGGCAGCTTGGTTGGGGTCTTCCGCCATGGCCGCTCGGGCATCGAAGGTCAACACCAACACGGGGGGCATGCCCGGGGTAGCCGCGGCCACCACCATGCGCCCTGGAATCACGCCGGGGACAAAACCCATGCGGGCGGCTTGTTGCTGCACATAGCCTGGACTCCATGCGGCTTTGCGCGACTGCAAGGTGAAGCTGAGTTGGGCATCATGGGCGCTGGCAAATTGATCGAGTTCACGCGCTTGCGCCACCACCTCGTGCATGTCGGGAAATTCTGGCGTGGTGGCAAACACCTCGGCAAAGGCCTGGGTCTTGACCACGAATTCAGAAAATTCAATGTCATTGAGGGGGCCTTGCCGGTTGGCCACTTGCACACCTGCTTGGAAGGCGCTGTAGTAGCGCTGTGCTTGCAGTGCTTCCCACTCGCCAGTGTCTGCATTGAGACCTTCGACCATGAACAGCTTGTTGCCAACGCGTCGAATCGGGGGCATGGCTGCCATCGCTGCCTCGCCCGAGACGGGGCCGTCCAATTCCATGGTGGCAATCACATCGATCAAAGCGTCAAGTTGCGAGCGGGTGTCGGCCAGCAATTCAGAGGGCATGTGGACAAAGCCCTGGTCTGCATGGTCTGCGTGCGGATGGGCATCCGCCATGGAAGAAGCCGACAAAGCGTCCAGTTCTTCCTGACTGACCAAAGGCTCGGCTTGTTTGGGTTGGCTTTGACGCGATGTCCAGGTGCTGTGGGCAACCACCACCACCAACACCAGGCCACCGAGGATGGCCAACCACAGTTGCAAATTGCTCATGCCGCCTCGACCATGCTGACCGCGGCTTCCATGTCAACGGCCACAATCCGCGACACCCCTTGCTCTTGCATGGTCACGCCGATCAATTGCTCGGCCATTTCCATGGCGATCTTGTTGTGTGAAATGAACAGGAACTGTGTCTCAGCCGACATCTTGGTGACCAACTTGGCGTAACGCTCGGTGTTGGCGTCATCCAACGGCGCGTCCACCTCGTCCAACAAACAAAACGGCGCAGGGTTGAGCTGAAAAATAGCGAACACCAAAGCAATGGCGGTCAGGGCTTTTTCTCCGCCTGAGAGCAGGTAAATGGTTTGGTTTTTCTTGCCAGGCGGCTGCGCCATCACCTGCACACCCGAATCTAAGATCTCTTCGCCGGTCATGACCAAACGTGCATTGCCGCCACCGAACAACTCGGGGAACATGCGGCCGAAATGTTGGTTGACGGTTTCAAAGGTGCCCGCCAACAACTCGCGGGTTTCGCCATCGATTTTTTTGATCGCGTCTTCCAAGGTGTTGATCGCGTCGTTCAAGTCGGCCGATTGCGCGTCCAAAAAGGTTTTGCGTTCGCGTGCGGTGCCAAGTTCCTCCAAAGCCGCCAGATTGACCGCGCCCAAAGATTGGATGTCGCGCTGCAAGCGGTCAATCTCAGACTGCAGTCCTGTCAAGCGAACTTTGTCTGCGTCGATCGACGCCTCGATCTGTGCGACATCAGCCTGGGCTTGCGTCAACAACCGGTCGTACTGCTCAAAGCCCAGGCGCGAAGCTTGTTCCTTGAGTTGCAGCTCGACAATGCGTTGACGCAAGGGGTCGAGTTCACGTTCGATCTTCAAGCGGTCTTCATTGCTGGTGCGCAAGCGGTTGGTCAAGTCGTCGTATGCCGAGCGCTTGGACGCAAGCAGCGATTCACGCTCCAGCTTGAGCGCCAGGGCGTCTTGCAGACCCGACTGCGCTGCGCTGTCACTGAGCAAGCCCAGCTCGGCTTGCTGGCGGGTTTGCTCCGCGAAAAGATTGGCGATTTGCTGGCTGGCGGTGTCTTGGATGCGTTGCAACTCGGCGAGCTTGGCTGACAAGGTGCGCAAGTTGAAATCAGACTCCTGCACTTGCCGCTCGAGTTGACGCAAGCCTTCGCGGGCTTGGTTGAGCAGCTGTTCAGCCGTGATTGCCTTTTCTTGCAACCCGGCGTGCCGTTCTTGGGTATTGGCCAGTTGCATGTCCAGCGATTCAAAGTGCGACTCTGCTTCCTGCGACCGCGTGCGCAATTGCAGCAACTGGTCTTGTAAGTCTTGCACTTCGGTTTCCAACTGGCCTTGGCGGAGACGTGTTTGTTCAGCTTGCTGCTGCACCCGCATGAACTCCACCTGCAGGCTGTGCGCCTGTGCTTGCGCCTGGGTGGCATCGATGCGTTTTTGAGTGCGTTCTTGGGTGGACTGCGCTGCGGTGCTTTCCGCACGTGAGAGGTGGATGCGGGCTTCCTCGCTGATCAAGCCTTGGGCGCGGATTTGTTTGTCGAGGTTTTCAATTTCTTGCGCACGGGCCAACATACCAGCTTGCTCGGAGTCTTGGGCGTAGAAATTGACGTTGTGCAAACCCACAGAATGGCCTTGGGGAATGAAGATTTGCTCGCCCGGCTGCAACTTGGACCGCGCCGTCATCGCCTCGTCCAAGCTGTTGGCGGTATAGCATCCCGTCAACCAATCGGCAAACATGCCATTCAAACCCGCGTCGTTCAATGTCAATTGGTCAAACAAACGCGGCAAGGCGGGTTTGCCTGCCGGGTTGGTCGCCACGCCAGGCGTATAAAAACTCAATTTGGCATCTGGCACGTCGCTGGCAAACGCTTTGACGCTGTCGATGCGGGTGACTTCCAAAGCAGCCAAACGCTCGCGCAGTGCAGCCTCCAAGGCTTGCTCCCAACCTGGGGTGATGTGCACCTTGCGCCACAGGGGTTGCAAAGCCTGCAAGCCATGTTTGTTCAACCAAGGGGTCAGTCGGTCATCGGTGCGCAGTTTTTCTTGCAGGGCTTTGAGGGCTTCTTGGCGTGCTTGCAGCTCCACCCATTTGGCGGATTCACGGTTGCTGGCTTCTTGCGCATCGCGTCGGGCTGTCTCCAAAGACTCGGCCATCTCCTCCAGGGTTTGCAACTGGGCTTGGGTGGTGGCGGACGCCTCTTCAGCCAGGCTGAGTTTGGCTTGGAGTTGCTCCAGTTGCTCGCCTTGGGGGTGCACCAGGGCTTGTTGGTCCGATTGCAAGCGAGCTTGGCGCTGCTCAATTTGCAGCGCCTGCGCTTGCAAGCCGCGTTGCTCCGCGGCCAAGACTTGAATTTGCTGTTGCACTTCGTTGACCAAGTTGACCTGCGCAACCACCTGTTGCTGTGCATCCCGCCAAGTCTGCTCCAGCCCGGGCAGTTGGTCGCCATGGCTCTCCAACATTTCTTTCAAACTTGCCAATTGCGCATGCGCGGTCTCTTGGTTGTCCAGCAAATGCTGAGCTTCGTCTTTGGCTTGATTTGACTGGGTGTTCCACTGTTCGATTTGGGCTTGGATCTGAACCAAGCGTTCTTGAGCGCGCTGACGCCCTTCCACCACAAAGCGGATTTCGGCTTCCAAGCGACCGACTTCGGCACTGGCTTGGTACAACTGGCCTTGCGCTTGATTGACATGCTCACCAGCCTCGTAATGGGCTTGGCGAATGGTTTCCACACTGGCTTCGACTTGCCGCAAGTCCGCGGTTTTGGATTCCAAGGATGTCGCAGTTTGTTCGGCCTGCTGATGCCATTGCACCTGCTCGGTTTGGGCTTCTGCGCGTTTCAAAAACCACAATTGGTGTTGACGCAGCGTGGCTTGGTTTTGCAGGTCATGAAAGCGCTGCGCGACTTCGGCTTGACGCTCGAGCTTTTCCAAATTGACATTGAGTTCGCGCAAGATGTCTTCCACACGCACCAGGTTTTCACGGGTGTCGCTCAGGCGGTTTTCGGTCTCGCGGCGGCGTTCCTTGTATTTGGACACGCCAGCGGCCTCTTCCAAAAACAAACGCAACTCTTCGGGCTTGGACTCGATGATGCGGCTGATCGTGCCTTGGCCGATGATGGCGTAGGCGCGGGGGCCCAGGCCTGTCCCTAAAAACACATCCTGCACGTCACGACGGCGCACCGGCTGGTTGTTGATGTAATAACTGCTGGTGCCGTCGCGGGTCAAGACACGCTTGACCGCGATTTCAGCAAACTGGCTCCACTGGCCGCCTGCGCGGTGGCTGGCATTGTCAAACACCAATTCCACGCTGGAACGGCTGGCCGCCTTTCGCGTGGTGGTGCCGTTGAAAATCACATCTTGCATGGACTCGCCACGCAACTCGCTGGCACGGCTTTCGCCCAAGACCCAGCGGACCGCATCAATGATGTTGGATTTGCCACAGCCGTTGGGCCCAACCACCCCGACCAATTGCCCAGGCAACATGAAATTCGTGGCGTCTGCGAAAGATTTGAAACCAGACAATTTGATCGAGTTAAGACGCACCGAGATACCTTTAATGGACTTCTAAATGAAAAGCATGGGCCGTGCAGGCATGATTGAGCCGAGGATGTCAGCTCAATTCAGCGGATTTCCAACGTGACACTTCAGACAGCAATTGTTTCAGCGATGGCAGCACTTGCATGACTTTGTCGCGAACCAAATCGAGTTCATGTTGGCGGCTGACTGATTCCAGCTCAATGATTTGGGTGGACAGCTCGTCCTTACTCAGAAAGGTGACATATCCTTTGAGAGAGTGCAACAAACGGGCGACAGGGTCTGGGTCTTGCTGGGCCAGTGCTTCTTGCAAGGCAAGCAGGTCGTTGGTCAGGCTGGATTCAAAGGTTTCTGCCAGATTGAGCATCTGCGCCTTGTCCATGGCGAAATCCTGCGCGCGACTGGGATCGAGGTAACTGTACATGGCTCGATAATATCAGCCATGAACCCACAGCTTGCGCGTTTGCACCCCTACCCTTTCGAGCGTTTACGTCATTTGTTTTCAGACGTGACACCCAGTCCCCATTGGCCCCCCATCAGCCTGGGTATTGGCGAACCACGCCATGCCACACCCGCCTTGATCACGGATGCCTTGCATCAA
This sequence comes from Bordetella parapertussis, assembly GCA_945890735.1. Classification (GTDB taxonomy): domain Bacteria; phylum Pseudomonadota; class Gammaproteobacteria; order Burkholderiales; family Burkholderiaceae_C; genus Limnohabitans. Next base: position 40,692 of record CAMDCZ010000011.1, on the reverse strand, counting down.
CACTCGGCGGCCCTGGCCAACTACCCGGCCACTGCCGGTTCCTTGGCCTTCAGACAAGCCTGCGCAGATTGGGTCAAGCGGCGTTACCAGGTCCACCTGGACCCGCAAGTGCAGGTCTTACCAGTCAACGGCTCACGCGAAGCCTTGTTTGCTTTTGCCCAAACTGTTTTAGATGGCGACCCGCAAGCCGTGGTGGTCTCCCCCAACCCGTTCTACCAAATCTATGAAGGCGCAGCGCTGTTGGGTGGCGCACAAATCCATTACGTGCCCAGTTTGGCCGACGCCAATTTTGCAGTCGATTGGGACAGCGTGCCCGCCGATGTGTGGAGACGCACCCGCTTGGTGTTTGTGTGTTCCCCTGGCAACCCGACTGGCGCGGTCATGCCTTTGAGTGAATGGCAAAAGTTGTTCAGTTTGAGCGATCAGTACGGCTTTGTGCTCGCGTCAGATGAGTGTTACAGCGAGATCTACCATGGCGACACGCCGCCTTTGGGTGGCTTGGAAGCGGCCATGCTGTCGGGCCGCAGCGATTTCAAACGCTTGGTGAGTTTCACCAGTTTGTCCAAACGCAGCAACGTGCCTGGCTTGCGCAGCGGTTTTGTCGCTGGTGACGCTACGCTGATGGAGCCGTTTCTGCGTTACCGCACCTACCACGGCAGCGCCATGGGTGGCATGGTGCAAGAGGCCAGCATCGCCGCATGGAAGGATGAAGCCCATGTGCAGGCCAACCGAGCCCTGTACCGCGAGAAGTTCGAGAAAGTCACACCTTTGTTAGCGCAGGTGATGGATGTCACCATGCCAGACGCTGGTTTTTACCTTTGGGCGGGCGTTCCAGGGGGTGATGACGAGGCTTTCGCATGTGCATTGCTGGCTCAATACAATGTCACGGTCTTGCCCGGTCGCTATTTGGCGCGGGAAGTCAATGGCATCAACCCCGGTCAAGGTCGCATCCGCATGGCCTTGGTCGCCCAACCTGAAGAGTGTCTCGAGGCCGCCAAACGCATCGTGTCATTCATCCAAACTTCCTATCCATCCCAACACTGAAAAGAAAAAGCCATGGCTCAGCAACAACTCCAACACATCATCGACAACGCCTGGGACAACCGCGCCAACATCAACATTGGCAACGCGCCCCAAGCATTGCGCGAAGCCGTTGACCATGTCATTGCCGAACTCAACGCCGGTCGTCTGCGTGTGGCCACCCGTGAAGGTGTAGGCCAATGGACCACCCACCAGTGGATCAAAAAAGCCGTGCTGTTGTCCTTTCGCTTGAAAGACAACGAGGTCGTGAAAGCCGGTGACCTGGGTTTCTACGACAAGGTGCAAACCAAGTTCTCCAACATGGACGAGGCCCAAATGAAAGCCAGCGGCGTGCGGGTGGTCCCACCTGCCGTGGCACGTCGCGGCAGCTACATCGCCAAGGGCGCGATCCTGATGCCCTCCTACGTCAACATTGGTGCGTATGTCGACGAGAACACCATGGTCGATACCTGGGCCACCGTGGGCTCATGTGCACAAATCGGTAAGAACGTGCATTTGTCGGGCGGTGTGGGCATCGGCGGCGTGCTCGAGCCTGTGCAGGCCAACCCCACCATCATCGAAGACAACTGCTTCATCGGCGCGCGCTCCGAGGTGGTTGAAGGCGTGATCGTGGAAGAAAACTCGGTGATCTCCATGGGTGTTTACATTGGCCAAAGCACCAAAATTTATGACCGTGCCACGGGTGAGGTCACCTATGGCCGCATTCCCTCGGGCTCGGTTGTCGTGTCTGGCAACTTACCCAGCGCAGATGGCAAGTACAGCTTGTACTGCGCGGTCATCGTCAAACGCGTGGACGCGCAAACCCGCGCCAAAACCAGCTTGAACGATTTGCTGCGCGACTGACATGTCCGCCACGCTTGATCTGGCTGAACAGCTGATTGCCCGCCCATCGGTCACGCCGGAGGATGCCCAATGCTTGGACATCCTCTCAGCGCGCTTGGATGCCTTGGGCTTTGCTTGCGAGCGCATGGATTTTGGACCTGCTGATTTTCGGGTCAGCAACCTGTGGGCGATCAAGCGCAGCAGGCATCCACACGCACAAACATTGGTCTTTGCAGGCCACACCGATGTGGTGCCGACCGGGCCTTTAGCGCAATGGGCCACAGATCCCTTCACACCCAGTCACCGCGAGGGCAAGTTGCATGGTCGCGGCGCCAGTGACATGAAAACCTCGTTGGCGGCGATGGTGGTGGCCTGTGAAGAATTCCTCGCGCAGCACAACGCTCCGCATTTCAACCTGGCTTTTTTGTTGACCAGTGACGAAGAAGGTCCTTCGGTGGATGGCACGGTCAAGGTGGTGGAAGCGCTCAAGGCACGTGGCGAGCCCCTTGCCTGGTGCATTGTGGGTGAGCCCACGGCGGTCCACCGCACTGGTGACATGGTGAAAAACGGACGGCGCGGCACCATGAGCGGCAAGCTCACGGTCAAGGGCATTCAGGGCCACATCGCCTACCCGCAGTTGGCCAAAAACCCGATCCACTTGCTGGCCCCCGCCTTGGCTGAATTGACCGCCATGCCGTGGGACCAGGGCAATGCCTATTTCCAACCCACCAGCTGGCAGGTGAGCAACATCCATGCAGGCACCGGTGCCAACAACGTCATTCCGGGTGAAGTCGTGGTGGATTTCAATTTCCGCTTCAGCACCGAGTCCACTGCCGAGGCGTTGCAGCAACGCCTTGAAGCCGTGCTTCAAAAACACCAACTCGACTACACCCTGCGCTGGACCGTGGGTGGCTTGCCTTTCATCACCACGCCAGGCCTGTTGCTTCAGGTGGTTCAAGAAGCCATCCGCGCCGAAACAGGTATTGAGACGACGCTTTCCACCTCTGGGGGCACCAGTGACGCAAGGTTCATTGCGCAAATCTGCCCGCAAGTCATCGAGGTGGGCCCACCCAACGACAGCATCCACAAAATCGATGAGTTCATTCGCCTAGGCGACATAGACCTGCTGAAAAATATCTACGCGGGCACATTGGTTCGCTTGGAAACCCACACATTGGCTTTGGCCTCTTCATGAACTTGGCCCAATTGATTGCCCAGTGCGCTGAGGCACTGGACGATGCCCGTGTCTCATTTGGCCATGGCACAACCAATGCCGCAGACGAAGCCGCTTGGTTGGCTCTGTGGCAATTGGGCCTGCCCCTGGACACCGACTTCCAGGCTGCGTTGCATACCGACGAGCTCACGGCGGAAGCGTGTCAAGCGGTACGGAGCCTGATCAACCAGCGCATCAGCAGTCGCAAACCAGCGGCTTACCTCACACAAGAGGCGTGGTTGCAAGGTGTGTCTTTCTACATCGACGAACGTGCCATCGTGCCGCGCTCCTTGATTGCCGAATTGCTTGCACAAGGCAGCATCGATCCTTGGCTTCACGAGGACACCCAGCGGGTTTTGGATCTGTGCACCGGCAACGGCAGTTTGGGTATCTTGGCGGCTTTGGCCTACCCGGAGGTCACCGTCCACGGCCTGGACATATCCGCCGACGCACTGGCGGTGGCAGGCATCAATGTGAAACGCCATGGTCTTGAGGGTCGCATGCACTTGGCCGAATCGGATGGCTTGCAACAAGCACAAGGTGTGTTTGACCTCATCTTGTGCAACCCCCCCTATGTCAACTCGCACAGCATGTCTGCGCTGCCTGCCGAGTTCAAGGCCGAGCCAGCCTTGGCTTTGGCCGGCGGTGTTGACGGCATGGATTTCATTCGCCGCTTGTTGAAAGAGGCTGTCAAACACCTGTCTGCACATGCCGTTTTGGTCCTTGAAATTGGCAACGAGCGAGCCCATTTTGAAGCCGCTTTCCCTCAGCTTGAAGTCGTCTGGCTCACCACCAGTGCTGGCGACGATCAGGTCTTGCTTGTCACACGCCAAGCACTTGTTGCTGGCCAACCTCTCCCATGATCACCATCAAAAATGTCACCCTGCGCCGCAGCGCCAAAGTGTTGCTCGAAGGCGCCACGGTCACGCTCAACCCCGGTGAAAAAGTCGGCTTGGTTGGACGCAATGGCGCGGGCAAATCGTCACTGTTTGCGTTGCTCAACGGCAACTTACAGGAAGACTCGGGCGAGTTCTATATCCCCTCGCAATGGCGCATGGGTCAAGTAGCGCAAGACATGCCTGAGACCGATCTCAGCGCAACCGATTTTGTGATTGAGGGCGACACTGTTCTCAACGATGCCCGATCAGAAGTCAAAGCCGCGGAAGCCACCGAAGATGGTGAGCGTTTGGGCAATGCTTACATGGCGCTTTATGACGCAGGCGAGCATGACGCCTCATCACGTGCCCAGGCATTGATTTTGGGTTTGGGCTTCAAAACCACCGAACTCGATCACCCGGTCAACAGCTTTTCTGGCGGCTGGCGCATGCGTTTGCAACTCGCGCGTGCTTTGATGTGCCCCTCCGATTTGTTGCTGCTGGATGAGCCCACCAACCACTTGGACTTGGACGCCCTGGTTTGGCTGGAAGCCTGGCTCAAACGCTACGAAGGCACGATGGTGGTGATCAGCCATGACCGTGAGTTTTTAGATGCGGTGACGAATGTCACTTTGCACATCGATGGCGGTAAATTGACGCGCTATGGTGGCAACTACAGCAAGTTCGAGGACATGCGTGCAGAGCAAATGGAACTGCAGCAAAATGCCTTTGCCAAGCAGCAAGACAAGATTGCCCATTTGCAAAAATTCATCGCCCGCTTCAAGGCCAAAGCCAGCAAGGCCAAACAAGCGCAAAGCCGTGTCAAAGCCCTTGACCGCATGGAAAAAATCGCACCCTTGTTGGCCGATGCCGATTTCAACTTCGAGTTCAAAGAACCAGCGCACTTACCCAACCCGATGCTGTCCATGCAGGATGTGAGCGTGGGTTACCCAGCCCCCTCTGATGCACCCGCCGGCACGCCAGCCAGCGTGATCGTGCGGCGGGTGAACAAGTCAGTGCTGGCCGGACAACGGATTGGCATTTTGGGCGCGAATGGCCAAGGCAAATCCACCTTGGTCAAAACCATCGCCCGAGACTTGCAGGCCTTGGGGGGAGAAATGACCGAAGGCAAAGGTCTCAACATTGGCTACTTTGCGCAGCAAGAACTCGACGTGCTGCGCCCTGCAGACAACCCCTTGCAACACATGATTGATCTGTGCAAGCGGTTAACGACCCAAGCCAAACTGTCCGGCCAAGCCACGCGAGAACAAGACCTGCGCAGTTTTTTAGGGCAATTCAATTTCAGCGGCGACATGGTCAAGCAAACCGTGGGCAGCATGAGTGGTGGCGAAAAGGCCCGGCTGGTGCTGTGCATGCTGGTGTGGCAACGCCCCAACCTCCTGCTGATGGATGAGCCAACCAATCATCTGGATTTGGCCACCCGTGAGGCACTGAGCATGGCCTTGAATGAATTTGAGGGCACGGTGATGCTGGTCAGCCATGACCGCGCTTTGTTGCGAGCCGTGTGCGACGAGTTTTGGATGGTCTCGCGCGGCGGCGTAGAGCCCTTTGACGGCGATTTGGACGATTACCAGCGCTATTTGCTGGATGAAGCCAAGCGCTTGCGCGCCGAGGCCACAGCCGCAGCCCAAGTGACTGTGCAGCCCCAAGCTGAACCAGTGGCAAAAGCCATCCATCCGATCTCGCCCAAGATCAATCCCACGCAAGTGCGGCAATGGCAAAAGACACTCACACAAGTGGAAAGTGAGATGGCCTCTTTGGCTGACGAACAAAGCCAATTGCATTTGTCCATGGGTCAAACCACCGATGCCCAAGAACTCGCCAAACAGGGTAAGCGCTTGAAAGAAATTGAAACCCTCAACGAAACCCTTGAGGCGCGTTGGCTGACTCTCACCACGCAGCTAGAGGCAGTCACCTGACGCTGCGATAGACGAAAAAAAACCAGCTTTTGTGAAGCTGGTTTTTTTTGAATGGGGTGGTAGGACGTACAAGATTCGAACTTGTGACCAACGGATTAAAAGTCCGCTGCTCTACCAACTGAGCTAACGTCCCATCATGCTGCATTTCAGTTTTAGCTGTCCTGCAAAGCCGCAAAGTATAACTGTTTTTTCAAGCGTTTGAACAGCCTTTGCATTCCTTTCAAGCTGCCAATTGATTCAGAACCCATCCTGCTGCACAGTTGCCAAATGTGGCTGTGACGGTCACCACAGAGCCATAGCCGTGGCAGTTTAAATTGCGGTCAGTTGCCTGCGCGTGATCAGTGCCTGGGCGAAGAACAGGTTCCTTGCTGAAAACAGCTTGAACACCGAATCCAACCGCACCCTGAGGCGCACCATGGTGCTTGCGTAACTGTTGCCTCATTTGAGCCAGCAAGGGGTCATGGGTGGTCTGCGCTAAGTCGGCCATGTCCACCATGTGTGCCAGCTGCTTGCCACCAGCTGCGCCCACGGTGACCAATCGCGCATGGTTTTGCATCGCCCAAGCAGCCAAAGCCACTTTGGCACTGACTTGATCACACGCATCAATCACTGCATCACAAGGCAGCGCCAAAAGTTCTGGGATGTTGTGGGCAGTGACGAAATCTTCCACCGTACTGACGCTGCAAGTGGGATGGATGCTGGCAATCCGGTCTTTCATCGCTTGGACTTTGGACATGCCCAGCGTGCTGTTCAAGGCATGCAATTGACGATTGATATTCGACTCAGCCACATGGTCCATGTCGATCAGGGTTAAAGCTGCCACACCGCTTCGAGCCAAGCATTCCACAGCCCAAGAACCGACGCCGCCGACACCCACCACCACCACATGTGCTTGGCGAATTTGACTCGCACCGGTCACGCCATATAAACGAGAAAGACCGCCAAAACGGCGGTCTGAGTCCACATCGTCTGGGCTGGACAAGGTCAAATTACTTCCATTTGGCCAAGCGCTCTTTGGCGGCGGTCGCAGCCTCGGTACCAGGGTGTTTCTTGACAAGCTCCTCCAAGGTTTTCTTGGCATCCTTGGGTTGCTTCAACTCTGCTTGTGCATTGCCCAACGTCAACATGCTCTCAGGAATGCGCACATGGTTGGGTGCCATGGCGATGAAGGATTTGATTTGATTGGCTGCATCTGCGTAATCACGCAAAACATATTTGGCGCTGCCCAACCAAAACAATGCGCTGGGGCGGTATCCGCTTGTGGGGTACTTGTTCAGGAAAGCAGCCAAAGAAGATGCCGCTGCAGCAAATTCACCATTTCTGAAAATGTTGAGCGCGGCTTCATACTCACGCTTTTCAGTCGGATCTGCCTGAAACTCAAGGCCATCGATTTGAACCAACACTGGCTCTAGTTTGTCAAAACGCTGGTCGATCGATTTCATTTTCTCGTCAGCATTTTTCAAACGGTCATCCACACCCGAGAGAATTTCTTTTTGGCTTCGCTGCAACAACGTGATTTCGCGGCCCAGTTGCTCCCGCTCACCACGAACCTCAGACAAGGCTTGTTTCAAACTGTCTATTTGCGACTGCAAAAGCATCAAAGACTGTTTGAGTTGGGCCAGCTCTTCCTCTGCTGTCCGCTGGGACTGCAGCAATTGTTCGGTGGATTTTTGCTGTGCTTGTTCAGCAGATTGGCTGTTTTGCCTGTTGGTTTCGACCTTTTGGCGCAAATCCAAAATGGCGCGCCTGGCTTCTTCATCCTCAAACAAAGCAGCGTGCAAAGATGTGCTGGCCAAGGCCAGGCACACCCATGCGAACTTTCCCGCCAATGTCATCGGTAGAAGAACTCAGTGCGACGGTTTTGAGAGAAAGCGGATTCGTTGGCACCTTGTGCAGCAGGTTTTTCTTCACCAAAGCTGACCGATTCAACTTGGGCCGCTGACACGCCCAACAAGCTCAGGCTTTGACGAACAGCATCAGCACGTTTTTGACCCAAGGCCAAGTTGTATTCACGGCCGCCGCGCTCGTCGGTGTGACCTTCCAAAGAGACTTTGGCACGTGGGTTGGCTTTGAGGAATTGCGCATGGCCTTCGATGGCGCTTTGGAATTCAGCTTTGACGACGAAACTGTCGTAATCAAAGTAAATCACTTTCACCACACCGCTTGGTCCTGATGCCAAGTTGTCAGAAGTCACGGTGCTCACCGGTGCCACGGCAGACTTGGCTTCGGTGGCTGGTTTGGCCTCTGGCGCGGGTGCAGGTGCGGTGCTGACAGCTGAACCTGACTTGTCTTCAACAGGCACGTCGTTGAGTTTGACACCAGAAGCACAAGCGCTCAGCAAAGCGGTAAAAACGAATGCATAAATCAATCTAGACAAGGGATACTCCATCAATCAGGGTTTAAGAAACGGCCCCCAGTGGGGCTCGCGGGTATTGGAGGCTTGACCAGCCAATCTGGCGCCTATTTTGCCATCAAGTGTGGTCGTCATGAGCGCTTCACGACCTTGAATTTGCGTGGAGTACAAAATCAGCTTGCTATTGGGTGCAAAGCTGGGTCGTTCATCCATTTGGGTATTGGTCACCGGATACACCTTGTCTGTGGCCAATTCCATCAAATGCAGCTTGAACTGACCGCTGATCCTGCTGATGTAAGCAAGCCACTTTCCGTCAGGACTGAGCGCGGGTGAGATGTTGTAATTGCCGGAAAAAGTCACACGCTGAACGGGTCCCCCCGCAATCGGTGTGCGGTAAATTTGCGGCGAGCCGCCACGGTCACTGACAAAGTAAATCGCAGCGCCATCCGATGAAAAGACTGCTTCTGTATCAATTCCAGCAGACTGCGTGATTCTTTTGGCGTCACCGCCTTTGGCATCGATGGTGAATACCTGCGACCCCCCATCACGGCTGAGGGTGACCACCAGCGATTTGCCCGTGGGTGACCAAGATGGCGCACTGTTGGAGCCTTTGAAATTGGCCACCACGCGGCGCTTGCCTGACAGCACTTCATGCACGTACACCACCGGTTTACGGGACTCAAAAGACACGTAAGCCAGTTCGTCCCCCGAGGGTGACCAACTGGGGGAAATGATGGGCTCAGGACTGGTCAATGCGGCCTGGGCATTTTCGCCGTCTGCATCGGCGACCCACAGGATGTGGCGGGTGCCTTGCTTGGTCACGTAAGCAATACGGGTGGAAAAAATGCCCGGATCACCGGTGAGTTTTTCATAGACTTGGTCGGCAATTTTGTGTGAAACCAAGCGCAAGTCGGAAGCAACCACCACAAAACTCTGACCGCCGAGGTCCTGTCCCTTGATCGCATCCCACAAGCGGTAGCGAACATCAAAGCGACCATCTGGCAATTTGGTCACACTGCCCGTCAGCAAGGCATCGGCATTTTGTTGACGAATGCTGACAAAGTCTGGCAATGATTTTTCATCCAGTGGCACACCTGGGTCTGAACTTCTGAATTGACCACTGCGCTCCAAATCCGCTGCAACAATGAGAGAGGGTTTTTGGTTGGCAACAGCTTGCCCCTTGAAGGGCGCAATCGCAATCGGGATTTGGGTGATGCCAACGCCAGACACATCGACCCTGACCTCTGCACGCGCAGGAATCAGGGCGAGAACAAATGAACAATAGAGAGCGAGGAGGTTGCGGGAGGTTTTGATCATTTTTTACTTTGGTTCAAATGGTACAGCGTGAAGTACTTGCCAAAGGCGGCTTGTGCTTGCATGGTGCAAACCACCAGGCCCATGGCACCGTCCAGAAAGCCCAGTCTGAAAATATAACTCTTGAAAAAGGCAAATGACCCAGCCCCAAAAGCACGCCACATGCTGGCCTGCCGCCCATTCAGATGTTGTTGTTCAGCCCATGCTTGGCTGTAGGTCTGCATTTTTTTCCAATAGTGCGCCGGTGTTGGATAACTGAAATGCAGCATGGCATGTTTCAAATGGCCGAGTCGCTTGAAACCAGGTCCAACCAAACGCTCGTGAACCTTGTCAGGTGAAAACTGCGCCTGGCCTCGGCGAAATAACCTGGCAACCTTGTCAGGCGTCCAACCACTGTGGTTGATCCAAGCACCACAAAAGTTGGTTCTTCTGGGCAGATCGAAAACATCAAAACGGTCTTGTCGGATGGCTTCTTGAATTTCCGTCGCCAGCTCCGGGGTGATTCGCTCATCCGCATCGATGGACAAAACCCAATCGTGCTGCGCATGCGTGAGAGCCAGGTTTTTTTGATGGCCAAAGCCTTGCCAGTTGGGTGATGTGATCACTTTGGCATGCAAGGAGGAAGCGATTTCAGCGGTTTCGTCTGTGCTGCCACCATCAAGCACAATGCATTCATCGGCAAAAGACACACTTTGAAGGCAATCATGAATGTTGCCGCTTTCATTGTGGGTAATGATGATCACGCTCAAAGTCATCATTTGATTCTACCCATTCAGCCTGATTGAACAGGCCATAATTGACAGATGTTGTCACACAGTCAGTCATGCACGCCCAACTCTCGTTAATCGCGCGCGTCAAGCGCTCTGGCAAATACTTTCTTGAACCGCTGAGTGCTTGGGTGGTTGCACTGACTTGCGTCCTTTTGGTGTCGATCAGTGAGCCGATGATCCCTGCCCTGCTGCAACCCTTGCTCGACAAAGGCTTTCAGCAAAACAGTTTTTCCGTGTGGATGGTTCCGTTGTCGCTGATCGGTTTGTTTGCCATCAGAGGGGTGAGTTTGTTCATTGGCCAAGTAGCGGTTGCCAAAGCCACCAACCATGGCATGCTCAAACTGCGCTTGGCCATGTTTGCCAGGTTACAAGATGCCGATTTGACTTTGTACAAATCCCAAAATGCCAGTTCCCTAGGCAACACCTTGGTGCATGAAGTCAGTATCGGCTCGCAGTTGTTGGTCAACTCATGCATGAGTTTGCTGCGTGACAGTTTGACCTTGGTGGCCTTGGTGGGCTATTTGTTGTACTTGAATTGGCAACTGAGTTTGATCGTGGCCCTGCTGCTTCCGTCAGTGGCCTTGCTGATGAAAGTCATGAGCAAACGCCTTTACAGCCTGACACGCAACAACCAAGCAGCCACCGATGAGCTTGCATACGTGGTTGAAGAAAGCGCTTTGGCATACCGTGAAATTCGGCTGCATGCGGCTCAGGCAATGCAACAAAGCCGCTTTGCCAAACTGGGCAACATCCTCTCACGCATCAACATGAAGATGACAGTGGCCGCAGCGGGCATCACCCCCTTGACCCAATTGTTTTCTGCCATTGCACTGTCTGCGGTGATCAGCGTGGCGCTGATTCAAAGCCAAGACAGTGGCATGACCGTCGGCGGGTTTGCTTCCTTTGTCACCGCCATGCTGATGTTGGTGGCACCCATCAAGCACCTGTCCGAGGTGACTGGTCCGATGACCCGAGGCTTGGCGGCTTTGGAGCGCGGTTTGGAGTTGATTGAAACCACCCCTGTGGAAAGTGGTGGCAAGCACCGTGCAATGCATGCCAATGGTTTGATTGAATTGCGTCAAGTCGGCGTGAGATACCGGGAAGGTTTGCCTTGGGCTTTGCAAGATGTGGCACTGACGATTCACCCTGGCGAGACTGTTGCTTTGGTGGGCAGCTCAGGCTCGGGCAAAACCACACTGGCCAACCTGCTTCCTCGGTTTGTTGAATGGACCGAGGGTGATGTGCTTTTGGATGGTGTGTCGATCCGCGACTGGCACTTGGGGGATTTGCGGCAGCAATTTGCCATGGTCAGTCAAAACGTGGTGGTCCTCAATGACAGTTTGGCGGTGAATGTGGCGCTGGGTCAAACACCCGACCCCGATCGCGTACTGCGCTGTTTGATGGCTGCCAACCTCGGCGACTATTTGCAAACCTTGCCTGAGCACATCAACACCTTGGTTGGCCACAATGCCTCGCTGATGTCTGGCGGGCAACGACAGCGTTTGGCGATCGCCAGGGCTTTGTACAAAGATGCGCCCATCTTGATCCTGGATGAAGCCACCTCTGCACTGGACAATGAATCAGAGAGGCTGGTTCAAGATGCTTTGAGCAATTTGCAAAGAGGCAAAACCACGGTGGTGATTGCACACAGACTCTCGACCATTGAGTCAGCTGACAGGATCGTGGTCATGGACCAGGGTCAGATCGTTGAGATCGGCACCCATGCAAGCTTATTGGCAGCCGATGGGGCTTATGCAGCGATGTTCAAAATCAAGCAGTCAAGCCTGGGGGATGTTTGAAGCCATCAACTGCTGACAGTGCTCAACAAATGCTGCAGGTGTTGGGTTGACCAAACACCTCACCCAAGTCTCCTGGTGATTGGCAGCAGGGTCCGGTGAATTGAACCAACACAGGGTTGGTTGATGCAGCGCCACTGACACATGGTAAGGACCAGAGTCAGAAGAGATGAATAAATCGCAAGCATCAATCAAACCGGCCAGGGTTGACAAAGACGTTCGGCCTGAACAGTCAACAACCCGCTGCAAGTCCATACCCAAACTTTGGCATACCTTCATGAAAGCTTGGTTGATGTCTGCTTCAAAAGGAGCACCTGACAGCACCAAACAATGCGGAACCTGGTTCCCCAATGCTTGAATCGCATAGGCGAGTTGCTGCAAGTCTGGCCTTCTGGACGCAGCGCCTTGCGTGGCGCAACCGATGTTCAGCCCCACCACTGGCACGCCCTTGGGCAAACTCGCCAACAGGCTTTGCTTGAAGGCTTCAGCCTCTGGGGTCAAACGCAGTTCAATCGCGGTTTGTTTCCTTTCAATGCCCAAGGCTTGCAACACCACGAAATCACGGTGGGTGTAATCCATCGGCAACGTCAAACCATGACTTTGCGCATAACTTGGCAAACTCGGAGAAGTTCGGTCATAAAACCATGAACGCCCTGGAAATTGCGCAATGCCCACCGTTTGCGCACCGCAGGCTTTGGCGGCCATCCAAGTGACCCAACTGGTCTTCATGCCGTTGGGTTCAAAGTCAATGACCAAGTCAGGCTTGACAGCACGGCTGATCGCCTGAACTTGCAACATGATTTGCCGAATAGGCACGCGCTTGGCATCACGCACAGACGGGTCCTGCGCGCGAACAATGACGAAGTGCGCACTGCTGAGCAAATGGTGACGCTGTATCAACTCTTCAGTGGCGTACCCCGCATGCTTGCTTAAAAAGAGCAAATGCAATTCCACCCCAGGCCACTGGTCTGTCATGGCACGCCAAGCAGCAGAGCTGCGCAAGACGTCACCCACACCCATGCTGTGGGACTTGATCATCAAGATGCGTTTGGGCGGCGTACTGATCATCCCAGTAACTTTCGGTACATGCTTGTTTGCGACTTCACCAATGAGTCCCAACTGTAATGTTGGACAAAGGCATGGGCATGTAACACCAGTTGTGCAGCCAAGTCAGGGGTGTGGCGTACCCGCAGGATCTCATGCGCCAAGGCTGGTGAATCATGCGGGTCCTTCAGCACTATCGCGTTGACATCGTGCGTGAGCAAATTCGATGACAAGCAAAAAGGGGCAGGACTGACCACAACAGGCAGACCATGCGCCATGGCCTCTAACACCACGATGGGAAACACATCCTCCAGGGTGGCATGCACGAACAGGTCACAGGCCTGGTAGACATGGTCCATTTGGGTTTGCTGCCCCAAGAAAACCACCCTGTGTTGAAGACCCAGCTGATTGGCTTTGGATTGCCATTCAGGGATTTGTGAGGTGTCCCCCACGACCGCCAAGGACATGCCCTGGGGCAGTAAAACCATGGCTTGGAGCAATGCGGTCAAACCTTTTTTGCCGTAGTTGTGTCCCACCATCAGCACCCAATGCGCTGCGCCTGTCAAACCCAAATGCTCGCGAGCAGATCGTTTGGCAATGGCGCATGCTTGGTCACTCATCTCTTTTGGCAACCGCACACCTGGGGTCAACACACGCATGGATGATTCGGGCAGTCGAAAACAGTCGATGTAGAGTTCTTTCAACAAGGCAGAAGCAGCGATCAATGAGCGCTGCGAGGCATGGCTGACACGCGCACGCTCTACCGCCAACCAAGCCAATAAGCGCAAACTGGTGGTCACTTTGAGGCAGGCAAGCCACCAAGACCAACCCTGTTTGCCGTGAAACAAATTGTGGGTGACAGGTTTGACATGGAATGTTTGTACATTGCCGTGAAAAACGTTTTCATGCGAATGCACAATGTCAAAACCACGCCGGGTGTGCCAATAAGTCCATGCGCTGTAGACCAGCATGGTCAGCCAACGTGGCCTTTGCATGGCCAGACCCATCTGATGGGTTTTGATGGCCGGATGCAGGTTGCTATGAGACTGGCAATAAACATGCACATCGTGCTCATCGGCCAGTTGTTCGGCGAGCGATACCGCATAATTTTCAGCGCCGCCGCGGTGGCGTGAAAAGTGGCGAGACAAGACCGCGATGCGCAGTTTTTTTTCAGGCAGCTGTGCCATGGGGAATGTGTTTGTTCTCATAAGCCGTCAGCACTTTGAGCAAAAACTGCGGCCAATAGGTCGAGCGAACCACAGGGATGCGACGCAGCTGAAACAGGTCAGCACCGCTCAACACCTGTCCTCGGTGGGTGGTGGTAGCGGCCAGGTAACCCGCTTGCGCAGCCATGGACACATGACGCTGCTCGTAGATGCCAAAGGGGTAGCAAAACTGATCCACTGGCTTGCCCAATGTGTCCTCCAGGTCGAGCCGACAGTGCTTGATCTCTGTTGCCATGTCGGTGTCGTTGCCTTCTGTCAAGTTGACATGGTGGCGCGTGTGCGCGCCAATCTCCAGCCCAGCGTCAGACCAAGTGCGGATCTGCCTGCGATCCATCAAGGGTGCAGGGGCAATCCCGATGCCATGGTCCCAAACATTGCTTTGGCCCAGCAGTTGGCTCACCACATAGCAAGTGGCTGTGAATCCCTGCTCCAGCAAAGCAGGCATGGCTTGGTCATGGTTGTTCAGATACCCGTCATCTAAGGTGATGCCCACCACTTTTCCTTGCTTTTCCCCACGCAAATAGGGCATCAAATCGCGCATGGACAAGCCCTGGTAGCCGAATGTCTTCAACATGCGCAGTTGTTGGCGAAAGCGTTCGGCAGGCACATACAGGCTTCGAAATGGCGCACCTTTGGGCGGGGCATCAGCGATCTGATGGTAGGTCAGGATCGGGATGGGTTGACGGTTGCAGGTGTGGGTTTCTTTGGACATGGTGTTCACAAAAGCACAATGCTGAATTGTTCTGGGCCCATGCCGAATTCAGCCTGCAGCGAAATAGGTTTACCGATGAAATCACTCAAGCCGGCCAGATGCAGACTTTCTTCTTCTTGCAACAAATCCACCACTGCAGGCGGCGCCAACACCCGAAATTCCTTGGGGCTGAATTGACGGGCCTCTCGCAAAATTTCGCGCAAGATGTTGTAGGCCACACTGCGGGCGGTGTTGACCAACCCCTTGCCTTGACAGTGGGCGCATGGTTCACACAACAACTGGGCCAATGATTCACGGGTGCGCTTTCGGGTGAGCTCCACCAAACCCAGTGCAGAAAATCCACTCACCGTTGTTTTGACGCGGTCCTTGGCCAATTGCTTTCGAAATTCGTTCAATACGTCTTCGCTGTGGTCGGCTCGCTGCATGTCGATGAAATCCACAATGATCACACCGCCGAGGTTGCGCAACCGCAGTTGCCTGGCAATGGCGCCCGCAGCTTCCAAATTGGTTTTGAAAATGGTGTCATCGAAATTTTTGACGCCCACAAAACCGCCTGTGTTCACATCCACCGTGGTCAGCGCCTCTGTTTGGTCAATGATCAGATAGCCACCAGACTTGAGCATGACTTTGCGTCCCAAGGCCAATTGAATTTCATCATCCACATTGAACAAATCGAAAATGGGCCGTTCACCTTTGTAATGGGATAACTTGTCGGCGGCAGAGGGCATGAACTCTTTGCCAAAATTTTTCAGCAGGCCAAATTGCTCGTTCGAATCCAAACGTATGCTTTGCGTGCTGTCCAACACCATGTCACGCAGGACTCTTTGCAGCAAGTTCAAATCTTGGTGCAACAAAGATTTGGGCGGCAAAACCGTGCTGGCGGATTTGATCTTGGCCCAGGTTTTACGCAGATAAGCAATGTCATCAGCCAACTCAGCGTCAGTTGCATCTTCTCCGTTGGTGCGCAAAATGAAACCGCCCTTGTCTTCGCCAAGATGCGCCAGTTTCACCAAGCGTTGCCTCAATGCATCTCTTTGTTCTTGAGGGATTTTTTGTGACACTCCCACATGGTTGTCTTGGGGCAAAAAAACCAATAAACGCCCTGCGATGCTGATTTGCGTCGACAAGCGAGCACCTTTGCTACCAATCGGGTCTTTGATCACCTGCACCAACAGGGCCTGACCTTCAAACACTTGCTTTTCGATCGGCAGCACTGGGGTCGGATTGTCAGTCTCGCTGGGACGGGCTGGCCCGCCATTGAACACATCTGCCACGTGCAAGAAAGCCGAGCGCTCCATGCCAATGTCAATGAAGGCAGATTGCATGCCCGGCAACACACGTGCCACACGCCCCATGTAGACATTGCCGACCAAGCCACGCTCCAGTGTTCGTTCGATATGGATTTCTTGGACCGCGCCGTTCTCAATCACCGCAACGCGGGTTTCCTGAGGGGACCAGTTGATCAACATATCGTGCTGCATGTTCAGGCCTCGTTGATTTTGTGAAGCAGCTTGGCTGTTTCAAACAGGGGTAAGCCCATGATGCCAGAGTAACTGCCTTGGATGCTTTGCACAAATGTACTGGCATGACCCTGTATGGCGTAAGCACCCGCCTTGCCCATGGGCTCGCCTGAGTCCACATAGGCTTGGATTTGCGAGCTGGTCAATGGTGCAAAGCGCACTTTAGAGCGACTCAAGGCCCGGTGGATGCGGCGCCCGTGGGCCAGTGCGATCGCCGTCAAGACCCAATGGGTTTGACCTGACAAGCGTTGCAACATCGCAGCTGCATCCTGTGCATCTTGCGGCTTGCCCAATATGTCGCCATCCAACACCACCGTGGTGTCTGCACACAAAATGGGATGCGCAACACGCTTGGCGGCTTTGAGCTGTGCCTTGGCTGACTGCAACTTGAGCAAAGTCACACGTTGAACATAGGCTTGGGCTGTCTCACCAGGCAACACGGCCTCCAGATCCTCGGCCACTTGGCTGTCAACCGGTAGCAAGACTTCAAAGGAGACGCCTATTTGGGTCAGCAACTGCTGACGACGTGGACTTTGGGAAGCCAGGTAAATCAGGGGGGCATTCATTCGCGGTGATAGGGATGGTTGGTCATCAGGGACCATGCGCGGTAGAGTTGCTCGATCAAGACCACGCGCACCATGGCGTGCGGCAAAGTCATGTCTGACAGGCTGATCAGGTCATGTCCACCGTCACGAATGACAGGGTCAAAGCCATCTGGGCCGCCAATGACCATTGCCACGTCTTGTGCTTGGGCTTGCCAATCGAGCCAGCGTTGAGACAAGGCTTTGGTGGTCAGCCGTTTGCCTTTTTCATCCAACCAAATCCGGTGGCAATCTTTGGGAATGGCTGCATCGATGCGGGCACGCTCTGCGGCCCAAATCTGTGGAGTCGTGCGTGATCCCCTGGGTTCGGTTTTCACCGTCTTTAAACCGACTTTGACATCGCCCGGAAATCGCTTTGCATAGTCATCCCATGCAGCTTGCGCCCAATCGGGCACACGTTGTCCGACCGCGACCACCCAAAGCTTCATGCCTTGGCGCGAGGGGACTTTTTGGCCGCGGCTTTAGCCACTGGCGATTTTTTAGCGGCAGACTTTTTCGCAGGGGCTGTTTTCACAGGGGTTGATTTCACCGGCGCTTTTTTGGCCGGTACTTTTTTGGCCGGCGCTTTTTTGGCTGCTTTGCCCTTGGTCTCAGGCACCGCAATCACTTTGACAGGCATGGGTGGTTTCGCCGACCCGAGTTTCAAACGCACGGGCTTGTCACCCCAAATTTCCTCAAGGTGGTAATACTGGCGGATCGACGGTTGCATGATGTGCACCACCACCGCGCCACAATCGACAATGATCCACTCACCGTTTTCCTCACCCTCGATGCGCGGCTTGCCAAAGCCGGCCTCACGCACCTCGTCACGCACACTGGCTGCCAAGGCCTTGGTTTGTCGATTCGAGGTACCGCTGGCGATGATGACCCGCTCAAACAAGGCCGACAGATGCTCGGTGTTGAAGGCCTGGATGTCCTGCGCCTTGATGTCTTCCAAACTGTCAATCACCACGCGTTGCAGTTTTTGAACGTCTTTTTTCTCAGAGGCTTCGGTCATGTTGGTCCGTGTACAGGTGGTGTTGTTGAATGTATTGAATCACTGCAGGGCTCAGCGCATCGTCTAAAGACACGCCCTTGGCACAACGCCACCGGATATCGGTGGCACTCAGGGACAACAAGGGCAGACGCAAATGCACGCAGCGCGTATGTTCTGGATTGTGCCACTCATGGGGTGCAGAGCCATCTTGCTGCTCTAGAGGCCTGTCGGCCACAGCCAATTGCGCCCATTGGGCAATCTGTTGCCATTGGTGCCAGGTGGTGAACTTGGCAGCTTGGTCCGCACCCATGACCACGAACAAAACCGCCCCTGGGTGGCTTGTTCGCAAGGCTGCCAGGCTGTCGACGGTGTAGCTCGGCCCAGCGCGTTGCAACTCTTGGTCATCGATGACTGCCGCGGGCAAATCTTCAAAAGCCAGCCTGGTCATGGCCAAACGGTGAACTGCGGCCGTCAACCCACGCGCTTTATGCCAAGCACCACCCGTAGGCAACAGGTGCAATGCATCGAGTTGGAGTTGTTCGATGGCAGCCTCGGCCAGTGCACGATGCGCCAAATGCGGCGGGTCAAAGGCCCCACCGAAGAGGCCAATGCGGGCTGAGGAATACGAGGTCAGACCCAATTTCTCCCTTGCAGGAAATAAGAAGTGAGTTTGTCTTCAGGCGTGCCAGGCGCAGGTTGGTGTTGGTAGGACCACCTCACCAGCGAAGGCATGGACAACAAAATCGATTCAGTGCGCCCACCCGACTGCAGCCCAAAATGCGTTCCCCGATCCCAAACCAGGTTGAACTCCACATACCGTCCACGGCGGTACAACTGGTGTTCCCGCTCTCGTTCGCCGTAGGCCATGTCTTTGCGTTTGTTCACCAATGGCAAATAGGCTTCCAACAAATGGTCGCCCACGCTTTTCATCATGGCAAAACTTTGCTCAAAGCCCAACTCAGAAAAATCATCGAAAAAAATACCACCGATGCCGCGGGGTTCATTGCGGTGCTTTAAAAAGAAATACTCATCGCACCAGGTTTTGAAGCGTGGATACAAACCCTCACCAAAGGGTTGCAAAGCTTGTTTGCAGGTTTGATGAAAATGCACCGCATCCTCATCGAAACCGTAATAAGGGGTGAGGTCCATGCCACCGCCAAACCAAGCGACAGGTTCAGCGTTTTCCGGCTTGGCCAGCAAGGCACGCACATTCATATGCACCGTGGGCACATACGGATTGCGCGGGTGAAAGACCAGAGACACGCCCATGGCTTCAAAAGCACTGCCATTGAGCTCTGGGCGGTGTTGCGTGGCGGACGGTGGCAGCTTGGGGCCAGTGACATGCGAGAAGCCACAACCAGCTCGCTCAAATACCGTTCCCTGCTCCATGATTTGGGTGATGCCATTGCCTTGCAAAATGTCACCCGGGGGCTTCTGCCATGCATCGACAATGAAACGTCCGTCACCATCCAGGGTTTCCAGCGCAGAGGTGATGCGGCTTTGCAAATCCAAGAGGTAAGTGCGAACAGGTTCAAAGGCGGGGTTCATTCAAGTCTCCACGGTTGCAAGGCAAGCCGGCATCAGCGGCGGATGGCACGGTGTCCAATGTCGCGTCGGAACTGCATGCCGTCAAAATGGATGTGGTCCACCACCTCGTAGGCATGGACTTGCGCTTGACGCACCGTGTCACCCAAAGCCGTCACACACAGGACCCGTCCACCGCTGGTGAGCGTCTGACCACCACTGGCTTGGGTGGCCGCATGGAACACCATGACCTCTGCTTGATCGATCGGCAAACCTTGGATCGCATCGCCCTTGCGGGGGCTGGCGGGGTAGTTCGCCGCTGCCAGCACCACACCCAGGGCAAAGCGTCTGTCCCAGGACAGTTCGACCGATGACAAAGTGGCAGGTTGCGCATCGGTTGCAGCCCACAAGGCATCGACCAAATCACTCTTCAAGCGCATCAGTATCGGCTGGGTTTCCGGGTCGCCCATGCGGCAATTGAACTCCAGCACCTTGAGTTGCCCGTCCGGGCTGATCATCAAGCCGGCATACAAAAAACCGCTGTAGGGAATGCCGTCAGACTGCATGCCTTTCAAGGTGGGTTGGATGACTTCGCGCATGACACGAGCGTGTATCTCGGGCGTGACCACGGGCGCAGGCGAATACGCGCCCATGCCGCCGGTGTTGGGACCGATGTCGCCATCCAGCAAACGCTTGTGGTCTTGTGAAGTGGCCAAAGGGACCGCCACCAGGCCATGGGCGATCACCATGAACGAGGCTTCCTCACCCACCAAAAACTCCTCAATCACCACACGCGCTTTGCCAGCGTTGTGCTGCACACCCATGGTGTTGTCCAAGAGCATGTTGTCGATCGCGTCATGCGCTTCTTGAACCGTGGTCGCCACCACCACACCCTTGCCCGCAGCCAAGCCATCGGCCTTGACCACGATCGGCGCGCCATGCTGATTCACATAAGCATGGGCCAAAGAGGCATCTTCAAAGGTGGCGTATCGCGCGGTGGGAATGCCATGGCGTTCCATGAAAGCTTTCGAGAACGCTTTGGAGCTTTCCAGCTGGGCTGCCGCTTGGGTGGGGCCAAAAATGCGCAGCCCGTGGTTTCTGAATTCATCCACCACACCAGCGGCCAAAGGCGCTTCTGGCCCTACAACGGTCAAGCCGATGTCATTGTCTTGTGCCCATTGACGCAGTGCAACTGTGTCTGTCAATGCGACCGATTGCAGGTTTTTATTGCGTGTGATCCCCGCATTGCCTGGCGCCACAAAAACCATCTGCACCTGAGGCGATTGGGTGAGTTTCCAGGCCAAGGCGTGTTCTCTACCACCCGAGCCAATGACCAGTATTTTCATATGGCTGCGTTGTGGTAGACCGCTTGCACATCGTCGAGCTCTTCCAAGGCGTCTAAGATTTTTTGCATCTTGGCCTGGTCGTCATCGCTGAGCTCGATGGTGTTTTCAGCGCGGTACGTCACCTCTGCCATGCCAGGGCTCAAGCCAGCTTGGTCCAATGCAGCTTTGACAGCTTCAAAGTCGGTTGGCTGGGTCAGAACCTCGATCGCGCCTTCGTCGTCCACCAAAACATCCTCTGCCCCAGCTTCCAAAGCCACTTCCATCACCTTGTCTTCAGAGGTGCCCGGCGCCAAAATGAGCTGGCCGCAGTGCTTGAACTGGAAAGACACCGAGCCTTCGGTGCCCATGTTGCCGCCGTGTTTGCTCAAGGCGTGGCGCACTTCAGCCACGGTGCGCACTTTGTTATCGGTCATGGTGTCAACCATCAATGCCACACCTGCGATCCCATAGCCCTCGTAGCGAATCTCTTCGTAATGCACACCTTCGAGATTGCCTGTGGCTTTGTCGATGTTGCGCTTGATGGTGTCGGCAGGCATGTTGGCCGCCTTGGCCTTTTCGACAGCCATGCGCAAGCGCGGGTTGACGTCCAGCTCGCCACCGGCCAAGCGGGCAGCGACCATGATTTCACGGATCACCCTGGTCCAGATCTTTCCTCTCTTTTCATCCTGGCGACCTTTGCGGTGCTGGATGTTTGCCCATTTGCTGTGCCCTGCCACGCTTAACTCGCTTCTGCTTCTTCGGGTTCAGTAGGCTCGGACTTGGATGAGCGGGATTCTTTTTTCGGCAAGGGCTGAATATCGAGCAAGACTTCCTCCTTGTCGTCCAGACTGACCGTGAGTCGACCGCCGTCGGTCAAGCGACCGAACAAGAGCTCGTCTGCCAAGGCCTTGCGGATCGTGTCTTGGATCAGGCGCTGCATGGGGCGAGCACCCATGAGTGGGTCAAATCCCTTTTTCGCCAAGTGTTTGCGCAAATCATCGGTGAAGGTGACATCGACTTTTTTCTCAGCCAACTGTGTTTCGAGTTGCAACAAGAACTTGTCAACCACGCGCATGATGACGATTTCATCCAGCGGTTTGAAGCTGACCGTGGCGTCCAAGCGGTTACGGAACTCTGGTGTGAACAAGCGCTTGATGTCAGCCAATTCGTCACCCGGTTCGCGTGCATTGGTGAAACCAATGGTGGATTTGTTCATGGTTTCGGCACCCGCATTGGTGGTCATGATGATGATCACGTTGCGGAAATCGGCCTTGCGTCCGTTGTTATCGGTCAAGGTGCCATGGTCCATCACCTGCAACAAGACGTTGAAGATGTCCGGGTGTGCTTTTTCAATTTCATCGAGCAGCAACACCGAATGCGGCTTTTTGGTGATGGCTTCGGTGAGTAAACCACCTTGGTCAAAGCCCACATAACCCGGAGGCGCACCAATCAGACGGCTGACCGCATGGCGCTCCATGTATTCGGACATGTCAAAACGCAGCAGGTCGATGCCCAAGATGTAAGCGAGTTGTTTGGCGGCCTCGGTCTTGCCAACGCCGGTGGGACCGCTGAACAAAAACGCACCAATCGGCTTGTCAGACTTGCCCAAGCCAGAGCGGGCCATCTTCACAGCCGAGGCCAGCACCTCCAGGGCTTTGTCTTGGCCGAAGACCACGCTCTTCAAATCGCGCTCGAGGGTCTGCAACTTGCCGCGGTCATCGTTGGACACGCTGGCGGGCGGGATGCGGGCAATTTTGGCGACGATGTCTTCGATTTCAGACTTGCTGATGGTTTTCTTGCGCTTGGAAGCCGGCAGGATGCGTTGAGCCGCGCCTGCTTCATCAATCACATCGATCGCTTTGTCAGGCAAGTGGCGGTCGTTGATGTATTTCGCGCTCAACTCAGCCGCGGCTTGCAAGGCGGCAACCGCATATTTGACGCTGTGGTGCTCCTCAAAGCGGGATTTCAAACCTTTGAGGATGTCCACCGTCTGCTCGATGGTGGGCTCGACCACGTCGACTTTTTGGAAACGGCGACTCAAGGCGGCGTCCTTCTCGAAGATGCCCCGGTACTCGCTGAAGGTGGTGGCCCCGATGCACTTGAGCTGACCGCTGGACAGCGCAGGCTTGAGCAAATTGGACGCGTCCAAGGTACCGCCAGAGGCTGCACCCGCACCGATGAGGGTGTGAATTTCGTCGATGAACAACACCGCATTGGGCTTGTCCTTGAGGGATTTCAAAACACCTTTGAGGCGTTGCTCGAAGTCACCACGGTATTTGGTCCCGGCCAGCAAAGCACCCATGTCGAGGGAATAAACCACCGCCTCGGCCAAAATCTCTGGCACGTCTTTTTGGGTGATGCGCCAGGCCAAGCCTTCGGCGATCGCGGTTTTACCCACGCCCGCCTCACCAACCAACAAGGGGTTGTTTTTTCGGCGGCGGCAGAGGATTTGGATGGTGCGCTCGACCTCGTATTCGCGGCCGATCAACGGGTCAATTTTGCCGTCCTTGGCAAGTTGGTTGAGGTTTTGAGTGAACTGCTCCAGGGGCGAGGCTTTTTCGGATTTCTCGCTGGGCTCTTCGCTCTCGGGGGCCGCTGACTCATTGCCTTTGACCGGTTCTTGGGGGTCGCTCTTTTTGATGCCGTGGGCGATGAAATTGACCACATCCAAGCGGGTCACGCCTTGCTGGTGGAGGTAGTAAACCGCATGCGAGTCTTTTTCACCAAAGATCGCCACGAGCACGTTGGCCCCGGTCACTTCTTTTTTGCCATTGCCAGTGGACTGCACATGCATGATGGCGCGTTGAATCACGCGCTGAAACCCCAGGGTGGGCTGGGTGTCCACCTCATCACTGCCAGCCACTTGGGGGGTGTTGTCTTTGATGAAATTGGAGAGTGATTTGCGCAAATCATCGATGTTGGCTGAGCACGCTCGCAGCACCTCTGCGGCGCTGGGGTTGTCGAGCAAAGCCAACAACAGGTGTTCAACGGTGATGAATTCATGACGCTGCTGTCTGGCCTCCACAAAGGCCATGTGTAAGCTGACTTCAAGTTCTTGGGCAATCATGATTTCTTCCTTGGGGCGTGCTTGGGGTCAACTGTATATGGAAACATGTTCAATTTATTCAACCGGTTCGCTCAAACATTGCAGCGGGTGCCCGGCTTGATGCGCGGCGTCTTGGACCTGATCGACTTTGGTGGCTGCAACGTCTTTGGAATAAACGCCGCAAACGCCTTTGCCATCGAGGTGGATCTTCAGCATGATTTGTGTGGCGGCCTCTCGGTCTTTGCTGAAAAACTCCTGCAATACCCTGACCACAAACTCCATCGGGGTGAAATCGTCATTGAGCATGACCACCTGGTACATCTGAGGTGGTTGCGTGCGCTGGGTTCTGCGCTCTAGAACAACCGAATCCCCATCCGAGGTTTGAATCGGCGGTACTGCTGGTGCGGGTGATTGACTGGCCATGGGTTCATTCTATAGAGGACGCCTCGCCACACAGGCCAGACGGTGATCCGCTGGGCACAGGCATGAGCTCCGTCGAAAAATAGTACTTTACAGTTTATTAATTATGTATTTTAATTCAATGAAGGGAAAATATGAGCAACTAAGTATTCAAATCAAGACGCGCAGGAGAAACTGACATGGCCATCGGTATCGTGAAATGGTTCAACAACCACAAAGGTTTTGGCTTCATTGAATCTTCAGAAATAGGGCAAGACGTGTTTGCTCATTTCAGCGAAGTTGACATGACTGGGTTCAAAACCCTTCAACAAGGCGCCAGTGTCGTCTATGACCCAATGCAGGGCCCCAGGGGTTGGTTGGCAAAAAATATCCGGGTGATTGCCGCACCCGCGAACGCACGGGATGCCACAGATGTCAACAGCGCTGTCAAAGGGTCCCGACTGAGAACCCCGCAATTTCGTGCCAACTTGATCGCCCAAAGCGCATGAAGCGCTTTGCGAGGATCACATGTGGTCGATCATCACCTGTCCAAAGCCCGAACAACTCACCTGGGTCGCACCCTCCATCAAGCGGGCAAAGTCATAGGTGACATGGCGGCTCAGGATGGCTTTTTCCATCGATGTAATGATCAGGTCAGCCGCTTCCTTCCAGCCCATGTGGCGAAGCATCATTTCAGCCGACAAAATCTCAGAACCAGGGTTCACATAGTCTTTGCCTGCGTATTTGGGGGCAGTACCGTGGGTGGCTTCAAAGCAAGCCACAGAGTCGGAGAGGTTCGCGCCTGGTGCGATACCGATACCGCCAACCTGTGCGGCCAAGGCGTCTGATACATAGTCACCGTTGAGGTTCAAGGTGGCAATCACGCTGTACTCGGCGGGACGCAACAAAATCTGCTGCAAGAAAGCATCAGCAATGCTGTCTTTGACGATGATTTCTTTGCCAGTGACGGGGTTGTTGAACTTGCACCATGGGCCGCCGTCGATCAACTGTGCGCCGAATTCTTTTTGTGCCAGTGCGTATGCCCAATCACGGAATCCACCTTCGGTGTATTTCATGATGTTGCCTTTGTGCACGATGGTCACATTGGGCTTGTCGTTGTCGATCGCGTACTGAATCGCTTTGCGAACCAATCGCTCAGTGCCTTCACGCGACACCGGTTTGATGCCAATGCCGGAGGTGTTGGGGAAGCGGATTTTGGTGACGCCCATTTCATCGATCAGGAACTTGATCAGCTTTTTGGCTTTGTCACTCTCGGCTTCGTATTCGATGCCGGCGTAAATGTCTTCCGAGTTTTCACGGAAGATCACCATGTTGGTTTTCTCTGGCTCTTTCAAGGGAGATGGCACGCCTTTGAAGTACTGCACAGGGCGCAAACACACGTACAAGTCCAGCTCTTGACGAAGCGCCACGTTCAAAGAACGGATGCCACCACCCACGGGGGTGGTCAGTGGGCCTTTGATGGACACCACGTATTCTTTCAATGCAGCCAGGGTTTCTTCGGGTAACCACACATCGGGGCCATAAATTTGGGTGGATTTTTCGCCCGCATACACTTCCATCCAATGGATTTGTCGCTTGCCGCCGTAGGCTTTTGCAACTGCAGCGTCCACCACTTTCAACATCACAGGGGTGATGTCCAGGCCAGTACCGTCACCTTCGATGTAAGGGATGATCGGCTGATCAGGTACGTTCAACGACATGTCTGGGTTGACAACGATTTTTTCGCCCTTGGCGGGCACCTTGATATGCTGGTACAAGTGGAGTTCTCCTGAAAGTAAACAAACGGGCTACGCCTCTTTTGGAGCCTGCCCTTTTCGAATCATTCTAACCATCGACCCTGACCCGAACATGACCCGATTCATCCAAACACTGGTGTTGTTTCTGTGTGCTTCAAGCACGAGCTGGTCTCAGCAAGCCCAGACAAACCTTCCCCGTGTGGTTTTGCAAGCGGGCATGCACCAGTTAGACCTGCAAGTTGCAGCCACACCGCAGCAACGTGAAATCGGATTGATGCACCGACAAACCATGCCCGCGCATGAAGGCATGATTTTCATATTCGAACAAAGGCAGCAACAGTGTTTTTGGATGAAAAACACCCTGCTGCCACTGACCGCAGCATTCGTTGCCGATGATGGGGTGATCATCAATCTGGCTGACATGCAGCCTCAGTCCACGCAGTCGCATTGCTCAGACAAACCCGTTCGCTTTGTTGTGGAGATGAACCAAGGCTGGTTTGCCAAGCGCCACATCCGCAAGGGTTATCGGCTCAAAGGACCCTTGTTCTCTGCTTCGACCAGCCCGCCTTGAACTTGCGTTGGCGCGGTGGACGTCACCAGCAAAGTTGCTTGACCATCTGCCAATTGGGCAAGAACCGATTGACCCGCTGTCAGCTCGTGAACCGAGCCCAAAGCATGGCCATCGTGGTTTTGCAGCCATGCATAACCCCTTTTGATCACCAGCGAAGGGTCCAAGGAACCAAGCAACCATTGGAATTTGTCCAAGCGATGCCCCAAGTCTGCGGGGACAGACTTGACCGCGCGTTGAAAACGCGGTTGCAGGGGTTGCAGGGTCAATTGCTGACGGTTGAGGCTGTGCGCCACGCCCCGCCCGAGACGGTTTGACAGGCTGCTGCACCAGCTTTGCTGCTGATGCAACCAACCCGATGGGCGACCCATGTGTCGCTCCGCGCTGTCCAACGCCTGCTCGGCTTGATCCAATCGCCAATGAACCCGCTGAGTCATGGGTTCTTGCAGGCGACGCAAGGTCAACCACTCGCTGGCTTGGTCGATGGCAGCCAGTTCTGCAGCTGCGGTGGGGGTGGGCGCGCGCATGTCCGCACAAAAGTCGGCAATGGTGAAGTCGGTCTCATGCCCTACACCGCTGACCACGGGGACTTTGCAAGCGACCACCGCTCGAGCCAGGCCTTCGTCGTTGAATGCCCACAGGTCTTCGATCGCACCGCCGCCCCTGACCAACAAAATCACATCCACTTCGGGCAAGGCTTGCAAGGCAAGCAATGCCGACACCAATTGGGCAGGGGCTTCAGGCCCTTGCACCAAACTGGGCGCGATGCGAACCGGGATGTGCGGTACGCGCCGCTGCAAGGCGGTAACCACGTCATGCAAAGCAGCCGCGCCCAAAGAAGTCACCACACCAATGGCGCGGGGTCGCAAAGGAACCGGGCGTTTGCGCGCCTGCTCAAAGAGGCCCTCTGCTTCCAAGGAGGCTTTGAGGCGCAAAAATGCCTCATGCAGCTGACCCGCACCAGCAGGGCGCATCGTTTCGACCACCAACTGGAGTTCGCCCCGCGGCTCGTACAAACCCACTCGGCCCTGCACTTCCACCAAATCCCCCTCGCGCGGAAGAAAGTTCAAATACTCAGCCGAGCGACGGAACATGGCGCAACGCATCTGGCCTTGATCATCTTTCAAAGCAAAGTAACAGTGACCACTGGCGGCTTTGGTAAAGCCAGTGATCTCACCCCTGACCGACACTGGATTGAAGCGCGACTTGAGGGTGTCACTGATCGCATGACACAGGCCACTGACAGTCCAGACGCGGCTGCTCAGGTTGGTCGAAGGCAGGATGGACATGTCACTGGACAAAGGAAAACAAGCATAGGGGGGGCAAACAAGCTGGGCCATAATCAACGCCCAATCACATGGGAGAACGCTTTTGCTAGGGATCATACAAGCCGCCGGCTGGCCAATATGGCCACTTCTAGCCTGTTCCGTCATCGCTTTGGCCATGATTTTTGAACGGTTTTTCAGCCTTCGCTCGCAACGTGTGGTGCCTGACACCCTGCTCGATGAGGTGCTGATCCTCACACCCAACAGCTTGCCCTCGCCTGCATCCATTGAGCAGATGAAAAACCACTCGGCTTTGGGTGAGGTCTTGGCCGCCGGGCTGCATGCCATGCAACAAAACCCTTTGTGTTCTGAAAGTGATTTCCGCGCCCAAGTCGAGGCAGCTGGTCGTCGTGTCGGTGCCAAGTTGGAGAAATACCTGAGTGCCTTGGGCTCTATTGCATCAGCGGCGCCTCTGTTGGGCTTGTTTGGAACCGTGGTGGGGATGATTGAAATTTTTGGCGCACAAGCACCGGGCTCGGGCAATCCCGCGCAACTGGCCCATGGTATTTCGGTGGCCTTGTACAACACCGCATTCGGTTTGGTGATCGCGATCCCCAGTTTGGTGGCTTGGCGTTATTTCAAAACACAGGTAGACCATTTCGTGCTCGAACTCGAAATCGGCAGCGAGCGCTTTGCGCGTCATTTTTTCCCAAGTCGACCTGGCAAATGAGCATGAAGTTTGGTCGCTCAAGCCCTTTAGAGCCGGAGATCAACCTGATCCCGTTCATCGACGTGCTGCTGGTGGTGCTCATCTTTTTGATGCTCACCACCACCTATGGGCGATTGACTCAACTCGATTTGCGCTTGCCCCAGGCCGACACCACACCGCAACAAGACAAGCCACGCGACATCCGGGTCAGCATCACCAGCGATGGCCAGTACATGGTTCAAAAAACCGCCCTGTCTGGCAATGACCTGGGCAGCATTTCCCAAGCCCTGGCCCAAGCCGCCAAAGAGGCGTCCAGCCCGTTGGTGGTGATTTCTGCGGATGCCAGAGCCAGTCACCAGTCGGTGATGTTGGTGTTGGAAGCCGCGCAAAACGCGGGTTTGCAACAAATCACCTTCTCAGCGCAGGCCCGCAGCAACATCACTGCCCCCTGACGGATGCAAGACGCAGCCTCTTTGTTGCGCTCAGCCTGGCGCCGTCGCTCGCCACTGGCCTGTCTGCTTTGGCCGATCAGCCTCTTGGGGCACCTCTGGCTTTTGCTGTCTGCGCTGGGCGAGGTGTTGGGGCTGCGACAAACCATTCGCTTGCCCATCCCGGTCTGGGTGGTTGGCAATGTGCTTGTCGGCGGAACCGGCAAAACCCCGATGGTGATTCACCTGGTCCGCCGCTTGCACAGCTTGGGCTTGAAGGTGGGTGTGATTGCCCGCGCGGTGGGTTCATCTGAACAGGGCATTCAAGAAGTACACATCCAAAGCGATCCCAACCAGGTAGGAGATGAAGCCCTGCTGATCAAGCACCGCAACCATTGCCCGGTGTTTGTCGGCCGCGCCAGAGGAATGGCAGCCCAGGCCCTGTTGCAGGCCTACCCTGACACCCAAATCATCATCAGCGACGATGGCTTGCAACACCACGCCTTGCACCATGACCTGGCTTTGTGCGTGTTCGATGACAGGGGCTTGGGCAATGGCTGGCTCCTCCCGGCAGGCCCTTTGCGGGAAACCTGGCCACGCGAGACCCGCGGTGCGGTGCAATTTCTGGTTCACACAGGCGCACATGCTTTTGAAAACAGTTTCCATGCACCACGACAACTGAGCAGCTTCGCCGTCAATGGCTTGGGGGAGACGCGGCCACTTTCTGCTTGGCAGGGACAAGCTGTCCAGGCGTTGGCCGCGATAGCCCAACCAGAGGTTTTTTTTGAAAACCTGCGACAGGCAGGTTTGTCATTGGCCGCTACCCACCCATTGCCAGACCACGCCCCATTGCATGCATGGCGGCCTGATCGCAACGAGGATCTGCTGTGCACCGAAAAGGATGCCGTCAAGCTGTGGCCGCACCATCCACAAGCCTGGGCCGTGCCGCTGGAATGCCACTTGCCTGAAACACTTTGGGCGCTGCTGCTGCCCCACGCCCAAGCACTATCATTGCCCCATGGACAAAAAACTGCTTGAACTCTTGGTCTGCCCAGTCACCAAAGGCCCGCTGACCTACCACCCTGACAAAGCCGAATTGGTGTCACGCAGTGCCCGTTTAGCCTATCCCATCCGAGACGGCATCCCCGTCATGCTGGAAGTCGAGGCGCGCACGCTCACGGATGAGGAATTGGAAGCCTGAATGGCGACAAGCCCTTTCGTGGTGTTGATCCCCGCTCGGCTGGCTTCAAGCCGGTTGCCCCACAAACCCTTGGCAGACCTGGCTGGCCTGCCCATGGTGGTGCGGGTCGCGATGCAAGCTCAAAAATCGCAAGCCGACCAAGTTGTGGTTGCCGCCGATGACGAGTCCATCGTTCAAGCATGTGCAGAGCATGGCGTCATGGCCTTGCTCACCCGCACCGACCACCTGAGCGGCAGCGACCGCTTGGCCGAGGCCGCAAGCTTGCTGGGCTTGAAAGATGAAGCCTTGGTCGTCAATGTTCAAGGTGACGAACCCCTGATCGAGCCCTCCTTGATCGATGCGGTGGCGCGATTGCTCAGCCGCCAACCTGCATGCAGCATGAGCACCTTGGCGCACCCCATCAGGTCGAACGCCGAATGGCTGAGCCCCCATGTGGTGAAAGTGGTGCTCGATGCCCAGTCCCGTGCAAGCTATTTCAGCCGAGCCAGCATCCCTTTTTGGCGCGATGGCACGCACAACGAACTGCCGCCTTACCCGGTTTGGCGACATGTGGGCTTGTACGCCTACCGGGTGGGTTTTTTGAAAGCTTTTCCCCACATGTCGCCAGCGCCTACCGAACAAGCTGAATCGCTGGAGCAATTACGCGCCCTGTGGCATGGGCATTCAATTGCAGTGCATGTGTCAGACCATGTCAGCGCGCCGGGCGTGGACACGCCGGAGGATTTGGCGCGCGTGCGGTCGCTTCTTCACACCCTGCCTGAGAGATAACGGGCATGAGGTGCATGCTATTCTCTGATCTGTTGCTAACAAAGACCCCGCCAAGACGGGGCTTGAACCACCAAGGACGACAATGAGACTGATTCTGTTGGGCGCACCGGGCGCCGGCAAAGGCACACAAGCCACTTTCATTTGCCAGGCATACGGCATCCCCCAAATCTCCACTGGCGACATGCTTCGCGCTGCAGTCAAAGCAGGCACTGAGATGGGTTTGGCTGCAAAAAAAGTCATGGACAGCGGCGGCTTGGTGGGTGACGACATCATCATTGGTCTGGTCAAAGAGCGCATCACCCACGCCGATTGCGCCAAAGGCTTTTTATTTGACGGTTTCCCCCGCACCATTCCCCAGGCAGATGCCCTGAAACAAGCGGGTGTCAAACTCGATTGCGTGCTGGAAATCGATGTCCCTTTTGAGTCGATCATTGAGCGCATGAGTGGCCGCCGTGCCCATGTGGCCAGTGGCCGCACCTACCACGTCAAGTTCAACCCGCCCAAGATCGAAGGCATTGACGATGTCACGGGCGAGCCGCTGATTCAGCGCGACGATGACAAAGAGGAAACCGTGATGAAACGCCTGGAGGTCTACAGCGCCCAAACCCGCCCATTGGTGGATTACTACGCGCAATGGGCCAAAGTTGACCCGGCAAACGCCCCGAAATACCGCGCCATCAATGGGCAAGGCAGCGTGGAAGACATCAAGTCTCGCGCCATGACTGCCCTCAACGCTTAGGTTTTTTCATCCTCGGCCATCAAGGCCAAGGCCAGGGCCACACGGGCTTTGGCGGGGCTGAGCGAGATCGGCTCGCCCCAGGTTTGGGGTTGATGAAAAACCGCTTCTCCCCACGCGGTTCGACTGCACACCCACACCTTGACTCCCGCTGCCCGGGCTTTGGCCAGAGCCTTCTCCATGCCAACGCTGGCTGTTCCCGAACCCGTGGCAGCCAGCACCAATCCGCGCAAGGGCACTGAAGCATGCGCGCTGTGGGCCAGCAAGGCGTGAACGATCTCCCCAGAGTTGTCTGCATGGTTGGTCACCCATTCCACTCGCGGCCAAACTTGAGTGGCTAACAGGTAGTCGATGGATGGCAAGACTGCGGGCTGGATGTGGGTTTGCGCTGTGGGCTGTTTTGTCGCTGGTCGCCAGACACCTTGGACCACCGTGCCCCAAGCCCCGCTGGGTCCGCTGGAAAACGCATCGACCTGATCTGTCCTGATTTTTTGCAAGTGCACGGGGTCATGCACCTGACCGGCACACACCACACTCACCGAAGGGATGCCCGCTGATCGGCCCAAGGCCAAGGCGTCTCTCAGATTACCCGGGCCATCAGCGTCTGGGGCATTGGCCGGTTTCATGGCACAGGTGAGCACCAGCGGCTTGGCCCATGGTCCCAAGGCATGCAGCAAATAAGCCGTCTCTTCGATCGTGTCGGTGCCATGCGTGACAACCACCGCTTGAATTTCGGGTCGTTCACAAGCAGCAGACAGCGCTTTCAACAGGTCTGTCCACACCCGCGGCCCCATGTCCTTGCTGTCAATTTGGGCAACGTCTCGCCATTCCAAGTCGTCATGAACAACCCCAGACTGGCTCAATATGTCAGTAATTCCTAACTGAGAAGCTTTGTAGTTATTTGAGTTTTCGGGATTTGGTGCCAATCCTGCGATGGTCCCACCCGTGCCCAGCACCAATATTTTTGAATGATTTTTCGAATGCATGCTTGCCAAAGCTTAAAAACTGGTTAAAAATACAGTTACTGGATATCCAAACAGTTTTTGTTTGAATCCCAAACCTAACCGATTGTGCAGGAGCCCCATGGAACCAATCAAGCTCACCGCCCGCCAGCAACAAATCTTGGACCTGATCCAAACCGCCATCCACAACACGGGAGCACCGCCCACACGGGCCGAAATCGCCACCGAACTCGGCTTCAAATCGCCCAATGCTGCCGAGGAACACCTGCAAGCCCTGGCCCGCAAAGGCGTGATCCAACTCGTGAGCGGCACTTCTCGTGGTATCCGCCTCAAGCCCCAGTCTAACGAGACCGGCAGCGCCCATTTGTTCAAACAGTTCAGCCTGCCCATGCCTGGGCTCAACCAACTCATGCTCCCCTTAATCGGTCGGGTTGCCGCTGGCGCCCCCATCCTGGCCCAAGAACACATTGAGCACACCTACCAAGTCGAAGCGTCCATGTTTCAGCAACAACCCGATTACCTGCTCAAGGTCAAGGGCTTGTCCATGCGAGACATCGGCATCATGGACGGCGACATGCTGGCTGTGAAATCCACCTCAGACGCCCGCAATGGGCAAATCGTGGTCGCCCGCTTGGGCGAAGACGTCACAGTCAAGCGATTCCAAAAAACCCCGCATGGGATAGCCCTGCATCCCGAAAACCCAGACTTTGACACCATCCATGTCCGTGCAGGCGATCCCTTCCAGATAGAAGGTCTGGCCGTTGGCTTGATCCGAAACCAGTTTTAACCCCAGGAGCTCAACATGTCATTTGCCCTCTCCAGTCCCCATGTATTCAAGCGGGTTGATGCCGCTTACCGCCACTTGATGTCCAACCTCATGGCCAAGCCAGTGGCAGCCAAGCCCACCGTTGGCCAACCCCAGCGCCCTTTGCGGGTGGTTCGGGTGGCCGAAGACCAGCGCCCAGCGCGGCACAGTGCAGGCCGCATGGTGATTTCTGGCCGCATGGCCGATGTGTGTGCAGAGCTTGACCGTTTGATCGCGCTGGAAAATCAGCGCAATATCTACAGCAACTGAGTTTATTTTTTGGCAGCCAGCAGGCTGGTCATCAGCTCAGCATTGGTTTTGCGCTCTGCCAACACCTTTTGCATGTGAGGGTTTTCAGCCATTTTTTGGCTGTAGGCTTTCACCGGCAGGGCTGCCAACAAATCTTCACCCAACACCAGTTTGCAAGCTGAAACAGCAATGGGCAGGTGAAATGCAGCAGCGCAATCAGCCAAGGTCAGTTGGTCACCAGCCACATAAGGGGAAAACTTGGCCAAACTCGCGAATGCGGGAATGTTTTTGGTCAACTGTTTGCGTACCAAGGCCTTGGTGTCTTCGCTCACCGTACCGCCGAAAAATGCTTGCGGGTAAAGAGCCCTGACCACCAACTCAATGTGCAGTTCAAGATAAACAATCAACTCTCGTACCTTGGCAGCCTGAAATGGGTCGCTGGGCAGCAAGGGATGCTGGGGATACCGGGTCTCGATGTACTCAGCAAGCACCAAAGACTCTGACACACACCCATCAGGGGTTTCCAAAAAAGGCACTTTTCCCAATGGTGAACGGCCAACCAACTTCGGATGGCTGTTGCCAGTCCACACCAGCTCTTCTTCAAAGTCGATCCCTTTTTCCAGCAGTTGCAGTTTGATTTTGTTGTAGTAATTGCTGGCTGCGAATCCGCACAGTTTGAGTGTCATCTTGTCTCCCGGGTTGAAGTTACTCGTTTTTTCCATTCTGGCACAGGGTGCCGCGACCAGCGTTGCCCCAGACCGCTGGGACATAATCTTTGCCTATGGATACTTTTTTCAAAACGACAGGCGTGATAGGTGCAGGCGCCATGGGCCAAGGCATTGCGCAACTGGCCGCCCAGGCGCTCTCCCATGTCGTGGTTTTTGACGTGATCCCTGGCGCAGCCGAGAAAGCCTGCGATGCCGTGAGGCTGCAATGGCAAAAGCTGCAAGAAAAAGGCCGTTTAACGTCCGCGCAAGTGACTTCATACAGCCAACACCTGCGCTTTGCGGAGCACTTGCATGACCTGAACCAGTCAGCTTTGGTGATTGAAGCCGTGGTTGAAAACATCTCGGTCAAAAAGGCTTTGTTTGCGCAATTAGAAAACCTGTTGCCTGCCAGCACCGTGATTGTCAGCAACACCTCATCGCTGTCGATCACCGCCCTGGCGGCCGACATGCAACACCCCGAGCGGTTTGCTGGGTTTCATTTCTTCAACCCTGTGCCCTTGATGAAAGTGGTCGAGGTCGTGGCTGGCTTGGCCACCGCCGAGACGACTTGTCAACAACTGTCAGACATGGCCAAAGCCATGGGCCACCAAGCGGTGCGGGCCAAAGACACCCCCGGCTTCATCGTCAACCACGCTGGGCGAGGCTACATCACAGAAGCACTGCGCGCCGTGTCTGAAGGCATCAGCGATTTCGCCACGATTGACCGGATTTTGAAAGACCAAGTCGGCTTCAAGCTGGGCCCTTTTGAACTGATGGACTTGACCGCGCTGGATGTCTCGCACCCGGTCATGGAGTCGATCTACCACCAATACTTTGAAGAGCCCCGCTACCGGCCCAACGTCATCACCAGCCAGCGCTTGGCAGGCGGATGGCTGGGCCGAAAAGCGGGACAAGGCTTCTACAAATACCTCGATGGCAAAGCGCAATGGCCTGCCGACATTCCTGTGCCTGAGAAGACGCAACTGCCTTCGGTGTGGGTCTCCGCCCGCGCGGCTCGCCGTGCCGAATTGCTGCAACTTCTCAAAGACCTGGGTGCCAACATCGAAACGGGGTCCGCACCCTCCCCCCAAGCTTTGTGTCTGGTGGCGCCTTTGGGTTTTGATGTGACCACCTGCGCGATCGTTGAGCGACTGGACCCGGCACGCACCTTGGGCATTGATTTGCTCATGCCAGACACAGCCACCAAACGAAGGGTGCTGGCCACCAATCCAGCGACCCGCAGCGACATGCGCGATGCTGCCCATGCCCTGTTTGCCAGCGATGGCAAAGCCGTGAGC
The DNA here is from genome assembly GCA_945890735.1 of Bordetella parapertussis. Classification (GTDB taxonomy): domain Bacteria; phylum Pseudomonadota; class Gammaproteobacteria; order Burkholderiales; family Burkholderiaceae_C; genus Limnohabitans. The sequence continues at coordinate 4,741 of CAMDCZ010000011.1, read as the reverse complement.
GTGATCCAAGACAGCGGCGGATTCGTGACGCAAAGGGTGATTGCGCAAATCGTCAACATCGCCAGCGATATTTGCCAACAAGGCATCTGCACGCCCCCAGACCTGGACACCGCGGTCACCCTCGGACTGGGCTACCCCAAGGGTCCTTTGGCCTTGGGTGACAGCTTGGGTGCAGACAACCTGCTCGAGGTCCTGTTCAATTTGCAAACCGTGTATGGCGATCCACGTTACCGCCCAAGCCCCTGGTTGAGACGCCGTGGCGCTTTGGGTCTGAGCCTGTTGCACACCAACCAGTGAAACCATGACCGCCCAACTCAAAAGCCACAGCGATGGCCAAACCCTGGTCCTGACGCTGTCCAACCCCGAGCACCGCAATGCCTTGGGGCCTGAGATTTACAGCGCCGGTGTCGAAGCCCTGAACGTCGCCGAGAGCAACCCGGATGTGCGAAGCGTGGTGCTGACCGGTGAAGGCGCGCATTTCAGCGCAGGCGGCAACCTCAACCGCTTATTGGCCAACCGTGCGCAACCGCCTGAATTCCAAGCCCAAAGCATCGAAGGCTTGCACCATTGGATCGAAGCGATCCGCACTTTTCCCAAACCCGTCATCGCCGCGGTTGAGGGCGCAGCCGCCGGTGCCGGTTTTTCCTTGGCCTTGGCCTGTGACTTTCTGGTCGCCGCCCAAGACAGCGTGTTTGTCATGGCGTACAGCTCGGTGGGCCTCTCGCCCGATGGCGGTGGCAGTTGGTCTTTGGCTCGTGCCTTGCCCAGAGCCACGGTCAACCAGGTATTGATGTTGGGCGAGAAGCTCAGTGCCAGCCAATTGCACACCTGGGGGCTGGTCAACCAGTTGTGCGCGCCGGGGCAAGCTTTGACGGACGCCTTGGGCTTGTCCGATCGGCTCAATGCCCGCGCGCCCAATGCCATGGCCAGCATCAAAGAACTGGTCAATGCCGCCAATCAAAACGACTTGTTTGCCCAATTGCCTTTGGAAAAACAGCATTTCGTCCAAAACTTGCATCACCCCAATGCAGACATTGGTATCCAAGCGTTTTTGAACAAAACCCCCGCCCAGTACAAGCCCTAAGCAGGCAAAATCCCAGTTTCCCAAGCACCGGTGGTCTCGCCGGAGACAGTTTTTCAATTTCAGGTCACCGAAAAGACAGATGATGGACGACCCCATACTTACCATTGAAGAACGCGAGTCGGTGAACGCTGGCCGCTGGTTTTCTTCTCTTTCTCCTTCACTCAGACACGATATCCTGCGATGTGCTTATGTCAAAAGACTCCAAGACGGCGACCTGATCGCTGCTCGCGGCGACTCGCCCGAAGAGTGGATGGCATGCGCGCGAGGCGCCGTGCGGGTGAGCAGCACCTCTTTGTCTGGCAAACAAATCACATTCACCTACGTCGAACCTGGCATCTGGTTTGGCGACGTGGCGATCTTGGACGGGGACAGCCGCACCCACGATGCCTACGCCCACGGAGACACCACGGTTTTGTGTGTCGCCAAGGCCGATTTCCACAAAATTTTGGCCACCCATGTCGAGTTCTACGATGCCATGCTGCGCCTGCAAGCACGACGCATACGCCAGTTGTTTGGCTTGGTCGAAGACCTCAACACCCTGCCGCTGAGAGCCCGCTTGGCCAAGCAACTCTTGCACCTGGCGCGCAGCTATGGCGTACCCTCCTTGAACCACGGAGACGAGATCCGCATCGGACTGCACTTGGCCCAAGAAGAATTGGCCCAACTGCTGGGTGCTTCTCGGCAACGTGTCAATCAAGAGCTCAAAGCCATGGAACGCGAGGAGGCCTTGCGCATCGAGCCGGGCGGCCTGGTGATTCGAAACCAACAAGCGTTGATGACCATCAGCGCAATGGATTGATTGCATGAGTGATTTCGAAAATTTCGTTGGCACCCGTGAGGTGAGTGACGCCCACCGGTTTGACACACAGTCCCTGGAGGCTTGGCTGTCGCAACACATGCCCCAGTTTGAAGGCCCCTTGCAAGTCGAGATGTTCAAAGGCGGCCAGTCCAACCCCACCTACAAACTCAATACGCCCAACACCAGTTATGTGATGCGGGCCAAGCCTGGGCCGGTGGCCAAACTGCTGCCCTCGGCCCATGCGATTGAGCGCGAATTCAAGGTCATGGGTGGGCTGCACGGCACCGGTGTGCCCGTCGCCCAAATGCATGTGCTGTGCGAGGACGAGTCAGTCATTGGCCGCGCCTTTTATGTCATGGAATTTGTCCAAGGCCGGGTCCTGTGGGACCAAGCCTTGCCAGACATGAGTCCCATGCAACGGCGCGAGATTTACCTGGAGATGAACCGGGTGATCGCAGCCTTGCATGCGGTCAACCATCAAGCACAGGGGCTGGAAAGCTTTGGCAAACCCGGCAACTACTTTGACCGCCAGATTGGTCGCTGGAGCAAACAGTACGTCGCTTCGGCCACCCAGCCGATCCCCGAGATGGACAAGCTGATGCAATGGTTGCCAGCCAACATGCCAGACAGCGCCCGTGCCGATCTGACCTGCATCGTCCATGGCGATTTCCGTTTGGACAATCTGATTTTTCACCCCACCGAAGCACGCGTGTTGGCAGTGCTGGACTGGGAGCTCTCCACCTTGGGTCACCCCTTGGCCGATTTCAGCTACCACTGCATGTCTTGGCACATTCCGCCGGGCAGCTTTCGAGGCATTGGCGGCTTGGACCACGCAGCCCTGGGGATCCCACTGGAGGACGAGTACATCGATTTGTATTGCCAGCGATCGGGCATCACCACCCTCAAAGCCTTGAAACAAGACTGGAATTTCTACCTGGCCTACAACATGTTTCGCATTGCGGCGATCTTGCAAGGCATCGCCAAACGGGTGGAAGATGGCACAGCCTCCAGCGCACAAGCCAAGGCATCGGGGGCTGGCGCTCGCCCCATGGCTGAATTGGCCTGGTTGTTCGCTCAAAAAAGTTCGCACTGACAGCATTCATTACCCCAAGGAGACACCATGAATTTCGATTACACCGACAAGGTCAAAACCATGCAAGCACGTTTGCTTGCGTTCATGGACGAGCACATCTACCCCAATGAAAAACGGTTTTTCAAAGAAATTGCGGATAACCGCGCCAAAGGCGATGCCTGGGTTCCGACCAAACTGATTGAAGAACTCAAGCCCTTGGCGCGCCAAGCAGGTTTGTGGAATTTGTTTTTGCCACACAGCAAACGCGCCCCCGAAGGCTTGAGCAACTTGGAGTACGCGCCACTTTGCGAAATCATGGGCCGTGTGCCTTTTGCAGCAGAGGTGTTCAATTGCTCGGCGCCGGACACCGGGAACATGGAAACCTTCGAACGGTATGCGAGCGAGTCCTTGAAAGACCAGTGGCTTGAGCCCTTGTTGCGCGGTGAAATTCGCTCAGCGTTTCTGATGACCGAACCTGACGTGGCATCGTCCGATGCCACCAACATCCAAACACGCATCGAGCGCGATGGTGACCATTACGTGATCAATGGCCGCAAGTGGTGGTCGTCAGGTGCCGGCGACCCGCGTTGCGCGGTGTACATCGTCATGGGCAAAACCGATCCAGATGCGCCACGCCATTCACAGCAAAGCATGATCATCGTGCCAGCCAACTCCCCAGGCGTGACGGTGATGCGCCCCTTGTCGGTCTTCGGCTACGACGATGCGCCCCACGGTCACATGGAGGTGGACCTGAAAAACGTGCGCGTGCCTGTGGGCAATTTGCTCTTGGGTGAAGGCCGTGGTTTCGAGATCGCACAAGGCCGCTTAGGCCCTGGCCGCATCCACCACTGCATGCGCACCATTGGTGCAGCCGAGCGCGCCTTGGAATTGATGTGCAAGCGCTTGAACAGCCGCGTCGCCTTTGGCAAACCGGTTTCAGCTCAGGGCGTGTGGCACGAACGGATTGCTGAATCGCGCATCATGATCGAGCAAGCCCGTTTGCTGACTCTCAAAGCCGCATACATGATGGACACCGTCGGCAACAAAGTGGCACGCACCGAAATCGCCATGATCAAAGTGATTGCGCCCAACATGGCATGCCAAATCATCGACTGGGCGATCCAAGCCCATGGTGGCGGCGGTGTGAGCGATGATTTCCCTTTGGCTTACGCATACGCCAATCAGCGCACCCTGCGCTTGGCCGACGGCCCAGATGAAGTGCACCGCAATTCCATCGCCAAGTTGGAGTTGGCCAGACACATCGCCACTGCGTCTCAAGAAGTGGACATGCCCGTCACACGAGGCAGCTGAACATGATCGACGTCTACAGCTGGCCGACGCCCAATGGGCACAAGGTGCACATCATGCTCGAGGAATGTGGCCAACGCTTAGGCCGTGACTGGCAGGCTCACCCTGTCCACATCGGTCAGGGTGAGCAGTTCACGCCCGAGTTTTTGACCATCAGCCCCAACAACAAAATACCCGCCTTGGTCGACCCGCACGGACCGGATGGCAAGCCCATCAGTCTGTTCGAGTCGGGTGCGATATTGGTTTACTTGGCGGCTAAATTCGGCAAGTTCATGCCCAAGTCAGACCGCGACAAGTACGAAGTGTTGCAGTGGCTGATGTTCCAAATGGGTGGCGTCGGACCCATGTTGGGCCAAGCCCACCATTTCCGTATTTACGCGCCCGAAAAAGTGCCCTACGCGATCAACCGCTATACCAACGAAGCCCGGCGTTTGTATGGCGTGATGGACAAGCAACTGGCCTTGCACCCTTACATGGC
>CAMDCZ010000010.1 GCA_945890735.1 Bordetella parapertussis | reverse complement strand
GTTGTGATTCTGCGTAGAATCAGTCACCGAGCCCAAGAATCTTGCTGCTCGGTGTCCACAACTGCTACACCGACCAAGCCCCAAGCGCTCAATCCGTTTATTTTTGGAGCTTGGACACATGGAAATATTCGATTACGACAACATCCTGTTGTTGCCCCGCAAATGCCGCGTGGAAAGCCGATCAGAGTGCGACGCTGGCGTCGAACTCGGTGGCCGCTCATTCCGCCTACCCGTGGTGCCCGCCAACATGAAAACCGTGGTGGATGAAAACATCTGCTTGTGGATGGCGCAAAACAACTACTTTTACGTGATGCACCGCTTCGACTTGGACAACGTCCAGTTCGTCAAAGACATGCATGCCAAAGGGGTGTTCGCGTCGATCTCGTTGGGCGTGAAAGCCCCCGACCGCGCCACGGTGGACACCCTGGCCGCTGCCGGTTTGACACCCGAGTACATCACCATCGACATCGCCCATGGCCATGCCGACAGCGTGCGCGACATGATTGCCTACATCAAAGGCAAGTTACCAACGAGCTTTGTGATCGCTGGCAATGTGGCCACGCCCGAAGCCGTGATTGATTTGGAAAACTGGGGCGCCGACGCCACCAAAGTGGGCGTGGGCCCGGGCAAGGTCTGCATCACCAAACTCAAAACCGGTTTTGGCACCGGCGGCTGGCAGTTGTCGGCGCTCAAATGGTGCGCCCGCGTGGCGACCAAACCCATCATTGCCGATGGCGGTATCCGCAGCCACGGCGACATCGCCAAGAGCGTGCGCTTTGGCGCCTCGATGGTGATGATCGGTTCGCTGTTTGCAGGCCACGAAGAGTCGCCCGGCAAAACCGTGGAAGTCGATGGCGAGATGTTCAAGGAGTACTACGGCTCCGCCTCGGACTTCAACAAGGGCGAGTACAAGCATGTCGAAGGCAAACGCATCTTGGAGCCGATCAAGGGCAAGTTGGCCGACACCCTGATCGAGATGGAACAAGACGTGCAAAGCTCGATCAGCTATGCCGGTGGCACCAAGCTGATGGATGTGCGCAAAGTCAACTACGTGATCCTGGGCGGCGACAACGCCGGCGAACACCTGTTGATGTAAGCTTTCAGACATGACCCTACTCAAAGCACCTGAACTTTTGTTGCCCGCTGGCTCGCTGGACAAAATGCGCGCCGCCTACGACTTTGGCGCGGACGCGGTGTACGCCGGTCAACCCCGCTACTCGCTGCGCGCTCGCAACAACGAGTTCCGCTTAGAGCAAATTGGCATCGGCATCGCTGAAGCCCACCAGCGCGGCAAAAAGTTTTTCGTCACCAGCAACCTGCTGCCGCACAACGACAAGGTGCGCACCTACATGCGCGACATCGAACCGGTGATCGCCATGAAACCCGACGGCTTGATCATGGCCGACCCCGGCCTGATCATGATGGTGCGTGAAAAGTGGCCCGAGGTACCGATCCATTTGTCGGTGCAAGCCAACACCGTGAACTGGGCGGCGGTGAAGTTTTGGCAGAAGGTGGGCGTCACGCGCATCATCTTGTCGCGCGAACTCAGCCTGGACGAGATTGAAAAAATCCGCCAAGAGTGCCCCGACATGGAGCTCGAGGTGTTTGTGCACGGTGCTTTGTGCATCGCGTATTCGGGCCGTTGCTTGTTGTCGGGCTATTTCAATCGCCGCGACCCCAACCAAGGCACGTGCACCAACGCTTGTCGCTGGACCTATGGCACACAGGCCAGCGCCACCGACCCCAACACCGGTGAAGCCATGCCCGTGCCGATGGAAGCCGATTTCGATTTCGCCAAGTCACAACAAGAAGCCGAGCAAAGCTTCTCGGCCTGTGGCGATGGTGTTCGCCACCCTGCGGCAGACAACATCTACCTGCTGGAAGAAAAAGGCCGGCCTGGTCAGCTCATGCCGATCATGGAAGACGAGCACGGCACCTACATCATGAACAGCAAAGACCTGCGCGCGGTGGAGTATGTCGAGCGATTGGCCAAGATCGGGGTGGATTCACTCAAGGTCGAAGGTCGCACCAAATCGCTGTACTACGTGTCGCGCACTGCACAGGTTTACCGCCGTGCGATCGATGACGCGTTGGCGGGCAGGCCTTTCAACCCCGAGCTCATCACCGAGCTCGATGGTTTGGCCAATCGGGGTTACACCGCTGGTTTGCTCGACCGCCGTCCTGCCAACGATTACCAAAATTACGAAACCGGTCACTCGGTGGGGCACCGCAGCCAGTTTGTCGGTGAAGTGCGCGGCGTGGCCAACGGCTGGGCCGAGGTGGAAACGAAAAACAAATTCTCTGTCGGTGACATGATTGAAATCATCCACCCCAGCGGCAACCGCACCATCAAGCTCGAGCACATGAAAGACAAAAACGGTGCTGCGATTGAGGTGGCGGCTGGCAGCCCAACGCACGTCTGGATACCGGTAGACGGTCCAGCAGAAGGCGGCTTGTTGGCACGCCTTCTGTAAATGGCCTCTCCAGCCTCGACGCAGCCGCGTCAGGCTGCCACGCCCTTGGCGTTCTCCACATACTCGTCGATCTGGTTGAAGTTCATGTACTTGTAGATCGCCGCACCGTCTTTGTTCACGATGCCCATGGCGTCGTGGTACTCGGCCACGGTGGGGATGTGGCCCAACTTGGAAGCAATGGCTGCCAACTCGGCACTGGCCAAAAACACGTTGGTGTTTTTGCCCAAGCGGTTAGGGAAGTTGCGAGTAGAGGTGGACACGACCGTAGCGCCTTCGCGCACCTGGGCTTGGTTGCCCATGCACAGCGAGCAGCCGGGCATCTCGGTGCGCGCACCCGCCGTGCCAAACGCAGCGTAGTGGCCTTCCTTGATGAGCTCGCTCTCGTCCATTTTGGTGGGCGGAGCCACCCACAACTTGACGGGAATGTCGCGTTGGCCGCCCAACAGCTTGGCTGCTGCGCGGAAGTGGCCGATGTTGGTCATGCAGGAACCGATGAAGGCTTCGTCGATCTTGGTGCCAGCCACCTCGGACAAAAATTTCGCGTCGTCCGGGTCGTTCGGACAGCACAGGATCGGCTCTTTGATCTCGTTCATGTCGATCTCAATCACATGCGCGTACTCGGCGTCTTTGTCCGCTTCCAGCAGTTCGGGCTTGGCCAACCAAGCTTCCACTTTCTCGATGCGGCGTGCCAAAGTGCGGGCGTCGGCATAGCCGTCGGCGATCATGTTTTTCATCAGAACCACGTTGGACTGGAGGTACTCAATGATGGGCTCTTTGTTGAGCTTGATGGTGCAACCCGCGGCAGAGCGCTCGGCAGAGGCGTCTGACAGCTCAAACGCTTGCTCCACTTTCAAATTAGGCAGGCCTTCGATTTCCAAAATGCGGCCCGAGAATTCGTTGATCTTGCCGGCCTTGGCCACGGTCAACAAACCCTGCTTGATGCCGTACAAGGGAATGGCGTGCACCAAGTCACGCAAAGTGACACCGGGCTGCATCTCGCCTTTGAAACGCACCAACACCGACTCGGGCATGTCCAAAGGCATCACGCCCGTGGCCGCACCAAAGGCCACCAAGCCCGAACCTGCGGGGAATGAAATACCGATGGGGAAACGGGTGTGGGAATCGCCGCCGGTGCCGACCGTGTCGGGCAACAACAAACGGTTGAGCCAAGAGTGGATCACACCGTCGCCGGGGCGCAGCGCGACACCACCACGGTTGCTGATGAAAGCGGGCAATTCGCGGTGTGTTTTCACATCCACTGACTTGGGATAAGCGGCGGTGTGGCAGAAGGACTGCATCACCATGTCGGCTGAGAAGCCCAAGCAGGCCAGGTCTTTCAGTTCGTCGCGGGTCATGGGGCCGGTGGTGTCTTGCGAGCCGACTGTGGTCATTTTGGGTTCGCAATACGTGCCGGGGCGAACGCCTTGGCCCTCGGGCAAACCAACAGCGCGTCCCACCATTTTTTGCGCCAGCGTGAAGCCCGCTTTGGTGCTGGCAGGCACGGAGGGCAAACGGAACAAGGTGGAGGCTGGCAGACCCAGGAATTCGCGGGCCTTGGCGGTGAGCGAACGGCCGATGATCAGGTTGATGCGGCCACCGGCACGCACTTCGTCAAACAGCACATCGCTTTTGAGCTTGAACTCGGCCACAGTCGCGCCATTTTTCACGATCTTCCCCTCGTAAGGCAGGATGTCGATCACATCGCCCATCTCCAGTTGGCTCACATCGACTTCGATCGGCAAAGCACCAGAGTCTTCTTGGGTGTTGAAAAAGATCGGGGCGATTTTGCCGCCCAAGGTCACACCACCAAAGCGCTTGTTGGGCACGAAAGGAATGTCTTGGCCGGTGGCCCAAATCACGCTGTTGGTGGCTGATTTGCGGCTCGAACCGGTCCCCACCACGTCACCCACATAAGCCACCAAATGGCCTTTTTTCTTGAGGTCGTCAATGAACTGCATCGGGCCGCGTTTGCCGTCTTCCTCCGGCTTGAAGGCCGCGCCTTCGCGGGTGTTTTTCAGCATCGCCAAATAGTGCAAGGGGATATCGGGACGGCTCCAGGCGTCCGGCGCGGGCGACAGATCGTCGGTGTTGGTTTCGCCGGGTACCTTGAACACGGTGACCGTGATTTTTTTGTCTACTTCGTGGCGACTGGTGAACCACTCGGCATCGGCCCAGCTTTGCATCACTGCTTTTGCCTGCGGGTTGCCTGCTTTGGCTTTATCGGCCACGTCGTTGAAGAAGTCAAACATCAACAAGGTTTTTTTCAGTGCGGTGGCGGCCACTTCTGCCACTTGTGCATCGTCAAGCAACTCGATCAGGGGATGCACGTTGTAACCGCCGACCATGGTGCCCAACAGCTCGGTGGCCTTGGCTTTGGAGATCAAACCGACCTCGACATCGCCATGGGCGACAGCGGCCAAGAAAGAGGCTTTGACTTTGGCGGCATCGTCCACACCGGGTGGCACGCGATGGGTCAACAGGTCCATCAAAAACGCGTCCTCGCCTGCGGGAGGGGCTTTGAGCAACTCGATCAATTCAGCGGTTTGTTTGGCGTCCAGTGGCAGGGGGGGGATGCCCAAGGCAGCGCGTTCAGCGGCGTGGTCACGGTAGGCTTTCAACATGTGGTTCTCCTGAAAATGAAAGGGTCAACGGCCACTGGCATCGGTGTCGAGCAAGTTGGCAACGGGTGAAATCTGCATGGCTTGGGCCATGGCTTTTTGACTGGGGTGCTGGCAATCGTCAACCAATCGCACACCGCGTGCTTCGTCGAGCAGCATGGACTTGGTGTTGAGTTGCATCCAAGTGAAGCGCTTGTCGGGGTCTTCCAGGCGGACCACCCCGGACATGCCTTCGACCGGGCTGAGGGTGAGGCGCCATTTCTTGAAACGCAGTTGGTACTGACCGGGCCATTCAGGGTGGGCCTGCAACACCACCACCTGTTTGAGCTCGCAGCTCAATCGACCCGTGTAGACATGCGGCACAGCTTGGGCAAGGGCTGCTAGCGGGGTCCAGGCAAGCAAGCCCAACAGGGGGAGCAGCCAAGGCATCTGCTTGACCTGCTTCATGGCATGAAAAAAGCGTGGGCTTGGCTGGGCATGGCCTGGCCAGTTCGGTGAGCGCGGGACAGCACATGCCAAAAATAACGGTAACTGGCGCGGTCATGCAACTGACCGCCATGGCTGATCGGTGCCCAATCTGCCGATTGCGCAGCCAGCAACACCGCCAGGGCCTGGGTGATGTCTTGGTCAGACGGGGCCATGGCTTGCAAGATCGGACGAATTTGCGCTGGGTGGATGCTCCACATGCGGGTGAAGCCCAGGGTTTGCGCCGCTTGGCGCGCAGCGGCTTGCATCACCAACGGGTCGCTGAATTCGGTGACCACGCTGTGAGACGGGACTTTGCCATGCGCGTGACAAGCACTGGCGATCGCCAATTTGGCGCGCACCACCAGCGGGTGGCTGAACTGGCCAAGTACCGGGTCGCTGCCCATGGCCGAGGCGGGTATCGCGCCGCCGTGGGCGGACACAAAGTCCATCAATCCAAAGCTGAGGGATTGCAAACGCGGGTGTGCCGCGATTTCAAAAGCACGGTGAACCGCCGCGGGCGATTCGATCAAGGCATGCACGCAGAGGTCTTTGGCACCGGCTGCGTCAATCGCTTGGACCGCAAGGTCGAGGTCAGCCACTGACTCCACCTTGGGCAACATCAGGTGGGTCAACCGGTGCCCGGCTTTGCCTGCGATCAGCGCCATGTCAGCAGCGAAAGCCGGGTGGTCAACCGGGTGTACCCGCACCGCCACCCGCGCTTCAGGTGCAGCGGCCAGGGCCAATTCAGTCACCAAGGCTGCATGCTCGGCCTCGCCGCCCACGGGTGCGCCGTCTTCGCAGTCGAGGGTGACATCAAACACGCAAACGCCAAACTCTTGGGTCATCTCTGCTTGCAGTTGCAGGCTTTTGCGCATGCGCACTTCCACGCCGCTGTAGTGGTCGCAGACCGGCAAATGAACCGCGCCGGCCTGTGCGTCTTGCAAGACATCCCGGGGGTGCGCACCCACCCGAACCATCGCGTCAGGGGGTGCAACCTGGCTCATGCAAGCGGTCCGGGGTGAGCGACTCAGGGAACCAAGTGGGCCACGCCCGCTTGCTCGTCAGTCAGTTCTTTGAGGGTCTTGTCAATGCAGCCTTGGCTGAAAGCATCCATGTCCAAGCCCTCCACCACTTTGTAACTGCCGTTTTCGCAGGTGACGGGGAAACCAAACATCACATCCTTGGGAATGCCGTACCAGCCTTGTGATGGGATGCCCATGGTGACCCACTTGCCGTGGGTGCCCAGGGCCCAGTCGCGCATGTGGTCGATGGCCGCGTTGGCCGCAGAAGCCGCTGAGGACAGACCACGCGCTTCGATGATGGCCGCGCCGCGCTTGCCCACGGTAGGCAGGAACACGTTGGCATTCCATTCTTGGTCGTTGATCATGGCCTTGACCGACTCGCCATGGATGGTGGCGAAACGGTAATCGGCGTACATGGTGGGCGAGTGGTTGCCCCAGACGCACAGTTTTTCGATGTCGGCCACAGCTTTGCCGGTCTTGGCTGCGATTTGTGACAACGCGCGGTTGTGGTCCAAGCGCAGCATGGCGGTGAAGTTGCCGGGCTTCAAATCAGGCGCGGCCTTCATGGCGATGTAGGCATTGGTGTTGGCGGGGTTGCCCACCACCAGCACTTTGACATCGCGAGAAGCCACCGCATTCAAGGCCTTGCCTTGGGCAGTGAAGATGGCGCCGTTGATGGCGAGCAATTCAGCACGCTCCATGCCTGGGCCGCGTGGACGCGAACCGACCAACAAAGCGTAGTCCACATCTTTGAAAGCGGTCATCGGGTCACCATGGGCTTGCATGCCAGCCAACAAGGGAAACGCGCAATCGTCGATCTCCATCATCACGCCTTTGAGCGCCTTTTGGGCTTTTTCATCCGGGATTTCCAGCAATTGGAGAATGACAGGCTGGTCTTTGCCCAACATGTCGCCCGAGGCGATGCGGAACAACAGTGCGTAACCGATTTGACCTGCTGCGCCGGTAACGGCAACGCGGACGGGCTTTTTACTCATGAAAATCTCCGAAATTGAAAAAAGAAAAGACGGATGGCTGGTCGCGCGCCTGGAGGCTGAAACAGCCAGACATATGTCTTATAGAAGATATGATAGCGGCTCAACCATGACAAGCGCCTGACGAGCTCACCGTGAACCCCTCCACACCTATCGACACTGGCCCGCCCCCATCCGATGCATCGGGTTTGGCGTCGCCGGCGTTCAGCCCACTTTATCAGCAGATCAAAGACCTGGTCCTGCAAAGCCTGCAAGTCGGCGAGTGGAAGCCGGGTGACCCGATCCCCAGCGAATTCGAGCTCGCGGCCCGCTACAAAGTCAGCCAGGGCACGGTGCGCAAAGCGATTGACGAGCTGGCAAAAAACCATTTGCTGGTGCGCCGCCAGGGCAAGGGCACCTTTGTGGCCACCCATGCCGAGCAGCAGGTGCAGTTTCGCTTTCTCAAACTCAAACCCGATGCAGGCGACATCCTCAGCCAAGGCCCGGCACACCGCCAAATCGTGGACTGCAAACGGCTCAAAGCGCCCGTCCATGTGGCCAAAACCCTGTCATTGGCGACCGGTGACCCGGTTTTTCAGGTTCGCCGGGTCCTGTCCTTTGACGGGACACCCACGATTTACGAAGACATTTGGCTGCCAGGTGCCCCCTTCAGTGGTTTGACTGCCGAGCGGCTCAGCAGCGACACCGGCCCGATGTATGCCTTGTTTGAGGCCGAGTTTGGCATCCGAATGGTGCGCGCCCAAGAACGCCTGCGCGCGGTCAGCCCCAACACGGAGGAAGCCCATTTGTTGCAGGTGCAAGCCCAGACCCCTTTGCTGCGGGTTGAGCGGCTGTCCTTCACCTACCAAGACATCCCGATGGAATGGCGCATTGGCGTCTACCGGACTGACCGCCACCACTACCTCAACGAACTGAATTAATTGGTACTCATTAGAAATGCAAGGAAGCTGTCATTTTTGTGCATTGCAATAGAATGATTTTTGAAGCCCTGCCAAAGTCACCACCCCGTCCCTGATCCGACCACGAGAAAGCCAGACGCATGACCGACAACGCCCAACAACGGCCTGAATTTCGCAACATCAACGCCTTCAATGACCTGCCCACCTACCGCCTGCCACCGGCCGGCTGGGTGTCCATCCTGCACCGCGTGAGCGGGGCCTTGATGTTTGTGTTGCTGCCTTTCATCATCTGGCTGTTTGACAAATCCCTGTCCTCAGAGATTTCATTTGCCAAATTCAAAGCGGCATACAACGGCGGCATCGGTTGGTACCCAGGTTGGTTCATCAGCCTGGTCACCCTGGCCTTGATTTGGGCCTACCTGCACCACCTGATCGCGGGTTTGCGTCACCTCTTCATGGATGCCACCCACTCGGTCAGCAAAGCGTTTGGCCGCAGCAGCGCCATCTTCACCTTGGCTTGCAGCATCGGTCTGACCGTGTTGTTGGGTGCCAAGTTGTTTGGCTTGTATTGAAACCCAGGAGCTGAACATGACAAACAAAATAGGTTCCAAACGCCTGGTGGTGGGTGCGCACTATGGCCTGAGAGACTGGTTGGCACAGCGTTTAACCGCCGCCTTGATGGCGCTTTTCACCCTGCTGGTGCTGGTGCAACTCATTTTTTCCCAAGGCGAAATCGGCTACGACGCATGGGCGGGTATCTTCAGCCCCCAATGGATGAAAGCCCTGACCTTCACCGTGTTTTTGGCCATGACCTACCACGTTTGGGTGGGCATGCGCGACATTTGGATGGACTACATCAAGCCGGTTGGTTTGCGCCTGGCACTTCACCTTTTCACCATCGTCTGGCTGCTCTCTTGTTTGGGCTGGGCGGTTCAGGTTCTTTGGAGATTTTGATCAATGACACGCTCTTCTATTCCCCGTCGCCGCTTTGATGTGGTCATCGTTGGCGCAGGCGGCTCTGGCATGCGAGCATCGCTGCAACTCTCGCGCGCCGGCTTGAACGTGGCGGTGTTGACCAAGGTCTTTCCCACCCGCTCACACACCGTGGCCGCCCAAGGCGGGATCGGCGCTTCTTTGGGCAACATGTCCGAGGACAACTGGCACTACCATTTTTATGACACGGTCAAAGGCTCTGACTGGTTGGGGGACCAAGACGCGATTGAATACATGTGCCGCGAAGCCCCGAAAGTGGTTTACGAGCTCGAGCACATGGGCATGCCTTTTGACCGCAACCCCGACGGCACCATTTACCAGCGCCCCTTTGGCGGGCACACCTCCAACTACGGCGAAAAATCCGTGCAACGCGCTTGCGCCTCGGCTGACCGCACCGGTCACTCCATGCTGCACACCCTCTACCAACAAAACCTGAAAGCCAACACGAATTTTTTCGTGGAATGGATGGCGCAAGACCTGATCCGCGACGCTGAAGGTGACGTGGTGGGTGTGACCGCCTTGGAGATGGAAACCGGCGACCTGCACATCCTGGAAGCCAAAACCGTGTTGATGGCCACCGGTGGTGCAGGCCGTATTTTTGCGGCTTCGACCAACGCCTTCATCAACACTGGCGATGGCTTGGGCATGGCAGCTCGCGCTGGCATTCCTTTGGAGGACATGGAGTTTTGGCAATTCCACCCCACTGGCGTGGCCGGTGCAGGTGTGCTGCTGACCGAAGGTTGCCGTGGCGAAGGCGCGATTTTGCTCAACAGCCTGGGTGAGCGGTTCATGGAGCGTTATGCACCGACCTTGAAAGACCTGGCGCCGCGTGACTTTGTGTCGCGTTGCATGGACCAAGAAATCAAGGAAGGCCGCGGCTGCGGCCCCAACAAAGACTATGTGCATTTGAAGCTTGACCACCTGGGCGTAGAAACCATCATGAAGCGCCTGCCATCGGTGTTCGAGATTGGCCACAACTTTGCGAACGTCGACATCACCAAAGAGCCCATCCCCGTGGTGCCCACCATCCATTACCAAATGGGCGGCATCCCCACCAACATCCACGGCCAAGTCGTCACCCAAAACGCAAGCGACCACAGCGCGGTGGTCAACGGTCTGTATGCGGTGGGCGAATGTTCTTGCGTGTCGGTGCATGGCGCCAACCGCTTGGGCACCAACTCCCTGCTGGACTTGTTGGTGTTTGGCAAAGCCGCGGGCAACCACATCGTCGAGTTCCACGAGAAAAACAAAAACCACAAGCCCTTGCCAGCGGACGCTGCTGACCGAACCCTGGCCCGCTTGAACCGCCTGGACCATTCCAGCTCGGGGGAATACGCGCAAGATGTGGCCAACGACCTGCGCACCAGCATGCAAAAACACGCAGGTGTTTTCCGCACCCAAGCCAGCATGGACGAGGGCGTGCAGCAAATTGCCGCACTGCGTGAGCGCGTCAACGCGATTGGCTTGAAAGACAAGTCCAAGATCTTCAACACCGCCCGCATCGAGGCCTTGGAAGTCGAAAACCTGATCGAGTGCGCACAGGCCACCATGGTGTCGGCCGCGGCTCGCCACGAAAGCCGCGGCGCGCACACGGTCGATGACTACGCTGACAGCCCTGAGCACCCCAATGGCCGCAACGACGAGCAATGGCTCAAGCACAGCCTGTGGCACAGCGCCAGCAACAGCCTGACCTACAAACCGGTCAAGCTGCAACCGCTCACCACCGAAAGCATTCCTCCCAAAGTCAGGACCTTCTAATGAAACGCACCTTCAAGATCTACCGCTACGACCCTGAAAAGGACGCCAAGCCCTACATGCAAACCATCGAGGTGGAACTCGACGGGCATGAGCGCATGTTGCTTGATGCACTCATGAAGCTCAAGGCACAAGACCCCACCTTGTCCTTCCGCCGCTCTTGCCGCGAAGGCGTGTGTGGCTCGGACGCGATGAACATCAACGGCAAAAACGGCTTGGCTTGCCTGACCAACATGCTGACCTTGCCCGGCGTGATCACCTTGAAGCCGCTGCCTGGCTTGCCCGTGGTGCGCGACCTGATCGTGGACATGACCCAGTTCTTCAACCAATACCACTCGATCAAGCCCTACTTGATGAACGACAGCTTGCCGCCCGAAAAAGAGCGCCTGCAGTCGCCCGCCGAGCGCGAAGAGCTCGATGGGTTGTACGAATGCATTTTGTGCGCGAGTTGCTCGACCAGCTGCCCGTCTTTCTGGTGGAACCCCGACAAATTTGTCGGCCCCGCCGGCTTGTTGCAGGCCTACCGCTTCATCGCCGACAGCCGCGACCACGGCACCGCTGAGCGCTTGGACAACTTGGAAGACCCCTACCGTTTGTTCCGCTGCCACACCATCATGAATTGCGTCGACGTCTGCCCCAAAGGGTTGAACCCCACGAAGGCGATTGGCAAGATCAAAGAGTTGATGATCAGCCGCGCGGTCTGATGGTGGATGAAGAACTCGGTGCACTGCCGGCAGACACCCTGGTGTCTGCGGCAGGCTTGAGCAAATTGCGCTGGCGTTGTCGCCGGGGCTTGTTGGAAAACGATTTGTTCATCGAGCGGTTTTTCAACCAGCATGCCGATGCGCTGACTGCAGGACAGGCGCGCGGCATGTATGCACTGATGGCCTTGGCAGACAACGATTTGCTGGACATCTTGCTGAACCGCCCAGCCAAGCCACTGTCGCCCTCCGACCCCGAGGCACAGTTGCTTGAATCGGTGATGGGCAACCCTGAAGTGACCGCGCTTTTGCCTTTATTGAGAACTTGAATTTTGAATTTGATTGACACAGGAAAACGACCATGAAACTCGCCGACTACAAAGCCACCCTACAGTTCAGCAACGGCCAGCCCAGCATGGAGATGCCGGTTTACCAGGGCAACATCGGTCCCGACGTGATCGATATCCGTAAGCTCTATGGCCAAACCGGTATGTTCACCTACGACCCGGGTTTCTTGTCCACCGCATCTTGTCAATCCGCGATCACTTACATCGATGGCGACAAGGGTGAGTTGCTGTACCGCGGCTACCCGATCGAACAACTCGCCACCCACTGCAATTATTTGGAAACCTGCCATTTGTTGTTGTACGGTGAGCTGCCGAACGCCGAGCGCAAACAGGCATTTACCCAAACCGTGACCCACCACACCATGGTGCACGAGCAATTGCAGTTTTTCCTGCGTGGTTTCCGTCGAGACGCCCATCCCATGGCTGTGTTGACCGGTTTGGTGGGTGCTTTGTCGGCCTTCTACCATGACAGCACCGACATCAACAACCCCGAACACCGCGAAGTCGCCGCGATCCGCTTGATTGCCAAAATGCCCACCCTGGTGGCCATGGCCTACAAGTACGGCGTGGGTCAGCCCTTCCTCTATCCGCAAAACGACCTGTCCTACGCTGGCAACTTCCTGCGCATGATGTTTGGCACGCCTTGCGAAGACTACAAGGTCAACCCGGTGCTCGAGCGTGCCATGGACCGCATCTTCACCTTGCACGCAGACCACGAGCAAAACGCCTCGACCTCCACCGTGCGTTTGTGTGGCTCGTCTGGCACCAACCCCTTTGCCGCCATCGCCGCCGGTGTTGCCTGTTTGTGGGGGCCAGCCCATGGTGGCGCCAACGAAGCGTGTTTGAACATGCTCGAAGGCATCCAAGCCAACGGCGGCATCGCCAAGGTCGGCGAATTCATGGAGCAGGTCAAGGACAAGAATTCCAGCGTGAAATTGATGGGTTTTGGCCACCGCGTCTACAAAAACTACGATCCCCGCGCCAAGCTGATGCAAGAAACTTGCAACGAAGTGCTGAAAGAACTGGGCTTGGAAAACGACCCCTTGTTCAAACTGGCCAAAGCGCTGGAGAAAATCGCGCTCGAAGACGATTACTTTGTCAGCCGCAAGCTCTACCCCAATGTCGATTTTTATTCCGGCATCGTGCAGCGCGCCATTGGCATCCCGGTCAACCTGTTCACCGGGATCTTCGCCTTGGCACGCACCGTGGGTTGGATTGCCCAACTCAATGAAATGATCAGTGACGCCGAGTACAAAATCGGTCGTCCCCGTCAGCTGTTCACCGGCTCGGTCAAACGCGACGTGCCCGCCCTCCACAAACGCTGAAAGTCCACCATGCCTGTTGTTCGCAAAGCGGTTTTCCCGGTGGCGGGTTTGGGTACCCGGTTTTTACCAGCCACCAAGGCCAGCCCCAAGGAGATGCTTTGTGTGGTTGACAAGCCGCTGATTCAGTATGCGGTGGAAGAAGCCATCGAGGCGGGCATCACCGAAATGATCTTCGTGACCGGGCGCAGCAAGCGCAGCATCGAAGACCATTTCGACAAATCTTTTGAGCTCGAGCACGAGCTGGAGGCCAAGCAAAAAACCGAGCTGTTGAACCTGGTGCGCAACATCAAGCCCGCCCATGTCAACTGTGTGTATGTGCGCCAACCCGAGGCGCTGGGCCTGGGCCACGCGGTCAATTGCGCAGCGTCTTTGGTCGGCAACGAGCCTTTCGCCGTGGTCTTGGCCGACGACTTGCTCGACCATCAACCCGGCGTGTTGAAACAACTCGTGGGACTGTACGAGCACTACCGCAGTTCGGTGGTGGCGGTCGAGACGATCGCGCCCGAGCAAAGCCGCTCTTACGGCGTGGTGGCTGGCAGCTTGGCCGGGGACCGCCTGACCAAGATGTCGCAGATCGTGGAGAAACCCGCGCCCGAAAAAGCCCCCTCCAACCTGGGGGTGGTGGGTCGTTATGTGTTCACACCCTCGATCTTCCAGCACATTGATCAACTGCAACCCGGCGCAGGCGGCGAGTACCAGTTGACCGATGCGATTCAAAGCCTGCTCAAGCAAGAAGCGGTCTACGCCTATGCCTATGAAGGTGTGCGCTACGACTGCGGCAGCAAAATCGGCTTCCTCAAAGCCACGGTCGAATTGGCTTTGCGCCACCCCGAAACCGCCGAAGCATTCAAGCGCTACCTCGCAAACTTAAAATAGCCTGCTGACACTCTCGTCAGCCTGACCAGGACCCGCCACATGGGACGCACCCTTTACGACAAGATTTGGGACGAACACGTCGTCCACCTCGAAGAGGACGGCACCGCCATCCTCTACATCGACCGCCATTTGGTGCATGAAGTCACCAGTCCGCAAGCCTTTGAAGGCATCCGCCAAGCTGGCCGCAAGGTTTGGCGTGTGAGCTCCATCGTGGCCACCGCTGACCACAACACCCCCACCACCGGCTGGGAGCTGGGCTACGACGGCATCACCGACCCGATCAGCAAAGAGCAGATCACCACGCTCGATGCCAACATCCATGAATTTGGCGCGGCCGCCTTCTTCCCCTTCATGTCCAAACGACAAGGCATCGTGCACGTGATTGGCCCGGAAAACGGCGCCACCCTGCCCGGCATGACCGTGGTCTGCGGCGACTCGCACACCTCCACCCATGGCGCGTTTGGCGCACTGGCCCATGGCATCGGCACCTCTGAGGTCGAACATGTGATGGCCACGCAAACCTTGTTGGCCAAGAAAGCCAAGAACATGTTGGTCAAAGTCGAGGGAACGCTGGCCAAAGGCGTGACCGGCAAAGACGTGGTGCTGGCCATCATTGGGCGCATCGGCACCGCAGGCGGCACTGGCTTCACGATTGAATTTGCCGGCTCGGCCATCCGGTCATTGAGCATGGAAGGTCGCATGACGGTCTGCAACATGGCGATCGAAGCGGGCGCCCGTGCGGGCCTGGTGGCGGTCGACGAGAAAACCATCGACTACGTCAAAGGCCGCCCCCTGTCGCCTGGCACCGATGGCAAGACCGGCCAATTTGTCGGTGGCGCGGAATGGGACCAGGCCGTGTCGTATTGGAAAACCTTGCACTCCGACGCTGACGCACACTTTGACGCGGTGGTCGAGCTCAAGGCCGAAGACATCTTGCCGCAGGTCACCTGGGGCACATCGCCAGAGATGGTGCTCGACATCAACGGCACCGTGCCTGACCCCGACAAAGAAAAAGACGCCAACAAGCGCGGCGCCATCGAACGCGCGTTGACCTACATGGACTTGCAGCCAGGCAAAGCGCTGAACGACTTGTTTGTCGACAAAGTGTTCATTGGCTCTTGCACCAACAGCCGCATCGAAGACATGCGAGAAGCCGCTGCCGTGGTGAAAAAACTTGGCCAAAAAGTGGCGAAAAACATCAAGCTTGCGATGGTGGTGCCCGGCTCTGGCTTGGTCAAAGCGCAAGCCGAGCAAGAAGGTTTGCACGAGATTTTCAAAGCCGCTGGGTTTGAGTGGCGCGAGCCCGGTTGTTCGATGTGCCTGGCGATGAACGCCGACAAGTTAGAGCCTGGCGAACGCTGCGCCTCCACCAGCAACCGCAACTTCGAGGGCCGTCAAGGCAATGGCGGTCGTACCCATTTGGTCAGCCCCGCCATGGCCGCTGCCGCTGCCATCCACGGCCACTTTGTTGACGTGCGCAAGTTCGCTTAAGGGATCACCATGCAAACATTCACCCTCCACAAAGGCATCGTGGCGCCCATGGACCGCGAAAACGTCGACACCGATGCGATCATCCCCAAGCAGTTTTTGAAGTCGATCAAGAAGACTGGCTTTGGCCCCAACCTGTTTGACGAGTGGCGCTACCTGGACCACGGCGAGCCCGGCCAAGACCCCGCCAGCCGACAGCCCAACCCCGACTTTGTGCTCAACCAGCCGCGCTACCAAGGCGCTTCGGTGCTGTTGGCCCGCAAAAACTTTGGCTGTGGTTCATCGCGTGAGCATGCACCTTGGGCAATCGACCAATACGGCTTTCGCGCCGTGATTGCACCCAGCTTTGCCGACATCTTTTTCAACAACTGTTTCAAAAACGGCTTGCTGCCCATCGTGCTGCCCGAATCCACCGTGGACCAGTTGTTCAATGAAGTGCAGGCGTTTCCCGGCTATGCATTGACGATCGACCTGGCGCGCCAAGTCATCGTGCGTCCCCAAGGTGAAGAGATTCCTTTTGAAGTGCAAGCCTTTCGCAAATACTGCTTGCTCAATGGCTTTGACGACATCGGCCTGACCCTGCGCCAGTCCGACAAAATCAAAGCCTTTGAGGCCCAGCGCCTGGCCACCAAGCCCTGGTTGGCCCACACCATGTAACCCTTGAGAAAGTTCCCATGAAGATCGCAGTTTTGCCAGGAGATGGCATTGGCACCGAAATCGTCGCCGAAGCCGTCAAAGTCCTGAATGTTCTGGACCTGAAGTTCGAGATGGAAACCGCCCTGGTCGGCGGCGCCGCCTATGACGCACACGGCCACCCGCTGCCCGAAAGCACCTTGAAACTGGCCAAAGCAGCCGACGCGGTGTTGTTTGGTGCAGTGGGCGACTGGAAATACGACAGCCTGGACCGCCCGCTGCGCCCCGAGCAAGCAATTTTGGGCCTGCGCAAAAACTTAGGGCTTTTTGCCAACTTCCGCCCCGCGATCTGCTACCCCGAATTGGTCAACGCATCCAGCCTCAAGCCTGAGTTGGTGGCGGGTTTGGACATCTTGATCATCCGTGAGCTCACCGGTGACATTTACTTCGGTCAGCCGCGTGGCCGCCGTGTTTCACCCGATGGCGCATTCGCCGGTGCCGAGGAAGCCTTTGACACCATGCGCTATACCCGCCCCGAAGTCGAGCGCATCGCCCGCGTGGCGTTTGAAGCCGCCCGCAAGCGCAGCAAACGCGTGACCAGCGTGGACAAAGCCAACGTGCTCGAGACCTTCCAGTTTTGGAAAGACATCGTCATCGAGGTGCACAAAGACTACCCCGATGTCGCGCTCGACCACATGTATGTCGACAATGCCGCGATGCAGCTGGTCAAAGAACCCAAGCGCTTTGACGTGGTGGTGACCGGCAACATGTTTGGCGACATCCTGAGCGACGAAGCCTCCATGCTGACCGGCTCGATCGGCATGCTGCCCTCGGCTTCGCTCAACGCCAGCAACCAAGGTTTGTACGAACCCAGCCACGGCAGCGCACCCGACATCGCGGGCAAAGGCGTGGCCAACCCACTGGCCACCATCCTGAGTGCGGCCATGATGTTGCGCTTTAGCCTGAAACAAGAAGCAGCGGCGGTGCGCATTGAAGATGCGGTCAAGAAAGTGCTGGCCCAAGGCCTGCGCACAGGCGACATCTACAGCGAAGGCACCACCAAAGTGGGCACCGCGCAAATGGGTGATGCGGTGGTCAAGGCCTTGGCCAACCGCCATTAAAGAAAAGGCAGACAAATGAAAAAGATCGGAAACCGCGTTGGACTCGTTGGTTGGCGAGGCATGGTGGGCTCGGTTCTGATGGACCGCATGCAAACCGAAAACGACTTTGCGTTGATCGAACCCGTTTTCTTTTCCACCTCCAACGCCGGTGGCGCCGCCCCAGCGGTGGCGAAAAATGAAACCCAGCTGCTCGATGGACACGACATCGACGCCCTGAAAGCCTGCGACATCATCATCACCTGCCAAGGCGGCGACTACACCGCCGAGGTGTTCCCCAAGCTGCGCGCTGCGGGTTGGCAAGGGCACTGGATTGACGCCGCCTCGACCCTGCGCATGGAAAAAGACGCGGTCATCATCCTCGACCCGGTCAACTTGCCCGTCATCCAAAACGCCTTGGCGCACGGCGGTAACAACTGGGTGGGTGGCAATTGCACCGTGTCTTGCATGTTGATGGGGGTGGGCGCTTTGTACAAAGCCGGTCTGGTGGAGTGGATGAGCACCCAAACCTACCAAGCGGCCTCAGGCGGTGGGGCTGCCCACATGCGTGAACTGCTGACCCAGTTTGGCACCCTGAACGCCGAGGTGAAAGCCTTGTTGGACGACCCCAAGAGCGCGATTCTGGAAATCGACCGCAAAGTGATTGCCAAGCAGCGCGCCCTGGCGGGTTCAGAGACCGCCAACTTTGGCGTGCCACTGGGCGGCTCGCTGATTCCATGGATCGACAAAGACCTGGGTGCAGGCAAAAATGCCGGCGACGAGTTCTGGGGCACCAGCCGCGAAGAATGGAAAGGCATGGCTGAAACCAACAAGATCCTGGGTCAAGGCCCTGGTTTCAGCAGCCCTGCCGTGCCCGTGGACGGTTTTTGCGTGCGCGTGGGTGCCATGCGCTGCCACAGCCAGGCCCTGACCTTCAAGCTGACAAAAGACGTGCCCTTGGCCGACATCGAGGCCATGA
This sequence comes from Bordetella parapertussis, assembly GCA_945890735.1. GTDB lineage: Bacteria > Pseudomonadota > Gammaproteobacteria > Burkholderiales > Burkholderiaceae_C > Limnohabitans. Next base: position 37,310 of record CAMDCZ010000010.1, on the reverse strand, counting down.
TCGCCGCCGACAACGAGTGGGTCAAGCTGGTCCCCAACAACCGCGAAGCCACCATGCAGCACCTGACCCCCGTGGCGGTGACCGGCACCATGACGATTCCCGTGGGTCGTTTGCGCAAATTGACCTTTGGACCCGACTACCTGGGCGCCTTCACCATTGGTGACCAGTTGCTTTGGGGGGCAGCAGAGCCACTGCGGCGCATGCTGAGGATTTTGTTGACCGCTTGACCGGGTCGGTCACTTGGGAGGGCAACTTAAAGTCGATTATGATGATTGGTCTATAAGATGCACGAGAACATGCACCATGTTTCAATTGCTGACACCCCCTAGACAATTACTGCAATTTGTTATTTCGTTGTCAATTTTGACAACATTTAGCGCCCATGCCCTCCAATTGGGTCAGCCCATGGTCAAGTCTCGCCTGGGCGAGCCCCTGCGATTGGAAGTGCAGATCAGTGATTTAAGCACCCAAGAAGCCCAAGAATTCCAGGCGGCTTTGGCCAGTGAAACGGTTTACCAAGCCGCCAAAATCAACCGCGTTGCCGGTCTGGACAATGTCCAGGTCACTTTGACCAAGCGCGCAGAAGACCTGTATGTCATGCAAATCCTGGGGGCAGATCCTTTGGTGGACACCTATGTGGATTTGCTCATGGAATTTCGTTGGGCCAGCGGTCGTGCATACCGAAATTTGGGATTTCCGCTCAGCGGCACCCTCAACAATACCCCGACAGCCACCGCGCCTGAAGAAGCCTTGACCCCACCGCCAGCCAAAGCTGACGCCCCGCCGGCGGGCAACACGGTCGAGGTCCTCAAGGGCGACACCGCCAGCGAATTGATCATGGCCAACCCTACTGGGGATGTGTCCCTCGACCAATTGCTGGTCACCATGCTGCGCAACAACCCCACGGCCTTTGTTGATAACAACGTCAACCGTTTGAAAGCGGGTGCCTTGATCACCATGCCCACTGTGGAAGAAGCCCGCACGGTCGACCGCCAAGCGGCGCGTCAAAGCATCCGCCTGCAATCGGCTGATTTCGATGCCTACCGCGCCCAATTGGCTGGTCGTGTGCCCACCACCCCGCTGGCGGATGCCAATGCCCGCGAAAGCAGCGGCGCCTTGAAAGCCCAGGTCCAGAACAACGTGCAGGCGCCTGCCGATCAACTCACGCTGAGCAAACCCGGCGCCAAGGATGCCTCAGACCAGGTCAGCCAAGACCTGCAAGCCGCAGATGCCGCCCGCCGCAACGATGAAGTCGCCAAGAATGTGACCGAGTTGGACGAGATCTCCAAAGCCGCGGCCAAGATGCAAGAGGGTTTGCCCACGGACATGCCCACCCTGAGCACTTACTACCAACAAGCCATGGCCTGGGTCAAGCGCCATGCCTTCGAGCTGATCGGTGGGCTAGCGGTTTTGGCCGCCCTGTGGGTGAGCTATTCCTTGTTCCGCCAACGCAGGCCCCAAGCAGCCCTGTCGGACAAGGAAGACTTTGACTACCTGCAACACCCCCAGCACAAACCGCCTGGCGAACTCAACCTGGACTTCAACCTGGACCTGCCGCCCCATCCAACGGGTTTGCCAGAAGACCCTTTCCAGGTGCGCTTGGATTTGGCCGATGAGCTCTGGAAACTGGGGCAAAAGCAAACCGGCCGCGCCTTGGCCCAAGAAGTCGCCGATCAAACCCATGGCGAAACACGCGAGCGCGCCCTGCGCTGGTTGAACGAACGCGGTTGAGCGCCATGCGATTGGCGCTGGGCCTGAGCTATTTGGGCCAAGCCTATGAGGGCTGGCAAAGCCAAGCCTCAGGCAAAACCGTTCAAGACCACCTGGAAAAAGCCCTGGCCGAATTCACCGGTCACCGGGTCAGCACCTTGTGTGCCGGTCGCACCGATTCAGGCGTGCATGGCCTGCGGCAAGTGGTGCATTTCGACACGCCTGTCACGCGTGACCTGAGCTCTTGGGTGCGCGGCACCAATGCGTATTTACCCACGGATATCGCGGTGCAATGGGCCCACGAGGTCCCCCCCAGCTTTCACGCCCGCGCCAGCGCCTTGGCACGCCGCTACACCTACATCGTGCTCGAGTCGCCGGTGCGCCCCAGCCTCGAGGCCGGTCGGGTCGGCTGGGTTTACCGCCCCATGCAGTTACAAGCCTTGCAACAAGCCGCCAGCCATCTCTTGGGCGAGCACGATTTCAGCGCTTTTCGTGCCGCAAGTTGCCAAGCCCTGAGCCCTGTCAAAACCATCCACCGCATCGATGTGCAACGCATTGGCCGCCAAGACGGCAGCGCGTATTGGCGGTTTGATTTCGAGGCGAATGCGTTTTTGCACCACATGATCCGCAACCTGATGGGCTGCTTTGTCGCGATCGGCCAAGGCCTGAAACCGCCCGACTGGATGCACGAGGTCTTGCAAGCGCGCAGCCGCAAAGAAGCTGCGCCAACCTTTTCGCCAGACGGCCTGTATTTCGCGGGGCCGGTCTACGCGCCCGAGTGGGGCATCCCCGAGCAGGCGCCCTCTTATGATTGGCTACCTGGCCAATGCCCATGACACACATCCCCATCAAAATCTGCGGCCTGACCCGCGAACAAGACGTGCTGGCCGCGGTGGCCGCGGGCGCCAACGCGCTGGGCTTTGTGCTGTACCCGCCCAGCCCCCGCGCGGTCAGCGCCGAGCGTGCCGCCGAATTGGCAAGTCTGCTGCCTGCCTTTGTCACCCCGGTGTTGCTGTTTGTGAATGCAAGCCAGGCCGACGTGGCCCAGGCAGCGGCCCTGGTGCCAGGTGCCTGGTTGCAGTTCCATGGTGACGAAACACCCGATTTTTGCCAGGAAGTGGCCCGTGCCTTGGGTCGCCGCTGGCTGCGCGCCGCCCGCATACCCAAGGAAACCCCTGCCAACGGCCAGGCTTTCGACCTCGTAAACTACGCCATCCGCTACTCAACAGCCGATGCCCTGTTGCTCGACACCTTGGTCGATGCGTATGGCGGCAGCGGCAGCACATTCAATTGGTCACAGCTTCCAACAAACGTCAATGCTCACCTCGTTTTGTCTGGTGGACTCACACCTGCAAACGTGGCCGACGGCATCCGCGCCGTGCATTCGCGCGGACGGTCGTTGGCGGTTGATGTGAGCTCCGGCGTCGAAAGCGCCAAAGGCATCAAAGACCCCGACAAAATCCGCGCTTTCGTGGCAGCCGTGCGCAGCACCACGCTTGCCTCTTGAGTTCCTTGGCTGCCCTGCGGCCTTTGATGGGATATTGCAACCATGTCTACCTACCAACAACCCGATGTCCGTGGCCACTTTGGCAACTATGGCGGCAGCTTCATCAGTGAAACCCTGACCCACGCGATCGAAGAGCTCAAAGCCGCATACGCCAAGTACCAGCATGACCCCGAGTTCATCGCCGAGTTCAAAAACGAGCTGGCGCATTTCGTCGGCCGCCCCTCCCCGATCTACCATGCCGCCCGCATGAGTCGCGAGATGGGTGGTGCGCAGATTTACCTCAAGCGCGAAGACCTCAACCACACTGGCGCACACAAAATCAACAACACCATTGGCCAAGCCATGCTCGCCAAGCGCATGGGCAAGCCGCGCATCATTGCCGAAACCGGTGCGGGCCAACACGGTGTGGCCACCGCCACGATTTGTGCCCGTTATGGTTTGGAATGCGTGGTCTACATGGGCAGCGAGGACGTGAAGCGGCAAAGCCCGAACGTCTACCGCATGAAACTCTTGGGCGCGACCGTGGTGCCGGTCAACAGCGGCAGCCGCACCTTGAAAGACGCCTTGAATGAAGCCATGCGCGACTGGGTGGCCAATGTCGACAACACCTTCTACATCATCGGTACCGTGGCCGGCCCTCACCCCTACCCGATGATGGTGCGCGATTTCCAAAGCGTGATCGGTGAAGAATGCATCGCCCAAATGCCTAACATGCACCACGGCCTGCAACCCGATGCGGTGCTGGCCTGCGTGGGCGGCGGCTCAAACGCCATGGGTATTTTTTACCCCTACATCCCGTTTGAAAACACCCGCTTGATCGGTGTCGAAGCCGCTGGCGAAGGCATGGACACCGACAAACACTCCTGCTCCTTGCAACGTGGCGTGCCAGGCGTGCTGCACGGCAACCGCACCTATGTGCTGCAAGACGCAAACGGGCAAATCACCGAAACCCATTCGGTCAGCGCCGGCTTGGACTATCCAGGTGTGGGCCCTGAACACGCGTTTTTGAAAGACATTGGCCGCGCCGAATACGTGGGCATCACCGACCAAGAAGCCTTGGCAGCCTTCCATTACCTGTGCCGCACCGAGGGCATCATCCCGGCGCTCGAGTCCAGCCATGCGGTGGCCCATGCCATGAAGCTTGCCAAAACCATGCAGCCCACCCAGTCGATCTTGGTCAACCTGTCCGGGCGCGGCGACAAAGACATCGGCACCGTTGCAGACTTATCGCACGCCGACTTCTTCTGCCGACCCAGCTGCCAAGGCCAATCGGTCAAAGGCGAGCAAACCATCAACCTGGTGAGCTTGAACGGGAGCAAAGCATGAGCCGCATCTCACCCGTCATGGCCGCGCTCAAAAGCCAGGGACGCCAAGCGTTGATTCCTTACCTGATGGCCGGCTTTCCCGACCCCTCGCACACTTTGTCGTTGATGCATGCCCTGGTCCAGGGTGGCGCAGACATCATCGAGCTGGGTGTGCCCTTCAGCGATCCGATGGCCGATGGCCCGGTCATCCAAGAAGCAGGCGAAGAGGCACTGCGCCACCATGTGGGCATGCGCGAAGTGCTGGACATGGTGCGCGACTTCCGCCGCACCGACCAGACCACACCCATGGTGCTGATGGGCTACGCCAACCCGGTCGAGAGCTATAACCTGCAACATGGCAAAGACGCCTTCGTGCAAGATGCTGCAGCCGCGGGCGTGGACGGCGTGTTGATCGTTGACTACCCCCCCGAGGAGTGCGTGGACTTTGCAGCGGCCTTGAAGGCCCACCACATGGACCTGATTTTTTTGCTCGCACCCACCAGCACCGACCTGCGCATGCAGCAAGTCGCGGCGATTGCCAGCGGTTATGTCTATTACGTCTCGCTCAAAGGCGTGACCGGCTCAGGCGCACTCAACACCGACGAGGTCGAGGCCATGCTGCCGCGCATCCGTCAGCACGTGAAGATTCCCGTGGGCGTGGGCTTTGGCATCCGCGACGCGGCCACGGCACGCACCATCGGCAAGGTGGCCGACGCGGTGGTGATTGGCTCGAAGCTGATCCAACTGGTCAAGGCGGCCGCGCCCGGTCAAGCCGCGCACGAGGCGCAGGCTTTCATGCGAGAAATCCGCCAAGCGCTGGACGCATAATGCGTGATCTGTCTGGGTGGCCATCGCTGGCTGTTGACATTTCAGAGGAAAACACATGAGTTGGCTTGAAAAACTGCTGCCTTCCAAAATCCAGCAAACCGACCCTGCGGATCGACGCAGCGTGCCCGAGGGTGTGTGGGTCAAGTGCCCCAGTTGCGAGACCGTGCTGTACAAAAACGATTTGGAAGAAAACCAAAACGTTTGCCCCAAATGCAGCCACCACCACCGCATTGCCGCACGGGCACGTTTGGACGCGTTCCTCGACCCGGAAGGCCGCTATGAGATCGGCCAAGAAGTGCTGCCGATGGACCCCTTGAAATTCAAGGACAGCCGCAAATACCCCGAACGCCTCAAAGAAGCCCTGGAAAACACTGGCGAAACCGATGCCCTGGTGGTCATGGGCGGCTCGGTGCACAGCATCAACCTGGTGGCCGCCTGTTTCGAGTTTGATTTCATGGGCGGCTCGATGGGCTCGGTGGTGGGCGAGCGCTTCGTGCGCGGCGTGCACACCGCGATCGAACAAAAGGTGCCCTTTGTTTGCTTCACCGCCACCGGTGGTGCTCGCATGCAAGAGGGCTTGCTCTCGCTCATGCAAATGGCCAAAACCAATGCTTCACTTACCCGTTTGGCACAAAAAGGCTTGCCCTACATCAGCATCCTGACCGACCCGACCATGGGCGGCGTGTCGGCCGGCTTCGCGTTCATGGGTGACATGGTGATCGCCGAACCCAAGGCCTTGATTGGCTTTGCTGGCCCCCGCGTGATCGAAAGCACCGTGCGCGTGACCTTGCCCGAAGGCTTCCAGCGCGCAGAGTTCTTGATGGAAAAAGGCGCGATCGACCTGATTTGCGACCGCCGCGACCTGCGCAAAACCGTGGCCACCACCCTGGCCATGTTGACCCGGCAATCGGCCGACTCGGTCAGCTGATTCAGCGGTAATACACCTCAACCCGCCCTTTGAGCGAGATCAGCAAAGGCTTGCCTTTGCGGTCCAGGGTTTTGCCGGCGGGCACCTTGATCCAGCCTTCGCTGATGCAGTACTCCTCGACATCGTTGCGCTCTTTGTCGTTGAAGCGGATGCCAATGTCGTGGTGGAACACCGCCTCCAGGTAATGCGGGCTGCGGGGATCGATCGACAAACGGTCGGGCAATTCGGGGCGGGTGGCGGCTTCGCTCATGGTGTGGTCAAGGGTGAAAGAGTGACAGTCTGCATTGTCTGCGAACTCTTAGAATCCTTGGATGTCCGAAAACGCCCCCTCCCCCGCTCCCATCGACGAAAACCAACTCATCGCAGAACGTCGCGACAAATTGAGCGCCATGCGTGCTCGCCAGGCCCAAGGCGGCCCGGTGGCTTTCCCCAACGATTTCAAACCTGCCCACCACGCCGCGGCCTTGCACACCGCACATGGCGGCAAAACCGCAGAGACGCTGGCTGAGGAAAAACACACGGTGCGCATCGCAGGCCGCATGGTCTTGAAGCGGGTCATGGGCAAAGCCAGTTTCGCCACCTTGCAAGACAGCACCGGCCGCATGCAGGTGTATGTCAAGGGCGAAGAGATCGGGGCGGACCTCTATGAGGACTTCAAGCACTGGGACTTGGGCGACATCGTCGGTGCCGAAGGCCTGCTGTTCAAAACCAAAACCGGCGAGTTATCGGTTCACCTCAGCAGCATCCGCATGCTGACCAAAAGCCTGCGCCCCTTGCCTGACAAATTCCATGGCATCCATGACCAGGAAATCAAATACCGCCAGCGCTACATCGACCTGATCACCGACGACACCTCGCGCCAGCGCTTTGTGGCGCGCAGCAAGGCAGTCAGCAGCATCCGAGACTTCATGGTGCAACACGGCTTCCTGGAAGTCGAAACCCCGATGCTGCACCCGATCCCAGGCGGCGCCAACGCGCGGCCTTTCGAGACGCACCACAACGCCTTGGACCAAGAAATGTTTTTGCGCATCGCGCCCGAGTTGTACTTGAAACGCTTGTTGGTGGGCGGCTTCGAGCGGGTGTTCGAGATCAACCGCAACTTTCGCAATGAAGGCATCTCGGTGCGCCACAACCCCGAGTTCACCATGATGGAGTTCTACGCGGCTTATTGGAACTACCAAGACCTGATGCAGTTCACCGAAGCGCTGATCCGCGATGCCGCTGACAAAGCCGTGGGCACCTTGCTGCTGACCTACGACGGCAAACCGGTCGACCTCGCCAAGCCGTTTGCGCGATTGACGATCCGCGAAGCCATCCTTGCGCACACCGAGGCCGGCGCCCATGTGGACGACGCTGCATGGCTGACCAACGCCTTGAAAAAACTCGGCTTCAACGAAGAAAAGCACAAGCTCTCAGGCCGCAGTTTGGCCAGTTTGCAGGTGCTCTACTTTGAAGAAACTGTGGAAGACAAACTGTGGGCGCCCACCTTCATCATGGAGCACCCCACCGAAATCTCACCCCTGGCCCGCGCCAACGATGCCCGTCCCGAGGTGACCGAGCGGTTTGAGCTCTACATCACCGGGCGCGAATTTGGCAATGGCTTCAGCGAGTTGAACGATGCAGAAGACCAGGCCGCGCGTTTTCATGCACAGGTAGACGCCAAAGACAGCGGCGACGACGAGGCCATGTTGTATGACCATGATTTCGTGCGAGCGCTGGAATACGGCATGCCACCGGCAGGTGGTTGCGGCATTGGCATTGACCGTTTGATGATGCTTTTGACGGACAGCCCCAGCATCCGGGACGTGATTTTGTTCCCAGCCTTGCGCCGCGAACACTCCAACACCTGAGCCCCTGAAAGCGGTTATGCCGCTTGCAGCGCCCTCAGGCCTTGGCTTCTTTGACTTCCTTGGCAGCCACGGCAGCCGGTGCAGCCGCTGGCTTGGGGGGTTTGCAATCATGGCAGAAGAACGCCAAGCTGCCAGCAAAGCGTTGTTGGCTGCCTTGGCGGCGGGGTTTGTGCATGCCGCACTTGATGCACGACATGGTTTCGCCCATTTTCCCCATGCCTGCGAACGGGGAGCCATTTTCACGACTGGTAAAACGAAGACCGCTCTCGTCAACAGAGGTTTTGCCAGATTTGGTTGCCATGGAATTCCTTTTGCGTAGCCCTGTGCCCTGCTTGCCGGGGCGAAGAGGGTCTATTTTAACCGCTTATGACCGGGCACGGATCAGGGTCAAAACCGGTCAGGAAAGACTGGGCAGCAAAGCCAGGGCTTGCAGGTAGGCTGGACTGGCCATCAAAGCCTCCCAGCCCAGGGCGGGTGTGGCTGGCAACAAGGCGGTCCGACGGGCTTCGCTCCGGCTGGAAACCGCCCACGCCCCCTGTTTCTGGGCCTGCGCCAGGCCTTGCAGCAAGTGGTCCACCGCTTGACCACCCTCGGCGCTGTCGGGTGTGCTTTGGTTGCACAACAAGACCAGATCGCAACCGGCATTCAACGCGGTGACCGCCGCTTCGGTGTAACTGACCTCGCGCCCGTCAATCAGGCGGGCCCCGGCCATGGACAAATCGTCACTGAAAACCGCGCCCTGGAAGCCCAGTTCTTGACGCAATATCGCTTGCAACCAGCGCTTGGAGAACCCCGCGGGGCGGCCATCGACCTTCGGATAGATGACATGGGCGGGCATGACGCTGGTCAGACTGGTGTTGAGCCAGCCATAGGGCAAGGCGTCGTCTTTCAAAATCGCCTTCAAGCTGCGCCGGTCGACCGGGATCTCGGTGTGCGAATCGGCTTTGACGAAGCCATGGCCTGGGAAATGTTTGCCACAGTTGGCCATGCCGGCTTGCAACAAGCCGTGCATCAGGCTTTTCGCCAACAGGCTGACGATGCGCGGGTCACGCGCGAACGCGCGGTCGCCGATCACGCCGCTGCTGCCAAAGTCCAAATCGAGCACGGGCGTGAAACTGAAGTCCACACCGCAGGCCCGCAGCTCAGAGGCCAACACCAGGCCACAAGCGGTGGCCGCGTTCATGGCTTGCAGGGCGCCACTGCCGGGCAAACCAGCCTCGTCCTCCCACCACAAGGCGGCGAGCTCGCGCATGGTGGGCAAATGGGTGAAACCGTCCGTGCGAAAACGCTGCACCCGACCGCCTTCATGGTCGACGCAAATCAACAGGTCTGGGCGGACACGTTTGATGTCAGCGCACAAGGCGCTGAGTTGGGCGCGGTCCACCCAGTTGCGGCCAAACAAAATCATGCCGCCGGTGAGCGGGTGGGCCAGTCGGCGGCGATCGGTGTCGCTCAGCGAGGTGCCAGCAATGTCCAAAATCAGGGGGGCGTGTGTCACAGAGCTCATGGTTCAGGCGGGGGTTTGTTCGACGATGACATGGCTGGTGGCGTAGTCGGTTTCGTCGCTTAAGGTGACATGGGCGCGCAAGTGGCGGGCTTCAAACCAGTCGCGCAAAGCGCCGTGCAACACGATGGTCGGCTGGCCGCTGGGCAACTTGCCGACCTCGCAATGCCGCCAGGTCATGGGCATGCGCATGCCCAAACCAATCGCTTTGCTGAAGGCTTCCTTGACCGAAAAGCGGGTGGCCAAAAACCGAATGCCGCGGTCAGGCCAACGCTCGCTGCGGCTGTGGAAGGTGCGCATCTCGGCTTCGCTCAAAATCTTCAAGGCCAGGCGCTCACCGTGGCGCTCGAAACTGGCGCGGATGCGGCGGATGTCGCAAATGTCGGTGCCGATGCCGTAAATCTGACTCATGGACGCAAACACGCCAAGTACGCTTTCACCGTGTCGTTGTAGCCGCGCTCCAAGGCATCGGCGATCAGCGCGTGGCCAATCGAGACTTCTTTCACGGCCGGCACGGCGTGCACAAAATCCCGCAGGTTCAACAAGTTCAGGTCATGGCCTGCATTGACTTCAAGACCCACCGCCTGCGCGGCTTGGGCGGCGGCCATGAATGTGGCCAACACCTGTGGGAGCTCAGGATGGCCGTGGGCTTGCGCATAAGGCTCGGTGTAGAGCTCTACGCGGTCAGCGCCCACTTCTTTGGCAGCAGCCATGGCTGCGGGGTCTGCATCCATGAACAGGCTCACTCGCGCGCCCCAGGCCTTGGCTTGGGCGATGACGTCTTTCAAGGCGGCAGCGTCCTGTGGAAAACGCCAACCATGGTCAGAGGTGAATTGCCCTTCCCCGTCAGGCACGAAAGTGACCTGTTGTGGTCGCACAGCTTGCACCAGCGGCATCAGGTTGTGAAACGGGTTGCCTTCGATGTTGTATTCACGGTCCGGCCAGTCCTGGAGCAAGGCTGCCAAATCGTGGACATCACTGTCGCGGATGTGCCGCTGGTCTGGGCGCGGATGCACCGTGATGCCATGCGCCCCGGCTTGCAAACACAAAGTGGCTGCACGGGTCACGCTGGGGATGGCCAGATGGCGGGTGTTGCGCAGCAGCGCAACTTTGTTGACATTGACAGACAGGTGGGTGTTCATAGGGCTTGCAAATCCATCATCACTTGGCGGGTGCGCAAGCTGTTGACGCCGCAATGGTAGTGCAACAACTGGCGCAGCTGGGTTTGGAGCGCCGCGCGGTCTTCGCTGGGCCACTCGGCACAGATGCGCAGCAAATCGGTGAGCGGCTCGGGGCCATCGATCGCGGTTTGCAACTGCAGCCATTGCAGGCCACGCAAATGCGGGCCTCCTTTCATGGCTTGCAATCCACCTTCGGCCACCAAGCCATAGGCTTGATCGGTTTGCAAGGCTTGCAGGGTCATGGTTTGCAAGCGCAGGTCCGGTAAAAAACCCGTGTCTTTGAGCAGCAGCAACTCGAAAGCGCGCAGCAACGGCGCGGTGGTGTTGTCCAACCCACTGGCCAGCACCTGAACGGTTTGGCGGTAGATGTCAAACAAGGCAACGTGCGGGTCGTCACGGGCGAGCAAGCGCAGCAGCAATTCATTGATGTAGTAGCCAGAGAGCAAAGCGTCACCACTGGGCATGACATGGCCGCCCGCCCATTCCGCGCTTTTGAGGGTGCGGATTTCACCATCGCCGCCATAACAAAGCAACAAGGGTTGCAGCGGCAACAACACCGGACGCAAGCTGGAGGTGGGGCGTTTCGCACCTTTGGCCACCAAGGCCACACGGCCACGGTGCCTGGTGAAGACTTCGAGGATGCGACTGGACTCGCTCCAGTCGTGGTGGTGGATCACAAAGCCGGGCTCATCGAGCACCCGGAAAACGCTGGCCCTACTCGTAGCCAAAGCTGCGCACCCGCGCTTCATCGTCGGCCCAGCCCGAACGCACTTTCACCCACAGCTCTAAAAACACTTTGGCGTCCATCAGCTTTTCCAGCTCTTGGCGTGCCATGGTGCCGATTTGCTTCAAGCGTTCACCCTTGTCACCGATCACCATGGCTTTGTGGCCATCGCGCTCGACCACGATGGTGGCGGCGATGCGCACCATGCGAGAGACGGTTTTGCCTGGCTCCTCGGTGAACTTGTCGATGATCACAGTGGAGGTGTAGGGCAGCTCGTCACCGGTCAAGCGAAAGAGTTTTTCACGGATGATTTCGCTTGCCAAAAACTTCTCACTGCGGTCGGTGAGTTCGTCTTCGCCATACCACCAGGGCTGTGCGGGCAGGTATTTCTCACATTGCACCAACAACCGTTCAATGTCTTTCGGGTTCTTGGCCGACATTGGCACAAACTCGGCAAACGCGTGGCGGCTTTGCATGGCTTGCAACCAAGGCGCGAGTTCTTCTCGGCGGTGGACTTTGTCGAGCTTGTTGGCAACCAGCATGGCGGGGATGTTGGCACTCAGCAGCGCCAGTACTTTGGCGTCTGCGGCGGCAAAACTGCCTGCATTCACCACAAACAGCACCAGGTCCACGTCACCCACCGCACCCAAGACGGTTTTGTTGAGCGAGCGGTTCAAGGCATTGCCATGCGCGGTTTGGAAACCTGGGGTGTCTACAAACATGAATTGGGTTTGGCCGGTGGTGCGGATGCCGGTGATGCGGTGGCGCGTGGTTTGCGCCTTGCGCGAGGTGATGCTGATTTTTTGGCCCACCAAGGCATTGAGCAAGGTTGACTTGCCGACGTTGGGCTTGCCCACGATGGCCACCAGGCCACAGCGCTGGGGATGGTCGCCCACGGGGGTTTCTGCGTCGTCGGTCATCAGGGGTTCTCTCGCAACCATTGCAACATGGCCGCCGCCGCCGCTTGCTCACCGCTGCGGCGCGAACTGCCAATGCCGCGTTGGGTTTGTTTCAATTCAGCAATTTCACATTCCACATCAAAGGTCTGCTGGTGCGCAGCCCCCGTGGTGCCCACCACCCGGTAAACCGGCAGTTGCCAGCGCTTGGCTTGCAGCCATTCTTGCAATTCGGTTTTGGGGTCTTTGGCCGCGGCTGTCATGGTCGGCGACAGATCGAGTTTCTCAAACAAGCGCCAGACCAGGGTTTGCGCCGCCTCAAAACCCGCATCCAAAAAGACCGCACCAATCACAGCCTCCAAGGCATCGGCCAAGATCGATGGGCGCTGTTGTCCACCCGAGCGCATCTCACCCTCGCCCAAACGCACCATGCCAATCAAGCCCAAGTCCAGGGCCAGGCTGTGCAAGGTGTCTTGCTTGACCAGGTTGGCCCGAATGCGGGACAAATCACCCTCGGCTTGGTCTTCCAAGACGGTGTAGAGCAGGCGAGAAACCGACAGGTTGAGCACCGAGTCGCCCAAAAACTCCAGGCGCTCGTTGTGGGTACTGCCAAAACTGCGGTGGGTGAGCGCGAGTTCGAGCAGCTTGGGGTTGGCGAAGCGGTGCTGCAAGCGTGCTTGCAAAGCCTCGATAGACTTGGCCTCAAGCACTTCAGCCATGCTCAGTCAAAGCCACCTACACGCGAAGGGCTGGCGAAATTCATCCAGATAAAGAAAGCTTTGCCGACGATGTTTTGCTCTGGCACAAAGCCCCAGTAACGCGAGTCCAGCGAGTTGTCGCGGTTGTCACCCAACATGAAATAGTGGCCAGCAGGCACGGTGCACTCCAAGCCTTCCACGTTGTAGGTGCAGTTGTCCTTGAACGCGAAGTCGGTGATGCCGCTGACAAAATTGGGCACGTTGTCATCGTTGAGCAAACGGTGGGCGCGCAGTTTGTTCATCTCGTCGGGGGTACTGCCAATGGGCAGGGCTTCCTCGAACTGCTTGCTGTAGCGCATGGTGTCAGCGTCAAAAAACGCTGGGATGGAGGCTTTGCTGACAGTCTGTCCATTGATGGTCAGCACCTTGTTGAGGTAGGCGATTTTGTCGCCTGGCACGCCCACCACCCGCTTGATGTAATCCAGGCTGGGTTTGGGCGGGTAGCGAAACACCATGACATCACCGCGCGCCACCGGGTTGCCATCGGTGAGCTTGAGGTTGATGACCGGCAGGCGAATGCCGTAGTGGAATTTGTTCACCAAGATCAAGTCACCAATGTGCAGGGTGGGGATCATGGAGCCAGACGGGATTTTGAACGGCTCGAACAAGAACGAGCGCAGCACAAACACAGCGGCAATCACAGGGAACAGACCGGCTGTCCAGTCCATCCACCAAGGCTGGCGCAACAACAGTTCACGGGTCTGCAAGGCGGCGCTGTCGTCGTCTTGCACGGTGATGCCCTGGTTGGTCAGGTCTTGCAAACGCTTGGCGCGCTCGGCGTCAAACAGCACGGCGGCTTCGCGGCGGCGCGGCAGGAAATACAGTTGTTCAGCCAACCAGTAGATGCCGGTGACGGTGCTGGCCATCAGCAGCAACAAGGCAAATGAGCCCTCGATCACACCAAGGTACCAGCCCGCTGCATAGGCCACGAAACATGAGAGGACCAGGCCGGTCAGCGCGGACATCAATCTTCCACCTGCAATATCGCCAAAAAGGCTTCTTGGGGGACTTCAACCGATCCAATTTGTTTCATGCGTTTTTTGCCTGCTTTTTGTTTTTCAAGGAGTTTGCGTTTGCGGCTGATATCGCCGCCATAGCATTTTGCCAGCACGTTTTTACGCAAGGCCTTGATGCTCTCACGCGCGATGATGTTGGCGCCGATGGCCGCTTGGATGGCCACGTCGAACATTTGGCGGCTGATGATCTCGCGCATCTTGGCCACCACGGCCCGACCACGGTACTGCGACTGAGAGCGGTGCACGATGATCGACAAGGCGTCGACGCGTTCGCCGTTCAACAAAATATCCACCTTCACCACATCTGAGGCCCGGTATTCCTTGAACTCGTAATCCATCGAGGCATAGCCACGGCTGACCGATTTGAGCTTGTCAAAGAAGTCCAGCACGATCTCGCCCAGCGGCATTTCATAGGTGAGCATCACCTGCCGACCGTGGTAGGCCATGTTGAGCTGCACGCCGCGCTTTTGGTTGGCCAAGGTCATGACCGCGCCCACATAGTCTTGGGGCATGTACAAATGCACCGTGACGATCGGCTCGCGAATCTCTTCCATCTTGCTGGCCTCGGGCATTTTCGAGGGGTTCTCCACCATGATGACCTCACCATCGGCTCTGAGCACCTCATAGACCACGCTGGGCGCGGTGGTGATCAGGTCCTGGTCAAACTCGCGCTCCAAGCGCTCTTGCACGATCTCCATGTGCAACAGACCCAAAAAGCCGCAGCGAAAGCCAAAGCCCAGCGCCTGCGACACCTCGGGTTCGTAACGCAGCGATGAATCGTTGAGCTTGAGCTTTTCCAGCGCATCGCGCAGGGCATCGTATTGGTTGGCTTCGGTGGGGTACAGGCCGGCGAACACCTGCGGCTGGATTTCCTTGAAACCCGGCAGCGCTTGTTCGGCAGGTCCCAGGTTGTTGGGCAGCTTTTTCTCCAAGGTGATGGTGTCACCGACCTTGGCGGCTTGCAGTTCTTTGATGCCGGCGATGATGTAGCCCACCTCACCTGCTTGCAGCGAGTCGCGCGGTTCGTTGGCGGGTGTGAACACGCCCAGGTTGTCCGCGTTGTAGACCGCCTCGGTGGCCATCATCTTGAACCGCTCGCCTTTGAGCAGGTGGCCGTCCACCACCCGCACCAGCATGACCACGCCGACATAGGTGTCGAACCAACTGTCGACGATCATGGCGCGCAGCGGCGCGTCTGGGTTGCCTTGGGGGGCAGGGATTTTGGCAACCACGGCTTCGAGGATCTCCTCCACACCCATGCCGGTTTTGGCCGAGCAAGGAATGGCCTCGCTGGCATCGATGCCGATCACGTCTTCGATTTCTGCCTTGGCGTTGTCAGGATCGGCCGACGCCAAATCCATCTTGTTGAGCACCGGCACCACCTCGACACCGAGGTCGAGCGCGGTGTAGCAGTTCGCCACGGTCTGTGCTTCGACGCCTTGGCTGGCATCGACCACCAGCAAGGCACCTTCGCAAGCGGACAAGGACCGACTCACCTCGTAAGAGAAGTCGACATGGCCGGGTGTGTCGATCAAATTCAGGTTGTATGTTTGGCCGTCTTTGGCCTTGTAACGCAGCGCAGCGGTCTGCGCCTTGATGGTTATCCCACGCTCTTTTTCGATGTCCATCGAATCGAGCACCTGCGCTTCCATCTCTCGGTCACTCAAGCCGCCGCAGCGTTGGATGATCCGGTCTGCCAGGGTGGATTTGCCATGGTCAATGTGCGCGATGATCGAAAAATTTCTGATGTGGTTCATCAATGCAAGCAGTTAAGTGTTTGAATTTACAGAGGAGAAAGCCATAAAAAAGGGCGCGTCAGGTGATGACGCGCCCGGAACCAACAATCTATGGCAACTGCGATAGTTGGGACTTCATTGTAGGCAGAAAGCCCCGACCGGGTACCCCCCCAGGGTCTCGGGCTGGCCAGTTGCAGGTCCGCGACAGCATTTTTATGCACAGTTTATTCACAATTTCGAAAAGGTTGGAGAGGGATAACTTGTGGGCGAGCTGTGGATCGATCTGTACAACTCGGTGTCCCTGTCAAATTGGCTGAAAAAAACCAGTTCATATGCCTGAATCAAAAGATTTGAGTGCGATCTTAGACGAATTTTGACTTGATTTTGCCCTGTTAGTTAGCGTGCGCACACATCAAAAATATTTTTCAAAGGCGTTGGAAGAATCCATCAAGCCCAAAAACGCAGGGTTAACCCTGCATTTCCAAGGCGTTCAACGGGGGCGAATCAGGATGTATTGCGCCCATTCGCCACGCCTGAGCAACACGGTGACTGGCTTGCTCTTGTCCAGACGACCCACCAACTGCCCGAAGGTTTTGACATCAGGCACTTCGTTGTTGGCCAGTTGAATGATCACGTCACCTTCGCGCACGCCAGCGCGCGCGGCCGGCTCAGTGACGGAGTCCACCCGCACGCCCCCGCGCAGCTTGAGTTCTTTTTTGAGCGCTTCGGTCAAGTCACTCACACCCAAGCCCAACATCTGACCGGCCTGCGTTGGCGCTGGCTTGTCAGTGCCGGGAGCAGCAGGTGTTTTGGCGGCCGACTTGTCGGCTTCAAATTCACCCACGGTGATCGAAAAATCCTTGGTCACACCTCGGCGCAAGACAGTCACCCGGCTGCTGCTGCCGGGTTTGGTGCCGCCGACTGCACGGGGCAAATCCGAGGACTTCTCAATGGTCTTGCCGTCGAATTTGAGGATGATGTCGCCGGCCTCCAGGCCCGCTTTGTCTGCGGGTGAGCCCGCCTCAACGCTGTTGACCAAGGCGCCTTGCGCTTTGGCCATGCCCAAGGACTCGGCCACCTCTTTGCTCACCTCGCCAATGCCCACGCCCAGGCGACCTCGCTGCACCCGTCCGGAGGCACGCAGTTGGGTGCTCACACTGACGGCCTCATCGATCGGGATGGCAAACGAGATGCCCATGAAACCACCGGAGCGTGAGTAAATTTGGCTGTTGATGCCAATCACCTCACCGCGCATGTTGATCAGTGGACCACCAGAGTTGCCTGGGTTGATCGCCACATCGGTCTGGATGAAGGGCAGGTAGTCACCGGTGTCACGTCCCTTGGCACTGACGATGCCAGCGGTGACCGTGTTTTCCAAACCAAAGGGAGAACCGATCGCCATCACCCACTCACCAACTTTCAGTCGGTTGGGGTCGCCAATCTTCACAAAGGGCAAACCCGTGGCTTCGATTTTGACCACGGCCACATCGGTGCGCTTGTCAGAACCGACGATGCGGGCAGTGAATTCACGTTTGTCGGTCAAGGTCACGATCACTTGGTCCACGCCATCGACCACGTGGGCATTGGTCATGATGAAACCATCTGCGGTCAGGATGAAGCCAGAGCCCACGCCACGCGGTTGCTCATCGGGCTGTTGCGGACGGTTGGGTCGTCTTTGACCGGGGGCGCCAGGCGCACCAGGCACGGGTACACCAAAGAAACGGCGAAACAGCTCCTGCATTTCCTCGTCTTGGTTGTCGCCAGGCGCACCGGCCACGGGCGCCTGAGGTGATTGTTTCTCCAAGGTGCGGATATTGACCACCGAGGGCCCGACTTGCTCGACCAAATCGGTGAAGTCGGGCAAGGCGCGAACGGGTGCAGGGGCGGCAGCCACGGCCAGACTGGATGAGAACAGGCTGGCGGTGGATAGGCACACAGCCAGGCAAAGAGAAACCACAGAGGGGCGGCATCCTAAAGTCAGAATCATCTTGTCACTCTCCATGAAAACGAATGTGCAGTTGTAACGCTGTTGAACCAGACCAGCCAACTGCACCAACAGATACCATGGTCAGAAGGCGGGCATTGGTCTGGCTCAGATGCGCTTGAACACCAAACTGCCGTTGGTGCCACCGAACCCAAAGTTGTTTTTCACAGCAATGTCGATCTTCATGTCGCGAGCGGTGTTGGCGCAATAGTCCAGGTCGCACTCGGGGTCGGGGTTGTGCAAATTGATGGTGGGGGGTGCTTTTTGGCTGTGCACAGCCATCACAGTGAACACGCTCTCGATACCGCCTGCGCCACCCAGCAAATGCCCGGTCATGGATTTGGTTGAGCTCACCACCATGTCATGGGCGTGGCTGCCAAAAGCGGCCTTGATCGCATGGGTTTCATTGATGTCACCCAAGGGCGTGGAGGTGCCGTGGGCATTGAGGTATTGGACCTGGTTGGGGGAAACACCGGCATTGGCCAAGGCACTGACCATGGCGCGGCGGGGGCCGTCCATGTTGGGGGCGGTCATGTGGCCTGCATCAGCGCTGCGGCCGTAGCCAATCAATTCGGCATAGATGCGGGCGCCGCGGGCTTTGGCGTATTCGTATTCTTCCAGCACCACGACACCAGCGCCTTCACCCAAGACAAATCCATCACGGTCTTTGTCCCAAGGGCGGGAAGCCGTTTGGGGGTCGTCATTGCGGGTGGACAAGGCACGCATCGCTGCAAAGCCGCCCAATCCCAGCGGCGAAACCGTGGCTTCAGAGCCACCAGCGATCATCACATCGGCATCGCCGTATTCGATGATGCGGCCTGCTTCGCCAATGCTGTGCAAGCCGGTGGAACAAGCCGTGGCAATCGCCAAGTTTGGACCCTTGAAGCCACAGCGCATGGACACATGGCCAGAGATCATGTTGATGATGCTGGCTGGCACGAAAAACGGCGAAATGCGGCGGGGGCCGCGCGCCATGAGTTCATCGCGCATGTTCTCGATCAGCGGCAAGCCGCCAATGCCCGAGCCAATCAGGCAACCGATGCGGTGCGAGGCTTCCTCACCCAGCGCCTCCCCAGTCGGCAGCCCCGCATCGGCCACCGCCTGCAAGCCAGCGGCCACGCCCAGGTGGATGAAGCGGTCCATGCTGCGGGCTTCTTTGGGCGAAATGTATTCATCGAGGTTGAAGTTTTTCACCTCGCCGGCGAAATGGCAGGCGAATGCCGACGCATCAAAGTGTGTGATGACATCAATGCCGGATTGACCGGCCAAAATGCGCTCCCAAGACGCTTGCGCTGTGTGGCCCACAGGGGACACGCAGCCCAAACCGGTCACGACGACGCGACGGCGACTCATGCGAAACCTCGAAAAATCAAGCTTTTTTGTGGTTCAAGGCGTAATCAACCGCGTTTTGCACGGTGGTGATTTTTTCAGCGTCTTCATCGGGAATTTCGATGCCGAACTCGTCTTCCAAAGCCATCACCAGTTCGACGGTGTCCAAAGAGTCTGCGCCCAGATCGGCCACGAAAGCCTTTTCTGAGGTGACTTGGGACTCTTCAACGCCGAGTTGTTCGGCAATGATTTTTTTGACTCGTGATTCAATATCGCTCATGGTTCCCTCAAAGGGTTGTGTTTCGAAGTCCGCGATTTTAGCCGCGCGGACGGAACGGCTTGCTACTGGCTAATACTAAGACCTTCAGGCCATGAACATGCCGCCATTGACATGTATTTCTTGTCCGGTGACATAACCGGCCTGGGCACTGGCCAAAAAAGCCACCGCATGGGCCACGTCATCGGGTTTGCCCAGGTGCCCAAGGGGAATTTGTGCCAGCAATCCTTGTTGCTGCTCGGTCGACAAAGTGGCGGTCATGTCGGTATCTATGAAGCCGGGTGCCACGCAATTGACCGTGATTTGTCGACTGCCCAACTCACGCGCCAAGGCTCGGGTCATGCCAGCCACACCGGCTTTGGCAGCCGCGTAATTGGCTTGGCCGGGGTTACCGGCAGCACCCACCACGCTGGTGATGTTGATGATGCGGCCATGTCGCTGCTTCATCATGGGCTTCATGACCGCGCGGCTCAAGCGAAACACGGCTTTCAAATTGGTGTCGATCACCGCGTCCCAATCGTCGTCTTTCAGGCGCATGGCCAGCATGTCGCGGGTGATGCCTGCGTTGTTCACCAAAACATGCAGGCCGCCTGTCTGGGCCACCACACTGTCAACCACGGCTTGCAATTGCTCGGCGTCATTGACCTGCAGCACCAGGCCTTGGCTGCCGGCATGGCCCGCCAGTGCCTGGCTGATGCGGGCCGCACCCTCCTGAGAGGTCGCAGTGCCAAACACCTGAAAACCTTGGCGGGCCAGTTCGAGGGCGATGGCCGCGCCGATGCCACGGGACGCGCCGGTGACCAAAGCCACTTGGGGGGATTTGTCTGATGTGCTCATAAGTCAGGAAGAAAGGGGAAACAAGGCCAACACCTCGGCCACAGTGACCGGGTCATACAAAGCATTGGCATTCACATCGGGTGCGATGCGCTTGACCATGCCGGTCAATACCTTGCCAGGACCGCATTCCACCACATGGGTGACACCGTGGTGTTGCAGGTACTGCATGGTTTCCACCCAGCGGACCGGGCCAAAAGCTTGGCGGTACAGGGCATCGCGGATGCGATCGGGATCGACTTCGGTGGTCACATCGATGTTGTTGACCACCGGGATCACAGGGGGGTTGACAGTGACAACGGCCAAAGCGTCCCGCAGCCGCTGTGCCGCTGGTTTCATCAAGTCGCAGTGGAACGGGGCTGAGACCGGCAAAGGCAGGCAACGCTTGGCGCCCGCAGCCTTCAAAGCCTCGCTGGCTGCGGCCACGGCGGCCTGACTGCCAGAAATCACGGTTTGACCCGGGTCGTTGAAATTGGCTGCCTGCACCACCTCATGGCTGCCAGCGGGGTATTGGCTTTGCACCTGTTGACAGACCTCGATCACCTTGGCTGCGTCCAGACCGAGCACAGCGGCCATGGCTCCGGCGCCCACCGGCACCGCGTCTTGCATGGCTTGAGCGCGCAAGCGCACCAAGGGCACCGCATCGTGCAAGCTGAGTGCGCCACTGGCCACCAAGGCGGAATACTCGCCCAACGAATGGCCGGCCACAAACGCTGGCGTGGAACCCCCTTCGGCTTGCCAGACACGGTAGGCGGCAATGGCGGCCACCAACATCACGGGTTGGGTGTTGGTGGTCAGCGCCAAGGCTTCTTTCGGGCCTTCGTGAATCAGCTGGCCCAGGTCTTGGCCCAGCGCTTGGCTCGCCTCAGCCAGGGTGGCCTGCACCACCGGATGGTCGTTCCAGGCATCCAACATGCCCACGGATTGAGAGCCTTGGCCCGGAAATACAAAAGCAAATGTCGTCATGTCAATAGCGCAATAAAACAGAACCCCAGGCGAAACCCCCGCCCACACCCTCGAGCATCAACAGTTCGCCTGGCTTGATGCGACCCGAACGCACGCCCGCGTCCAGCGCCAACGGAATCGATGCAGCGGAGGTGTTGCCATGCTCTGCCACGGTCAAGATGACCTTGTCCATGGACAGTTTGAGCTTTTTGGCGGTGCTTTGGATGATGCGGATATTGGCCTGGTGGGGCACCAGCCAGTCGAGGTCAGCGTCTTGCAAACCCGCTTTGGCCAGCACCGCGCGGGCGGTTTCTTCCAACACACCGACTGCGAGCTTGAACACGCCTTGGCCATCCATTTTCAAAACCGGGTCGCCCATCACCTGCCCACCATGCACATGCCCCGGCACGCACAACAGACCGACATGCTTGCCGTCGGCATGGATGTCGGTGGCCAAGATGCCAGCTTGCGTTGAGGCTTCGAGCACCACCGCACCAGCACCATCGCCAAACAAGACACAGGTGGTGCGGTCTTGGAAATCGAGCAAGCGCGAAAACACCTCGGCACCCACCACCAAGGCACGACGGGCATTGCCGGCACGGATCATGGCGTCGGCCACACTCATGGCGTAAATGAAGCCGGCACACACGGCTTGCACATCGAACGCAGGTGCGCCAGCGATGCCAGCGGCCTCAGGGCTGAGTTGGGCCAGTTTGTGCTGCAAGATACATGCAGTCGAAGGAAAAACCATGTCCGGGGTGGAGGTGGCAACGATCACCAAATCCATGTCTTGCGGCCCATAGCCTGCAGCGTTCAGGGCCAGCTTGCAGGCTTCCAAGGCCAAATCGCTGCTGAACACACCGGTGTCTGCAAAATGGCGGGCCCGGATGCCGGTGCGCTCGACGATCCACTCGTCAGAGGACTCAACCCCTTGCCGAGCCAATTCAGACACCAAATCGGTGTTGCTCAAGCGGCGCGGGGGCAGGTAACTGCCAGTGCCTGCGATACGGGAATAAAGGGTCATAAATCGTGTCAGGACGAGGGCTGATCCGCCAAAGACATGGCCAACAGCGGTGCTGCATGGGCCAATTGGGACTGCACCCTGGCCAATAAATCATGGTCTGCCGCATCATACGCGCGGCTCAAGGCAACCAAAAACGCCAATTCGTCGGCTGATCCATGGCTTTTGAACACCAAGCCACGCAGGCCCAGCAAGGCTGCACCGTTGTGGCGTCGATGGTCAACCAGCTTTTTAAAGCCAGTTAATGCAGGATAAGCAATGATGCCAGCGATTTTTGTGAAGATATTGCGTGAAAAGCTCTTTTTCAGGAACTGACCAACCATCGCAGCCAGCCCTTCGCTGGCCTTCAAGGCCACATTGCCCACAAAGCCATCACAGACCACGATGTCTGTGGTGCCTTTGAAAATGTCATTGCCTTCCACATTGCCGTAAAAATTCAGATCGCCGGTTTTAGCGGCAGATCGAAGCAATTCAGAGGATTTTTTGATGGTTTCACCACCTTTGATCGCTTCTTCACCGATGTTGAGCAGCCCCACCGTGGGCTTTTCAATGCCACTGAGCACCGACACCAAGGCTGAACCCATCAAGGCAAACTGCAAAAGATGCTCAGGTGTGGAATCCACATTGGCACCCAGGTCGAGCATGGTGGTGCCACCGCCCTTGACATTGGGCATTTGACCGGCAATGGCTGGACGGTCGATGCCGTCCATGGTTTTCAGAACATAGCGTGCGATAGCCATCAAAGCACCCGTGTTGCCAGCAGATACCGCCACTTGGGCCTGCCCATCTCGGACTTGCTCGATCGCGACGCGCATGGACGAGTCCTTTTTGCGGCGCAAGGCCACTTCCAGGGGGTCGTCCATTTCGACCACCTCGGCAGCCGGCACCAGACGTGCACGGGGATGGGAAAAACCAGAAAGGGATTCAGGTAACCCAACCAACAGCAAATGGGCGCGTGGGTGTTGGTCGAGAAACTGGCGACAGGCCGGCAAGGTCACACTGGGCCCATGGTCGCCGCCCATGCAGTCCACAGCGACGGTCACCACGGTAAATGCACCTGGGGGTTATTCACTTGGGGGGGTGCCATCAAGCAAAAGGCCCGCGCGAGACAAGCTGCGACGGGCCTTGATGGCAAGCCTCAATCAGGCTTCGGATTTGGTTTTCAGCACTTTGCGGCCACGGTAGAAACCCGTGGGGCTGATGTGGTGGCGCAAATGCACCTCACCGGTGGTGGGCTCAACCGCCAAGCCAGGCACATTCAGTGCATTGTGCGAGCGGTGCATGCCCCGTTTGGAGGGGGATTTTTTGTTTTGTTGGACAGCCATGACAGGCTCCTGAAAATCGGTGGTTCAAATGGGGCGCCCAAACCAGCTGTTGAGCCGATAGGCAAAGAATCGAAGATTATAGCGGCATACGCACTTCTCACTGCCTGGGCGTCTTGAGCGCGGCAAGGGCCGCAAATGGATGGGGCAGGTCGTCTTCCAGGGCGGCGCTCAGTGGTGCGTGGCAGGCCAGATGCCGCGGCACCAAGGGCATGGCCAGCAACAGGTCGTCTTCCAGCAAAGCCAAGGCGTCGAATTCCTCAGACAGGGCCAGCAAATCCTCTTCGCAGTCGTCATCTTCGGCCAGGGCCGTGGCCTCATCGGCCACCAAACGAAACCACCGGTCAACCTGCACCACGACATCCATGGGCTCGAGACAGCGCTGACAAGTCTGCACAGCGGTCAGCTCGGCGCTCAGGTGCAACCAAGCCTGGCTGATGCCCGCCACGGTTCGCAGCTCACCACGCAACACCCATTGACAAGCGCGCTGCTCGATACCGGGCTGCGCCAAACAGGCTTCGAGCACGCGCGGCAACTGCGCCAGCGGCGTGTCAGCCCGGCATTCACCCGCCAGTTGGGTGAACCGGTGCAAATCCAATGAGGTGGCTTTCCAGTCGGTTTTCATTGAGGCCAGTGTAAGAGAATGGTGCATGACCCTCCATCCCCTTCCTCGCCCTTTGGTTTTGGGCTCCACATCCGTTTACCGGCGGGAACTGTTGCAGCGACTGCGACTGCCCTTTGAAGTGATGCGCCCTGAGGTAGACGAAACACCACATCCCCATGAAGCCCCTGCCGCCTTGGCGCAGCGCCTGGCGATGGCAAAAGCCCGCGCTGTTGCGTTGAAACACCTGCCAGCAGTGGTGATTGGCTCAGACCAGGTGGCCGATTTGAACGGTGAGCCCTTGGGCAAACCGGGCAGCCACGAGCGCGCTGTGCTGCAGCTGCAGCGCATGCGCGGTCAAACCGTCATCTTCCAAACCGCCGTGGCGGTGGTCTGCATGGCAACAGGTTTTGCCGACCAAGCCCTGGTCCAGGTCAAGGTGCGATTTCGCACCTACAGCGATGAAGCCATCGAGGCGTATTTGCGGGCTGAAACACCTTACGACTGCGCGGGCAGCGCCAAAAGCGAAGGCTTGGGCATCGCCTTGCTCGAACAAATCGACAACCAAGACCCCACCGCCTTGGTGGGCCTGCCGCTGATTGAGACCTGCCGCCTGCTGCGTGCAGCAGGCATCCCCTTGTTGGACTGAACCAGCCATGAACGCCAATGCCATGGGCAAGTTGTTTCTGATCCCTACGCCCTTGGACTTCATGTGCGAAAGCCAGGTGCCGCTGGCCCAAGCCATGCCCATGGCCACGGTGCAAGCCGCCGCGCAGCTTGAACATTGGATCGTTGAAAACGCCAAAAGTGCCCGTGCTTTTCTCAAACGGGTCGACGCCTTGAGCCCCTTGCGGGTGCCTTTGCAAGCCCAGCAGATCACCGAGCTGCCGCGCCAAGTCCATAAAAAGGGCGACCTGGTGGCGGGTGGGGACATGCGCGGCATGCTGCAAGCCGCCCTGCAAGGCCATGACCTGGGTTTGCTGAGTGAAGCCGGCATGCCTGCCGTGGCCGACCCCGGCTCATCCGTGGTGCGCGCAGCGCATGACTTGGGTTTACAAGTGCTGCCCTTGGTAGGGCCGAGTGCTTTGCTCTTGGCCTTGGCCGCCAGTGGTTTGAATGGCCAGCAGTTTGCATTTCTGGGTTATTTGCCGCAAGACGCTGCCGAGCGCAGCGCGCGCTTGAAAGCGCTGGAACAACACGCCTTGAAAACCGGTGAAACCCAGGTGTTCATTGAAACGCCCTACCGCAATGCCGCTTTGCTGGCCGCTTTGCTCCACAGCCTGCACGACAACACCCGTTTGGCGGTCTGCAGCCACCTGAGCTTGCCGCAGATGCACATCCAAAGCATGCGGGTCGCGCAGTGGAAGCGTCAGCCCGCAGCGCCAGACAAAAACACGCCTGCGGTGTTTGCTTTTGGGGTGTGACCGCTCAGCGGATCTGGGGGGGCAGGGTCAGTGAGGTTTTCACCATCGCCTCTCCCATGGCTGCGCCAAAGCGCTTGACCAATCGTTCAGCAACGTTGTCTTGGCGGGTGTAATCCACGATGTCCTCGGCTTTCACCACATCGCGGGCCACCGAATCCAAGGTGCCAAAACCATCGGCCAAACCCAGCTCGATGGCTTGTTGACCGCTCCAAAACAAGCCACTGAACAATTCAGGCGTTTCTTTCAAGCGGGTGCCCCGCCCTTCGCGCACCACTTGGATGAACTGCTGGTGGATCTGGTTCAACAGGTTTTGGGCATGTGCAAGCTGGGGCTTGGTTTGACTGCTGAAGGGGTCGAGAAAGCCTTTGTTCTCGCCCGCGGTCATCAAACGACGCTCGACACCCAGCTTGTCCATCAAGCCCGTGAAACCAAAACCATCCATCAGCACGCCAATGCTGCCCACGATGCTGGCTTTGTCCACAAAAATTTGATCGGCTGACACAGCGATGTAGTAAGCCGCGGATGCACAGGTCTCTTCAACCACCACATACACCGGTTTTTGGTGAAGTGCTTTCAATCGGCGCACTTCATCATTGATCATGCCCGCTTGAACCGGGCTGCCGCCGGGTGAGTCGATGCGCAAAATGATGGCCTGCGCACCTTCATCTTCAAAGGCCAGTCGCAACGATTCCATGACCCATTCGGCATTGGCACTGGTTTCATTGCCAATTTCGCCCTTGATGTCAATCAAAGCAGTATGTGACTGGGGGTTGGAAGAAGTCGCGGCCTTGTTGTGGTAGTAGGAAAACAAGAGCCCACCCAGCACGAGCAAGGACCAAAACACACGAAAGCCGATGCGCCATCGTCTGGCAGCCCTTTGCTCAACGATTTGCGCCATCACCAGCCGCTCCAGTGTTTCTCGCTCCCAGGTGGCCGCCACGCTGGACTGGGCTGGTGGGGTGGGCGAGGTGTCGGGCGATGAATCGGGGTTCATTTCAAAATTCCAAAGGCTTGAGGTTGTAGGCAGTATGCCAGTGCACCACGCCTTGCTTTTCGGTGAGGGTAATTTTCACCAAACCGCCCCGGCAGGGCCCACCGACGCACTCGCCGGTATCGGGCGCGTAGGTTGCGCCATGGGTGGCACACAACAACCACCGCCCTTCGCTGTCAAAAAACCGGTCTGGCTGGTAGTCCATTTCCATGGCGACATGGGTACAGCGGTTCAGGTAGGCCTGTACCTGGCCCTCAAAACGCACGGCGAAAGCGCGGCAGGTTTGACCGGCATAAACCACATCAAAGGGCACAGCCAAGCCACTGTCTTGCAAGGCTGCGCTGGCGCACAAAGGAATCAGTGCCTCAGCCATGCCCGATCAACCAGTCGTGCAGTTCTGGCACCGAGTGCAAGACAGCACGCGGCGCCCAACGCTCCAGGCCTTCTGCGCCATGGGCCCCATAGCTGACCGCGAGGCTGGCACAGCCCGCGTTTTGCGCCATTTGCAGGTCGTGGCTGGTGTCGCCAATCATCAAGGTGCGCTCGGGGGGTACACCAAACTCGGCCATGAGTTCATGCAACATGCGTGGATCGGGCTTGCCCGCGGTTTCGTCAGCGGTTCGAGAGCCGTCAAACATGCCGCGCATCTCCACTTGGTGCAAAGCGTCGTCCAAGCCACGGCGGCTTTTGCCAGTGGCCACGGTCAAGACATGCTGGCGTTCACGCAAGGCTTGCAACATCGGCAACACACCATCAAACAAGGACAGGTCGTTGTGGTGTTTGGCGTAATGGTGGCGGTAACGCTCACCCAACAGCGGGTATTTGTCTGTGGGCACATCGGGCGCGGCATGCGCCAAGGCAGGCATCAAGGCCATGCCAATCACATAGCCGGCTTGCTCGTCCGTGGGTGTGACGCCGCCCACATCGGTGACTGCTGCTTGGATGCAGCGCACGATGATTTGGGTCGAGTCGTAAAGCGTGCCGTCCCAGTCAAAGGCAATCAGGTCAAACTGGCGCGGGCGGGGGTTGGACATGGTCTATGAATTGTTGGAGTTCGGGGGGTAAATCGGCTTGCACCGTCTGCGGCCGACCCAGTTGCGGGTGCACGAACTGTAACCGCCAGGCATGCAAAAACATGCGCTTCAAGCCTTGGGCGGCCAAGCGTTTGTTGAGCTCGAAGTCGCCGTATTTGTCGTCGCCCACGATCGGGTAGCCCTGGCTGGCCAAGTGCACACGGATTTGGTGGGTGCGCCCGGTTTTGATGGTGACTTCCAGCAAGCTGTAGTCACCGACCAGGCGCGACACCCGCACCAAGGTGATGGCACGCTGGGCGTTCGCATCGTCTTTGTGGGCGATGCGCACCCGCCGCTCACCCTCGCCCACGCCGCTTTGCAACAAATAGCGCTGCAAGGGCAGGTCGATCACCTTCTTATTAGAGGGCCACTGGCCCTTGACCAAGGTCAGGTAGGTCTTGCCGGTTTCGCGCTCACGGAACTGGTCTTGCAAACGGGTCAAGGCGCTGCGTTTTTTGGCCACCAAGAGCACGCCCGAGGTTTCGCGGTCCAAACGGTGAACCAATTCGAGCATGCGCGCACCTGGCCTGGCCTGGCGCAATTGCTCGATCACGCCAAAGCTCACGCCGCTGCCGCCATGCACCGCCACACCCGCCGGTTTGTCCATCGCCAGCATGTGGTCATCCTCGAACAGCGTGGGGAATTCGCGGCCCGGTGCCACCGGCGCGTCAGGCGAGGGGGTGGACACCCGCACCGGCGGCATGCGCACCAAATCCCCGGTTTGCACCCGGGTGTCGGCGCTGGCGCGGCCTTTGTTGACACGCACCTCGCCCGTTCGGATGATCCGGTAGACATGGGTTTTGGGCACGCCTTTCAAGTGGCGCAGCAAAAAGTTGTCCAAGCGCTGACCGGCGGATTCATCGTCCACGGTCAAGGTTTTGACCGCGGCGGACTGGGGGGTGGCTTCTGCGTCTATAATGGTCTTCACCAGTGTCAGGTTCTAAGTGCTTGATTTGAATAAGAGATTAGAGCACGTCCCACCAACACTGAGAGGTCGATGCCCACCGTGGCCGCCGCAAGCCTCACCGCCACTTTGCGGTCTGCCCTGCGGTCACGCAAAGCCGATGCCTTGGAAAAACCCAGAAACGGAATACCCCAGTTGCAGGTTTGCCTACAGGCCTGCAACGGATACAAAGTGAGATTGTCGATACATGAACGCCGTGTTGGTTCTGCTGAAACTCTGCTTCTCCTGGCTCACGCCGGCTGAGTCAGTGCCTGTTTTCCAGTCCCTCGCCCGTTCGCCAATGAACCCCATGGCCCTGTTGGTCATGCCCGTTCGCCTGCAACTCGCCCGCATCCACCCCCCGCCTTCGACCCGCAGACACCGTTAATCCGGTGCCCGTGCGCGTTTGACGCGGCATTCCCTTTCGTTTTTTTCTTGCATTGGCCCACGGCATCGTTGGTCCGCCATGGACCTGTGTTGTTAGCAAGAAAAGGAACGCATCATGAAACGGATGCTGATCAATGCCACCCAGGCCGAAGAACGCCGCCTGGCCATCGTCGACGGACAAAAACTCCTCGACTACGAAATCGAAATTGAAGGGCGCGAACAGCGCAAAGGCAATATTTACAAAGCGGTGGTCACCCGCGTCGAACCCTCATTGGAAGCTTGCTTTGTCGATTACGGCGAAGAGCGCCATGGCTTCTTGCCCTTCAAGGAA
This sequence comes from Bordetella parapertussis, assembly GCA_945890735.1. GTDB lineage: Bacteria > Pseudomonadota > Gammaproteobacteria > Burkholderiales > Burkholderiaceae_C > Limnohabitans. The sequence continues at coordinate 7,906 of CAMDCZ010000010.1, read as the reverse complement.
ATCTCCAAGCAGTATTTCTCCAGCAATGTCTCCGCCTCCCAGGCGCGTATCCAAGACGTGATCAAAGAGGGTCAGGAAATGCTGATCCAGGTGGAGAAAGAAGAGCGCGGCAACAAAGGCGCGGCCCTCACCACCTTCATTTCATTGGCCGGCCGCTATGTGGTGCTGATGCCCAACAACCCTCGCGGTGGTGGCGTCAGCCGTCGCATCGAAGGCGACGACCGGGCCGAGCTCAAAGAAGCCATGGACCAGCTCGAGTACCCCAACGGCATGTCCATCATCGCCCGCACCGCTGGCATTGGCCGCACCGCGCCAGAGTTGCAGTGGGACTTGAACTACCTCTTGAAGCTGTGGACCGCGATCGACGGCGCCAGCAAAACCAAGGGCGCTTTCTTGATTTACCAAGAATCCAGCCTGGTGATTCGCGCGATCCGCGACTATTTCAACCATGACATCGGCGACATACTGATCGACACCGATGACATCTACGACCAAGCGCAGCAATTCATGGCGCACGTCATGCCCGAGCATGCTGCCCGGGTCAAGCGCTACCGGGATGAAACCCCGCTGTTCAGCCGCTTCCAAATCGAACACCAAATCGAGTCAGCATATGCCCGCACGGTCAACCTGCCCTCTGGCGGCGCGATCGTGATCGACCACACCGAGGCCTTGGTCTCGGTGGACGTCAACTCGGCACGCGCCATCAAGGGCGGCGACATCGAAGAAACCGCCACCCGCACCAACCTCGAAGCCGCCGACGAAGTGGCCCGACAGATGCGTTTGCGTGACTTGGGCGGCTTGATCGTGATCGACTTCATCGACATGGACGAGTCGCGCAACCGCCGCGATGTGGAAAACCGCTTGCGCGATGCGCTGCGCCAAGACCGCGCCCGCGTGCAGTTTGGCACCATCAGCAAATTTGGCTTGATGGAAATGAGCCGCCAGCGGTTGCGCCCCGCTTTGAGCGAAGGCGCATCCATTCCTTGCCCACGCTGCGGTGGTTCAGGCCACGTGCGCGACACCGAAAGCTCGGCACTGCAAATTTTGCGGATCATCCAAGAAGAGTCGATGAAGGACAACACCGCCGCGGTACATGCCCAGGTGCCGGTGGAAGTCGCTTCGTTCTTGTTGAATGAAAAACGCTCCGAGATCGCCAAGATCGAGTTGCAACAGCGCACCAACGTGATGCTGATCCCCAACAAGGGCTTGGAAACACCCAACTACAAACTCGAGCGTTTGAAGCACGATGACCCGCGTTTAGACAACGTCCAGGCCAGCTACAAGATGGCTGAAGAAATCGAAGACCCGACCGCGGTCACCCGTCGCTCGCAAGAACCGACCAACAAGCAGACACCGGTCATCAAAGGTGTGCTGCCAGATTTACCTGCCCCTCAGGTGGACCCGCGTGCCGCTGCCCGGGCCGAGCGCAGTGCAGCTGCACCCCGCGCCGCTGCCACTGCGGCTGCCGCACCTCCCCCTGCCGAATCCGGCTTCTTTGGTTGGCTCAAAGCTTTGTTCACACCCGCCGCACCAACCCCGAGCACCGACGCGCCAGCTGGCCGCACGGGCAAACCCGGTGAGCGCCGTGAAGGTGGTCGTGGTGAAGGCCGTGGTGAAGGCCGTGGTGAGGGCAGAGGCGATGGCCGCCGGGGCGGCCGCCGTGGCGAACGCGGTGAAGGCCGCAACGCTGAACGCGGCGAGAGCCGCGCTGGTGAGCGTGCTGAGCGCCCGGATGGCAAAACCGCTGAAAGCCGCAGTGGCGAACGCGGTGGCGAACGCAGTGAGGGCCGTGGTGAAGGCCGTGGCCGTTCGGGTCGTGGCGAGCGCGGCGAGGGCCGCAACCGCAGCGAACCCCGCACCGAGGAATCACGCCACCTGGAGGCGCCGCTCCCCGCTGAAACCGCTGACGGCAGCGCCGACAAACCCGCACGCGCAGGCCGTGATGGCCGACGTGGGCGTGGCCGACGTGGCGAGCGAGGCAACGCACCGCAGGCTGACAACGCCAATGGTTTGGAAGACCAACCACCAGGCACTGACCACAGCCCTGCCGAGCAAAACCATTCGCCCGCCCCTGAGGCACCAGCGGCTGACCATGCCGGTCAAGATGCTGAACGTGTCCATGAACGCCGCGAGCGTCGAAGCCGTGACCGTCATGGCCGCGACCGCCAAACCCGCAGCCAAGACAACCCGAGCGACACCTACACGCCTGAGCCAACACCTGCCTACACAGTGCCGGCTGCGACAGCGGCCTCGACCACCAACGCACCGTTGCGGATGCCGGTGATCGCGTCCTACGCATTGCCACTGCCTGAATTGCACACCGTGGCGCAATCCTCGGGTTTGGAATGGGTCAATTCCAACCCAGAGCGCATTGCCCAAGTGCAAGCGGCCATCGCCGCCGAGCCTCGCCCTGTGCATGTGCCGCGTGAGCGTCCGCCTGCCGTGGTGGTGGACGAAGGCCCATTGATCTTGGTGGAAACCAAGCGGGACCTGAGCCAAATGGCCATGCCGTTTGACAACGGCTCGACAGCGGCTTAAAGCACTGTCAACCTAGACCTTGGCGGACAGCTTCCAGCACGCCAAGGCCTGGGCACTGTCGCCTTTTTGCTCGGCCAATTCGGCCAAGGCGCGCCAGGCCTGACGTTGCAAGTCAGGCGCGGCCAAGCGCGGGGCCACCTGCTCGAGCATTTGTTGCGCCTTGCCCCACAAGCCGTGACGCAGACAAACCATGCCACTCAAATACTGCAGCTCCATGCTGCGTGGATTGGCCAAGCGGGCCTGTTCAACACGCGCGAGCCATTCACTGTCGGGCGTCATGGCATGCAAGGCAGCCGAGACCACTTGCACCAAACGCTGGCGCTGCAATGCGCTGCCACTTTCCGGCAAGCGCGTGGCTGCCTGCCAAACCGGCAACAGCCATTTCAAGGCCAAGGCAGGATCGCCTTCCAGGGCAAGCAAGCGCTGGGCGGCATGGACAGCCACATCCCATTGGCTGCGTTCGTCAACCAACAGCAATTGCCACGAAGCCTGCAACTGACTGCTGTCATGGCAGTCCTCTAAAGAGGCCATCGCCAAACCACGTACCAAGCTGCTGGCAGCCGTGCTGGAAAACGCGCCATGCTTGGCCAATAACCTGGCGGTTTCCAAGGCAGGCAGGTGCTGTTGACCCAGGCGGTCTGCTTTCAACCGCAAGCGCAACGCCAATGTCCGACGCGCTGTGCCCAGGGGCAACATCGACAGGTACTGGTGCGCCATGCTGTTGTCGCGGTCGTGCAAGGCCCAACGCACCGCATTGAGGTAGGCGGCATCCCGCAGCTCCAGCTTTTGGTCCACTTTCGCGCCATCGCCATGGGCGAGCACCTCTTGGAAATGCTGTTCGCGTGCGGGGTGGTCTCGCAAGGCATGGGCGCATTCGGCCGCCAGCAAATGCAACAAACTGCGCATCAACCCCAAGGAAGCATGGTTGTCTGTGGGCGCGAGCGACAACAAACTTTCAACCTGACCCAAGGCATGCAAGGCCGCTTTGCGCGAGCGTGTGAAGCGGCCAGTCATCCACAGCACCAAGGCGTTGAGCAAGGCGGTTTGGGCCACGCGTTCGCGCTGCTGGGCGCGCCAGCGACGCGCCAGGCTTGGCCATTCCAATACCGTGAAGACACCACGCACAGCCGCATAGAGCAAGGCAAAAGCCAGCACGGCCCCAATGACCAGCAGGTTCAAAGAGACGTCGACCCGGTAAGGCGGCACAAAGAAAGTCACCGTGCCAAATTGCTGGCTCAAGCCCAATGCAACGAACACGGCCACACCAAACAATGCCAACAACCACAGAGCCAAGCGCATGTCAGCGTCCTGCCGCCGCCGTGGCCAGGGCGGCCAGGGTGGCGTCTACGCGAGGGGCGGCACCCACCAAGATTTGAGACTCGATTTGCCGCACCAGGTTTTTGGCGGTTTGCCCTTGCTTGTGAGACAGGTCAAAAAACTGCTGCATATCACGCTCGGCCATGGCCAAGTCATTTTTGGCTGTCACGGTTTGCCGTGAGAGCAGGCTCAAACGGGCGTTGAGCAAGCGCAGTTTCAAATTTTCTCTGACAAAGAAACTTTGCTCAGGTGAGAGCAACACCGCTTGGGCATTTTCAATTCGGCTGACGCGGACCAACCCCGTCAGCTCTGCCCAGATGTGCTGCAAAACAGCCGAAGCATCCGCGTCTTTCACCATTTGCGTCCAGGTGCGCGGCGGCGCGGTCTCCAGCGTGCGGCTGGCTCGGCTGTTGGGGCCAACCGCATTCATGACGGGCAATGTCTCTACCAGCACCACCAACTCATCTAAACGCATCAACAAACCTGGCATGTCGGTCAGTTTGGACGATTGCAAGCGGTCAATGTCTTGTTGGATGGCCCGCACCACTGGGGCCAAGCGAGGCTGTGCGACTTTGGCCAAGCGTTTTTGTGCAGCCTGCAATGCGGCCAGCAGGGGTTGCACGCTGCCCGTGAGTTCGGCTTGCTGTTGGGCCAAGCCCAGCGCAGACTCGATGTCGACCACCAGGTTTTCATCACGCGAACGCGACAGGCTTTGCATCAGGTCTTCGAGTTGGCTGCGTTGCAAAGCCACTTCACTCAATCGCGCATCCAGCAAGGCCACGCGGGCGGCGGTTTCTTGGGTTTGGTCCTGGGCGTTCTTGGCCAGGCTGTTGGCTTGCATCGACAACTGACCAGCGTCAGCGCTTTGCCGCGCCAACATTTCTTGCATGGTGCTGATTTTTTGCCAAAGCTGAAAACCCAAACCCACTGCCAACAAAGACAAGACCAAGCTCAGCTGTGGCAACCATTGACGCCAGCGGGCCTTGGCGGGGGCGTGTTCGTGCGCTGCGGGTGGGGTGTTGTCTGGGGAAGGCGCACTGCTCATCCAAAGGATTCTAATGAGGACAGCAACTGCGGCAAACTGGGCTTGCAAACGCGCACATCGCCCCAGCCCATGGCTTGAGCTGCAGAGGCAATCCGTGGGTGGGTGGCCAAGGCCCGCGCCTGTGACCAGGCTTGCAACGGCAACAGCTGTTGCAAGTGCACCAATGACTGGGTGCTGCTGAACACCCAAACGCTGCCATCCAAGGCAGCGGCTTGTGCTTGCAGCAAACGCTTTGCATCCCAAGCTGGCAGGTGGCGCTCATACACCGCGAGGGTTTGAACGTCGACACCTTTGGCTTGCAACTGCTGCATCAACCAATCTCGGCCAATCCCTTCTGCACTGCTGTCAGGCTTGTCGGCATCGCTGCCGCGCAACACCACCACCGGTTGCCTTGCATGAACAGCTGCATGCACCTGCCGCCACAAAGCCTCGGTGTCAAACTGACCAGCCAGCTCAGGCGGGCTGTCAATCAGCTGCGCGGGCACGCCCGCGTCCAACAAAGCTTGACGGGTGCCCGGCCCGGTGGCCCAACAACGGGTGGTGCCCCAAGAAGGCTTAACGGCGGCAAACGCATGTTGCACTGCCGATCGGCTGACAAACATCGCCGCTTGGTAACGCGACCAATCGGCCAAGACGGTTTGCAACAACTTGGCATTGGCGCAGGCACGCACCTCGATCAAGGGCCAGGCCAGCACTGCATGGCCTTGGGCTTGCAGGCCAGCAAGCCAAGCGGCGATTTCGCCAGCCGGTCGGGTCAGGATGACGCCCGGGCGGCGTGGCATTCAACGCGCCCCTTGGGCACGCAATTGCTTGGCTGCAGACAAGCCGATCTCTTCGGCCTCTTCCAAGCTGCTGACCTCGCCTTGGCTGTGGGCGCGAACCAAGGGCGCGGTGAGGTCGTCTGGGTTGCCCCAAGCGGCTTGCAGGTCGAGGACTTGGCCGCGAAACACCGCGTGCGCGGCCAATGGCATGGAACAACTGCCGCCCATGGCGCGGCTGACCGCACGTTCGGCAGCAACCGCCAGCCAGGTGGATTTGTCGGCCAGCTTGGCCAAAATTTGGCGCACATCGTCACGCACGGTACGGATTTCAATGCCCAAGGCGCCTTGACCGGCAGCTGGCAACATGTCGGCGGTGGTGAAAATGTGGCGGATACGCTCGGACAAACCCAAGCGCTTGAGACCCGCCGCGGCCAACACGATACCGGCGTACTGGCCTTCATCGAGCTTGCGCAAACGGGTGTCCAAGTTGCCGCGCAAGGGCTCGATTTGCACATCAGGACGCAAGGCGCGCAGCAACACGGTGCGGCGCAAACTGGAGGTGCCCACGACCGCACCAGCGGGCAGTTCTTGCAGCGTGGCGTATTGGGATGACACCCATGCATCGCGCGGGTCTTCGCGTGCCATGACACATGCCAAGTCAAAACCTTCAGGCATGTCCATCGGCACATCTTTGAGGGAATGCACAGCCAAATCGGCACGGCCTTCTTCCAGGGCCACTTCGAGTTCTTTGACAAACAAACCTTTGCCACCTACCTTGCTCAATGAACGGTCAAGGATTTGGTCACCTTGGGTGGTCATGCCCAGGATGTCCACTGAGTGACCCAGCCCACGCAACAAGTCTTGCATGTGATGGGCTTGCCACAAAGCCAAGCGGCTTTCGCGGGTGGCGATGGTGAGGTGAATCGGGTTCAAAACAGGGCCCAACGGATGGTGATTTGTCACTTGAATGCTAGCATGTGGCTTCTCATGGTTTTCCCTTGCGACCACTGATCTTTCACATGCCCAAACCTGTCTCACGCCCACGCCATCGTTCGCCTGCACCGAGCCGGTCACCGGCGGCAGTCGCGCAGCAAGACAGGCCCTTGGTTGACGACATTCGCTGGCTCGGCCGGGTGTTGGGCGATGTGATCCGCGAACAAGAAGGCGATGCCGCTTTTGCTTTGGTCGAACAAATTCGCCGCTTGTCAGTGGCGTTTCGCCGCGATGCCGACGCCCTGGCTGGCAAAGCCCTGAAGAAACAACTGGCCTCGCTCTCCAGTGAGCAAGCGGTGAGCGTCATCCGAGCCTTCACCTATTTCAGCCACTTGGCCAACTTGGCAGAAGACCAGCACCACATTCGCCGACAGCAGGTGCATGAACGCGCAGGTGATGTCCGTGCGGGCAGCATCGAGCAGGCGCTGGGCAAGCTCAAGTCCGCCGGTTGGACCCCCAAAGCCATTCGACAAGCTCTGTCCCATGCACATGTGTCGCCCGTCTTGACCGCTCATCCCACTGAAGTACAGCGCAAAAGCATCTTGGACGCCGAGCGAGGCATTGCCCAATGCCTGCAAGAACGCGACGCGGTCACCTCCAAACCAGTGGACGCCACAACCAACCGCGCTTTGTCCCAGATTGACGCCCAAGTGCGGGCGCGGGTGTTGCAACTTTGGCAAACCCGTTTGCTGCGCTTCACCAAGCTGACCGTGGCCGATGAAATTGAAAACGCCATGGGCTATTACGAGTCCACTTTTTTAGCGGAAATTCCCAAGCTGTATGCCGATTTGGAAGCCGATTTGGGCGGCCAGCCGATTGCGCCTTTTTTGCGCATGGGCCAGTGGATGGGTGGCGACCGCGACGGCAACCCCAACGTCAACGCAGACACCTTGCACTATGCGATGCAGCGGCAGTGCGAAGTGGCCCTGCGCCACTACCTCACTGAAATTCATTGGCTGGGCAGCGAGCTGTCGACCTCGGCCATGCTGGTGGGCGTGCCCCCTGGCTTGCAAGCCCTGGCTGACTCCTCCCCCGACACCAATGCCCATCGGCAAGACGAGCCCTATCGCCGCAGCCTCACCTTCATGTACGCCCGACTCGCGGCCAGCCTGCTTCAGCTGACCGGCAAAGAAGCCGCGCGCCATGCGCTGCCACCCCAACAGCCCTATGCCAACGCCGAGCAACTGCTGGCGGATTTGCGCACCCTGGACGAAGCCCTCACCGCGCAACACGCACAAGCCTTGGCCGTGCC
>CAMDCZ010000009.1 GCA_945890735.1 Bordetella parapertussis | reverse complement strand
TCGATCGTGGCGGCAGGGGCCAACGCTTGTGTGCTTCACTACCGAGCAGACGCGGCGCCGATTCGCGATGGCGAGTTGGTGTTGATCGATGCGGGCTGTGAGCTCGATGGCTACGCTTCGGACATCACCCGCACCTTTCCCGCCAACGGCCAATTCACTGGACCACAAAAAGACCTTTACCAAGTGGTGCTCAACGCCCAGCATGCCTCGGTAGCCGCCACCAAAGCAGGCGCGCGCTTCAACGACCCGCACGAAGCCGCTTTGCGCGTCTTGTCGCAAGGCTTGCTCGACCTGGGCTTGCTCACCCACCAAACGCACGGCAGCTTGGATGACGTGCTGGAAAAGAAAGCCTATTTCCCGTTTTACATGCACCGCACCAGCCACTGGCTGGGCATGGATGTGCACGACTGCGGCAGCTACATCGAGCCCGGTGAGGCCAACACCGCGCCGCCCAAGGCCGATCCGCTCACCGGCGTCATGGTGCAACCGCGCCCCAGCCGTGTGCTGCACCCGGGCATGGTGCTGACCCTCGAGCCCGGTTTGTATGTGCGCCCGTCAGAGCATGTGCCGCCAGCGTTTTGGAACATCGGCATCCGCATCGAAGACGACGCCATCGTGACCGCGACCGGCTGCGAGCTGATCACCCGGGACGTGCCCGTGGAAGTCGCCGAGATTGAAGCGCTGATGCGCGATTAAACACCCAGGAGCCACACCGATGAGCCAAGCCAACCAAACCTATGTCTGCATTGTTTGCGGCTTCACTTATGACGAAGCCGCGGGCCGGCCGGAAGACGGCATCGCGCCGGGGACCGCGTGGGCCGATGTGCCTGACACATGGGCTTGCCCCGACTGTGGCGTGGGCAAGGCTGAGTTTGAAATGGTGGCGTTTTAATCGACTGCTTGCCTTCTGCTGCTGTCAGTCAAAACACCTCGGGCTCGGTTATGCTCGGGATAAATTCCCGGTGACGACATGCATATACTTTTACATTCCCGCTGGGCCTGGGCTGTTTGCTGGATGGCACCTCTGTTTTCTTCCGTCACCCATGCCGAAACCCTGCTTTGGGGTGGTCGACCTGAATTCGGGATCGAGCTTGAACACGAAAAAACCCCTGACCACCTTGGCGTGACCAACTCCATTACCTACATCCCCAGCCTGTCCTTCCCCGACGGACCGGTCAACCGCGTTGACTTGCTGATCATGGACGAGCGCGAAAAAGACCTGTCCTCTGGCGTGAGTGACACCACCAGGGTCAGCAAACTGGCGGTGCGGGTGCGCAAAAACCTGCATTTCACGGAAAACTGGGGCATGTACTTTCGCGGCCTGCTGGGTCACCAGGGCAGCAGCGCCGAGCGCTTTGTCTACGGCTATACCGACGCTGCGATTCGCTACGAGCAAGGGTTTTGGGGTTTCATCGCGGGTGTGCGGGTCCAACGCAGCTTGGATGGCGCGCCAGGGCACGACCGCCACAAATTCCGCTTAGGCCCCAGCTTTGACATTGGCGACCACCACGAACTCGAGTTTCGCTGGACCCGCGCTTGGGACGCCCACACCCGCGTCCACGAGAGCGACGCCACCATCCTCGAATACACCTACAAATTTTGATGCCGCACCTGGAGAACATGCATGCCTGACCGCAAGACGGCCGACCACACCAGCCCCGAGGCCCGCGCACAGTTGCGCCGCGCTGCCCTCGAATACCACGAGTTCCCGGTACCAGGCAAAGTGGCCATCCAAGCCACCAAGCAACTGGTCAACCAGCACGACTTGTCCTTGGCATATTCCCCTGGCGTGGCTGCGCCGTGTGAAGAGATCGTCAAAGACCCGAACAACGCTTACAAATACACCAGCCGTGGCAATTTGGTCGCGGTGATCACCAACGGCACGGCCGTCTTGGGCTTGGGTGACATCGGTCCCCTGGCTGCCAAGCCCGTGATGGAAGGCAAGGGCGTTTTGTTCAAGAAGTTCGCGGGCATCGATGTGTTCGACATCGAAATCAACGAGAAAGACCCCGACAAACTGGTTGACATCATCGCCGCGCTCGAGCCGACCTTTGGTGGCATCAACCTCGAAGACATCAAAGCGCCCGACTGTTTTTACGTCGAGCGCAAATTGCGTGAGCGCATGAAGATCCCGGTGTTTCACGACGACCAACACGGCACCGCGATCGTGGTGGGTGCGGCCATCTTGAACGGCTTGAAAGTCGTGGGCAAAGACATCACCCAGGTCAAGCTCGTGGCCTCTGGCGCGGGTGCGGCTGCCCTGGCTTGTTTGGGCATGCTGGTCAAGTTGGGCATGCCCCGCAAACACATTTGGGTGACCGATTTGGCCGGCGTGGTGTTTGAAGGCCGCACCGAGTTGATGGACGAGGACAAAATCCAGTTCGTGCAAAAAACCGACAAGCGCACACTGGCCGAAGTGATCGATGGCGCGGACGTGTTTTTGGGTCTCTCCGCCGGCGGTGTGTTGAAGCCCGAGATGGTGACAAAGATGGCGGCCAAGCCGTTGATCATGGCCTTGGCCAACCCCACACCAGAAATCTTGCCTGAAGAGGTTCTCAAGGTGCGCAGCGACGCGATCATGGCCACCGGTCGCACCGACTACCCTAACCAGGTCAACAATGTTTTGTGCTTCCCGTACATCTTCCGTGGGGCCTTGGACGCCGGTGCCTCCACCATCACTTCAGAGATGGAAATTGCCGCCGTGCATGCGATTGCCGAGCTCGCCCAAGCCGAGCAAAGCGAGGTGGTGGCGGCCGCTTACGCGGGCGAGACCTTGGCCTTTGGCCCTGAATACCTGATCCCAAAACCCTTTGACCCGCGCTTGATGATGAAAATCGCGCCAGCCGTGGTGCAAGCCGCGATTGCCAGCGGTGTGGCGCAACGCCCGATCACCGACATGGACGCTTACCGTGAAAAGCTCCAATCGCTGGTCTATGCCTCAGGCTCGGCCATGAAGCCGGTGTTTGCCGCCGCCAAGCGGGGGGCGAAAAAACGCATTTGTTTTGCCGAAGGCGAAGACGAACGGGTGCTGCGGGCGGCGCAAATCGTGCTCGACGAGGGCCTGGCCAAACCGATCTTGATTGGCCGTCCAGCGATCATCCGCGAGCGCATCGAGCGCTTTGGCTTGCGCTTGAACGAGGGTGTGCACTATGAAGTGGTCAACGTGGAAGATGACCACCGTTACCGCGATTTTTGGCAGACCTACCACCAGCTCACCGAACGCAAGGGCGTGACGGTGCAGCTCGCCAAGATCGACATGCGCCGGCGGCTTTCCCTGATTGGCTCGATGATGGTCCTCAAGGGCGAGGCCGACGGCATGATTTGTGGCACCTGGTCCACCCCTGACTCGCACCTGCAATACATCGACCAAGTCATTGGCCTGCGACCTGGCGTGAGCACCTATGCCTGCATGAACGCCCTGTTGCTGCCCGACCGCCAACTGTTTTTGGTCGACACCCATATCAACTACGACCCCAGCGCCGAGCAACTGGCCGAGATCACGATCATGGCTGCGGAGGAGATGAAGCGGTTTGGCGTTGAACCCAAAGCCGCCTTGTTGTCGCATTCCAACTTTGGCAGCAGCAACCAGCCAACCGCCCTCAAAATGCGCCAGGCGCTGGCCTTGATTCAAAAGGACGCCCCGTGGCTGGAAGTCGATGGCGAAATGCATGGCGATGTGGCGATCGACACCGCGGCGCGCAAAGCCTTGATGCCCCACAGCAGCTTGCAGTCCGACGCCAACCTGCTGGTGCTGCCCAACTTGGACGCGGCCAACATCACTTACAACCTGCTCAAGACAGCGGCCGGGGGCAATATCGCCATTGGCCCGATACTTTTGGGCGCCGCCAAGCCTGTCCAGATCCTGACCGCCAGCACCACGGTGCGCCGGATTGTGAACATGACCGCGATCACCGTGGCAGATATCAATGCTGTAAGGTAAAGGGTTTCAAGCTAAGCTTGCACATACTTTTCTTTGGTTTTTAACCCTGTTGCCTGTGCAGGTGACAGGCGTTGATCTTGCAAATTTGCCAGGTTTGATCGATAATCTGCGGATTGATTTTTTCGGGTTAACCCGGATCTCAGCCCCCAGGTGAGAGGTCCTTACTTTAGGAATACTGTGGCGATGGACATGCCTTTGCGTACGGTTAAAAACAACATTGTTCAATCTATCCGGGCTTTCCGGGTCGCTGATCTACAAGACGCCGCTGGTCAGTTGGGCCACCATTTCTTATATGCCAACTTGTCGTCAGCCCAGAGCAAGCAAGACATCCTGGACCTGACTGCACAGCAGTTCATCTTTCCGGCCCAGTCCAGCAAGAATTTCGATACCTTGTTCGACAGCATGAGTGATGCACTGCACAAATCAGGCCCGCAACCTGGTTTTATCCTGGTGCTGGAGCACATCCCAGCCCATGCCAAATTTGACAAAGAAGCCCGCGAACAGCTCTTGGATGTGTTTCGTGAAGCCGCCGAATTCTGGTCCGAGCGCAAAGTGGCTTTCCGCTGCTTCTACTCATTCTCTGTGGCCCGCGCGGCCGCGGCAGAGCGCACCGATCTGGCCGATACCCAAGGCATTGACCTGGGCGATGGCGAAAAAATGCCCACCGACAAACTCGTGGACGTGTCTCCTTTGGCCTTGCGCATGAGCAGCCCGTTCAATGCAGGCTACTGGCTCACAGCGGCTTGATCTTCCAGCGCGCTCCATCACCAAGCCCCGCGATGCGGGGCTTTTTTCATGCCGGCCTGGTCAGCCCCATGGACCGGTGCTGATCACACCACCGCCCAAACAGACCTCACCGGCATACAACACGGCCGACTGACCGGGCGTGACGGCCCATTGGTCTTGTGGGAAGTCGAGTTGCATGTGCGTGTTGGGCCAACTCAAGGTGCAAGCCGCGTCTTGCTGGCGGTAACGGGTTTTGGCGAAGTAGCTGCCCGCTGCAGGTGGCGCGCCAGCAATCCAACTCAAGTCGTCAGCCTCTAACTGCGCTGACAACAGCCAAGGGTGGTCATGGCCTTGCACCACCCACAAGGTGTTGCTCGCCATGTCTTTGCGCGCCACAAACCATGGGGCGTGTTCACCGCCGCCGCGTTGCGCACCCTTTGCTTTGATGCCGCCAATCCCCAAACCTTGGCGCTGCCCCAAGGTGTAAAAGCTCAGGCCCTGGTGTTGGCCAATCACCCGACCGGCATCGTTTTTGATCGGGCCGGGCGCTTTGGCGATGTAGCGGTTTAAAAATTCGCGGAACGGCCGCTCGCCTATGAAGCAAATGCCGGTCGAGTCCTTCTTGCGGGCATTGGGCAGGCCCGCCGCATCGGCGATGCGGCGCACCTCGGTTTTTTCAATCTCGCCCACCGGGAACCAGGTTTGCGACAACTGCGCTTGGCTCAAGCGGTGCAAAAAATAACTTTGGTCTTTGCTGGCGTCCACCCCTTTGAGCAATTCGTGCAAACCACTGTCGGTGTTGTGACGCACCCGCGCGTAATGGCCGGTGGCGATTTTGTCTGCGCCCAGGGCAAAGGCGTGGTCCAGGAAGGCTTTGAATTTGATTTCGGCGTTGCACAAGATATCCGGGTTGGGCGTGCGCCCAGCTTGGTACTCGCGCAAAAATTCGGCGAAGACACGGTCTTTGTAGTCGGCCGAGAAATTCACATGCTCGATCTCGATGCCAATCACATCGGCCACGGCTGCCGCTTCGATGAAGTCTTGTTTGGTGGAGCAGTACTCGTCGTCATCGTCATCTTCCCAGTTCTTCATGAAGATGCCGATCACCTCGTGGCCTTGCTGCTTGAGCAAGAGCGCGGTGACGGCCGAGTCCACCCCGCCGCTCAGGCCCACCACGATCCGCTGTTTTTTCAATTGGCGAAAGCCGCGATGCCGGTGATGGCGCGGCCCAAGATGAGCGCATGGATGTCGTGCGTGCCCTCATAGGTGTTGACCACCTCCAAATTGACCAAGTGGCGCGCCACGCCAAACTCGTCGCTGATGCCGTTGCCACCCATCATGTCGCGCGCCATGCGGGCGATGTCCAGCGCTTTGCCGCAGGAATTGCGTTTCAAGATGGAGGTGATTTCAACGGACGCCGTGCCTTCGTCCTTCATGCGACCCAAGCGCAAACAGCCTTGCAGGCCGAGCGCAATGTCGGTTTGCATGTCGGCGAGTTTTTTCTGGATGAGTTGGTTGGCAGCCAGTGGGCGACCAAACTGTTGGCGGTCCAAGGTGTACTGGCGCGCACGGTGAAAACAGTCTTCAGCCGCACCCAAGGCGCCCCAGGCGATGCCGTAACGCGCACTGTTCAAGCAGGTGAACGGGCCCTTCAAACCTTGCACTTCGGGGAAGGCGTTGTCTTCGGGCACGAACACGTTGTCCATCACGATCTCACCGGTGATGGAAGCGCGCAAACCCACCTTGCTGTGGATGGCAGGCGCACTCAAACCGGCCATGCTTTTTTCCAAGATGAAGCCGCGAATGGGGCCAACCGCGCCGGACTCGCTGACCTCTTTGGCCCAGACCACAAACACATCGGCAATGGGTGAGTTGGAGATCCACATCTTGTTGCCGCTGAGCTTGTAGCCACCCTTGACCTTGTGGGCGCGACTGGCCATGCTGGCCGGGTCCGAGCCGTGGTCGGGCTCGGTCAAACCAAAGCAACCAATCCACTCGCCAGTGGCCAACTTGGGCAGGAATTTTTGACGCTGGGCTTCGGTGCCGAATTCGAAGATTGGGGTCATCACCAAGGAAGACTGCACGCTCATCATCGAGCGGTAGCCGGAGTCCACACGCTCGACTTCGCGGGCAATCAGTCCATAGGCGACATAGCTCAGGCCCGGGCCGCCGTAAGCGGTGGGGATGGTCGGGCCGATCAGGCCGAGCGCGCCCATTTCACGGAAGATGGATGCATCGGTTTTCTCGTGCCGGAAAGCTTCGGTGACGCGTGGCAGCAGTTTGTCTTGGCAGTAGGCGGCCGCGGCCTCGCGAATCATGCGCTCGTCTTCGGTCAGTTGCTGGTCGAGTAAAAACGGATCGTCCCAGTGGAATGCGGTCTTGGCCATGAATGCTCCGGTTGTCTGTGCGCTGACGAAACAGAGATGTTAAACGGCTTGGCTTGGTGGTGGATTTGAGAAAGTTTGGGATGGAGATATTGCAGGCGAAAGGTTCGCCAAATGCCTTTGCGCCATCGCCACATACCAATCCAAACAACCGGGGTTGGCCATGGCGTCTTTGTTGAGCACTTTCTCCAGCGGCTGACCCAGCATCAGCTTCTTGATGGGCAGCTCTTGTTTTTTACCTGACAAGGTGCGCGGAATTTCTGCCACTTGGAAGATGTCGTCCGGTAAAAACCGTGGGCTGAGCGCGGTGCGGATCGCCGTGTTCAAGCGGCTGCGCAAGCCGTCGTCCAGCGGCACACCTTCGCGCAGCACCACAAACAGCGGCATGTAACTGTCTTTGCCCAGGTACTCCAGGTCCACCACCATGCTGTCCAACACCTCGGGCAAAGCCTCGACCGCGCTGTACAACTCGCTGGTACCCATGCGCAAGCCGTGGCGATTGATGGTGGCGTCGCTGCGACCATAAATGATGGCGCGGCCCTCGGGCGTGATCTTGAGCCAGTCGCCATGCCGCCACACCGCGCCTGCCTCTGGCCCCAGGTCGCCACCGCCGGGCCGGCGACCCACGCCTGCGGGGAAGGTGTCAAAGTAACTGCCCAAATAACGCTGGTTGTCTTGGTCGCCCCAGAAGAAGGGGGGCATGCAGGGCAGCGGTTGGGTCACCACCAGCTCGCCCACCTCGTCCATCACGGCTTGCCCTTGCTCGTTGAAGGCATGGACCGACACGCCCAGCATGCGGCATTGCATCTCGCCGGGCACCATGGGCAGGTCGCGGTGGCCGCCCACATAGGCGCCCGCATCGGTACCGCCAGAAATATTGCACCACCAAATCTCAGGGCGCTGCACCCCTGCTTTGGCATACACCTGCTTGAACTGCTGAGTGCCCCATTGCTGCACCTCGGCACTCAAAGGCGAGCCGGTCGCACCCAAGGCGCGGATGCTGTCCAAGCCGGGGATGCTGGCCAAGTCCAAGCCCGCCTTCATGCAGTTGGTGAAAAACGCCGCACCGCCACCAAAGAAAGTGATTTTTTCTTGCGCGGCATAACGCCACAACACACCCCAATCCGGCTTGTCTTTCGAGCCGCCAGGGTTGCCGTCGTAAATCACGCAGGTGGTGCCGCTGAGCAGCCCGCTCAGTTGCGCGTTCCACATGACCCAACCAGTCGAGCTGTACCAAAGAAAACGCTCGCCCCAGGAATTGGGCTCGTAACTGCAGGCCACGTCGTAATGCAGGTTTTTGTGCGCCATGCCATTGACCAGCGTGCCGCCGTGGTCGTGCACCAAAGGTTTGGGCAAGCCGGTGGTGCCGCTCGAATACACAATCCACAGCGGGTGGTTGAACGGCATCCACTGCGGCGCAAAGGCTTGCACCGCCGCGTCTTGGCGCTGCATGACTTCGGCCCAGTCGGTGCTGTCGGCCAAAGGCGGCATGCCGCCCAGGTTTTGATACAGCACCACATGGGTCACACTGGGCAGGGCCGCTCGCAATTCATGGACCACGCTGATGCGCTCGTGGTCTTTACCGCCATACGTGACCCCGTCCACCCCGATCAATACCTTGGGCGTGATTTGCTTGAAGCGGTCAACCACCGCGTTGGTGCCCATGTCGGGCGCGCACACACTCCAGATGCCCCCGATGCTCACCACCGCCAAAAACGCCACCATGGTCTCGGGGATGTTGGGCAGGTAAGCGGCCACCCGGTCACCGGGCTGGACGCCTTGGGCTTGCAGGTGCAACGCCAGTGTCGCGACTTGTCGTTTCAACTCTGGCCAAGCAAGTTCGCGGCGCTGCCCGCGTTCGTTGTTGCTGATGATGGCGGGCATGCCCGCCGCGTGGGCCGCGTCCACATGGCGCAGCACCTGCTGGGCGTAGTTGACTTGCGCGCCGACAAACCACCGCGCGCCAGGCATCACATTGCGCTCGAGCACCATGCTGTGCGGGGTGGGCGATTGCAAGTCGAGGTAGTCCCACACCGATTGCCAAAAGTCCTCGAGATGCGTGACCGACCATTGCCACATTGCTGAGTAGTCCTCGAACTGCAGTTGGCGGTGCTCGACCAGCCACTGCTGGTACAGGCGCATTTGGGGGACAAACGGGGGAGGGTTGGCGGCAGCATTCATGGGTCCAGAGGTTATCAGTCTTCACCCGGACTGCGCCTGGGCATTGCCCCTAAGATGCGGGCTTGTTTTGCAAGGTATGCACATGGCCGCCATCTGGACCAAACCCATCAGCATTCACATCCTGACCGAGAGCCATCGCCAGACGGCCTGCGAAAGCCTGGGCATGGAGTTTCTCGAAGTCGGCCCCGATTTCATTCGCGGTCGCATGCCGGTAGACCACCGCACCAAACAGCCCTATGGCGTGATCCATGGCGGCGCCAGCGTGGTGTTGGCTGAAACCTTGGGCTCTTGTGGCGCTTTTTATGCTTGCCCGGTGGATCACCGCGCAGTGGGCCTGGACATCAATGCCAACCACATCCGCGGTGTGGCCAGCGGTTGGGTCACGGGCATTGCGCGGCCAGTTCACATCGGCCGCAGCACCCAGGTCTGGCAAATCGACATGACAGATGACGAAGGCCGCATCAGTTGCGTGTCGCGCCTGACCATGTCGGTGTTGTCGCCTCGTTGAGGCTGTGTTGACCATGGGCCCCTTTGGCATGCCGCCTCTGCTCCTGGCCTGCCTGCGGGCCGTCGGCCTGAGTTGCTGCTTGGCCTGGCCCTGCTGGGCCCAAAGCCCTGTTGCGACGGCGCTCCCCGCTGTCCCCTCCCTGCCTGAAGCCCTGACCAAGCTCGAACCCAGCCTGGCCCACCGCAGCCAATCGCGCTACACCTATTTCGGGTTTGATGTCTACCTGGTCAGTTTGTGGACCGCCCCTGACTTCCAACCTGAAGCTGGCGAGAACCAGCGTTTGGCGCTGGAGTTGAACTACCTGCGCCCTTTCGCCGCCACAGACATTGCCAAACGCTCACTCCAAGAAATGCGCCGGGTCAGGGCTTTTTCTGCCGCGCAAGAAAAGCAGTGGCTGAGCGACATGGAGCAGGTCTTTCCCAATGTGCGCAAAGGGGACCGACTGCTGGGCTTGCACCGTCCAGGTGAATCCGCCGTGTTTTGGCACAACGGAGAACCTCGGGGAGAGATCCGCGACCCAGAATTTGCGCGGCTGTTCTTTGGCATCTGGCTGTCGCCCCGAACCTCCGCGCCGGCCTTGCGCGAGGCCTTGCTGGCGCCGCCCTGACCGACCCTGCTTCTCCCTGTCCTGCACAGGTCAAATCAACGTGAATCGGTGGCCCAGCCCAAAAAAAATAGAATCCCTCTATTTGAAGGAATTTTTCCCATGAAGTTGCTGGCTGTTGTGATTTGTTGTTTACCCGTTTTTGCATTTGCCCAACAAGATGCGCAGGCATTGGCCAAAGAGAAAGCCTGCTTGGGCTGCCACAGCATTGACACACACACCATGTCCGTGCCCTCCTACGAGAAGATCGCTGAGAAATACCACGGCGACCCTGATGCCCGGGCTTACCTGGCCGACAAAATCCGCAATGGCGGCAAAGGCGTCTGGGCTGGCGGTGGCCGCAGCTTGATGCCAGCCTTCCTCAATTTGAGCCAACAGGAAATCAACCTCTTGGTCGATTGGATTTTGGCGATGAAGAAGTAAAACTCTTTGATTGCGGGGCGTGTATCAGGGCAAATGTGAATGCCCATAACGCCAACCCACATCTGCTCAGTTTGGTGGTTTTGCCAGCTCATTATCGTTTTTATCATTGATAATGGTTAAAACTGACAATACTCACATGACCTACATCACCCAATTTCTGACAAGTACTTTATTACTGCTTTGCCTGTTGTCTTGTGGTGGTGGGGGCGGGGGAAGTGGCTCTGCACCCAGCAGCGCCCTGAACACGGCTACTTTTTCTACCCAGGTACCAGGTGGATCCAACACCATGCAGGCGATGCAAGTCATCATGATGGGTGGTTTTGGCGTCACCACCGATAGCAAGATTGCCTCTGCCACCCGAATCAGCGATTTTCTGTATGCACTGTTTGGCATCCAATCAGCCACGGCATCCGCCCAGCTGAACAACCTGATTTACTCGTTAGACACCCAAGGTAAATTGAGTTCCTTGAATTTGATCGAGTCCATCGACAGCCAAACAGGGGGCAGAAGCACAGTCTCCTTGGACCTGCTTTCCCCGGGCACCAACCCTTTGGCGCCTCGCTTGACCGGCATGCTCGACACGCCTAAGTTCATCTTGTTGGCATTCAAGGATTTGTACAAGCCAGCAGCCAACGGCACGATAGACCGAACCAGCGACGCCAACAAATGCCCTGTCTTGGTTTTGCAAAAGTCTGACGGCAAAATTTACTGCCTGAACTTACCGCCTTGGTGCGAGGATTTTTCTAACTGTGGCGATGCACATGGCAACTCGTCCATACAAGCCAATGCAACCGGTGAAATCATTTACATGCAGGATGAAGACTGGCATTTATACAAAGTCAACTTGACGGACCCGGCCAATATCTCCATTCTCAAATTGACAGACCGAGTCACCGACGGCGCTATTCAAAGTTTGATTGTCAACGCCGCAGGTGACGCTTATGTGGACATTTACACGGGTGTTGCTTTTCAAAACTTGCAACGAATTTACAAGGCCTCGGGAACCGCTGCCAGTGACTTTCAAACCCTGCCCGACGCATTCCTGAACTGCACCCTTGTTGGCCCTGCAACGTTGTCCGAAGAAGACAGTTTTTATTTCACCGATGAAAGCTATGTATTGAAAAAATACACCAAGCAAGTCAACGGCTCTTTTTTGCGCTCAGTGGTTTACCTCAATGCCAACTGGGCAACCAACCCTTTGAATGCATCCAGCGGCCGCAATTGCTTGAAAACCGTCAAGGTCGGAAATTACGCATTTCAATTGCCCACTTTCAACACCACTGACAACCCGACACCCAATTTTGTGACCGAAGTGCTTAACCCCGAAGTGGTTCAGCAAACCGGCGCTATGGCCCCACGCAAAATCACCATTGCAGGCGTCACCAAGGTATATGACATGGCATCTTGCAACACCGGGTTTTTTGTGCTGGCCAAAGACAGTGCTGACAAAGACGTGATTGTGAAATACGCCATCACCACACCCGGAGAAACAACGCTTTCAACAGGCAGCCAAACAGTGGTGTTATCAGCCGCTAGCAACTATGCGGTTTCCAAGTTTTCGGTCAGTTCCACTTGTGTGGTGGAATTCATCGGCACCCATGCGATGTCAGGCAACACGGTCATTGCTTCTCTGGGCGCAGACCCAGCCAACCCTGGCGTGAAAAAAACACTGTCCAGCGGCAACACCATCAGCAAGCTCATCCCCATGAAATAGTTGGCCGGCGCAGCGGGGCTTTACTTGCCCGCCGCCATCCGTTGGCTTTTCCAATAAACGTCGTCACCACCGTTCATGCGATTGAGCACGCGGGCAAGCACAAACATCAGGTCTGACAAGCGGTTGAGGTACTGCCGCGGGGTGTCGTTCAGGGCTTCCTCTGCGCCCAGCGCGACCACCGCACGTTCGGCGCGACGCGCCACGGTGCGGCAGACATGCGACAAGGCGGCCGCGCGGCTGCCCGCAGGCAAGATGAACTCTTGCAGTTTGGGCAAGGCTTGGTTGTGCGCCTCCAGCGCCTGGTCCAAAGCCAGCACCGCTTCCGTTTTGAGCAGTTCAAAGCCGGGAATGCTCAACTCGCCACCCAAATTGAAGAGTTGGTGCTGCACCTCAACCAACAAGCTGCGCACCCCTTCTGGCATGTCTTCGCACAACAGCACGCCGATGTGCGAGTTGAGTTCATCGACCTCGCCCATGGCGTGCACCCGCAAGCTGTTTTTGCTGACGCGGCGGTTATCGCCCAAGCCGGTGGTGCCATCGTCGCCGGTGCGGGTGGCGATTTGAGTGAGTCTGTTGCCCATGTGCCATTTCCTTGGAGTTGGCTGCATTCTCTCAGCCAAACACAAGTGACACCCAAGCCCCGCAAAAGCATGGTTTCTTCCTAGAATGCAACATCCAGGAGACTCGCCATGAACGCACCCAACACTGCCTTGCACCTGATGCCTGCTGTCAACCAACGCCATGTGCCGCAGGTGTTCTTGGATGCCCTTCGGGCGGCTTTTGGCGACCGATGCTCTACCGCCCAAGTCGTCTGCGAGCAGCACGGACGCGATGAGTCGGCCTACACCACGGTCCCGCCGCCGGCCGCCGTGGTGTTCGCGCTCAGCACCGAGGATGTGTCACGCGCCGTGGCACTGGCCGCCGACCATGGCGTGCCGGTCATCCCGTTTGGCGTGGGCTCGTCCTTGGAAGGCCATTTGCTGGCGGTTGAAGGCGGCATCAGCATCGACCTCAGCCGCATGAACCAGGTGCTCTCCATCAACCCCGAAGACCTGACGGTCACGGTGCAAGCCGGTGTCACCCGCAAGCAACTCAATGAAGAGATCAAAAGCACCGGGCTGTTTTTTCCGATCGACCCAGGTGCCGACGCCTCGATTGGTGGCATGAGCGCAACCCGCGCCAGCGGCACCAACGCGGTTCGCTACGGCACGATGCGCGAAAACGTATTGGGCCTGCAAGTGGTCACCGCCAGCGGCGAAGTCATCCGCACCGGCACCCGCGCCCGCAAGTCCTCTGCCGGCTACGACCTGACCCGCCTGATGGTGGGCAGCGAAGGCACGCTGGGCGTGATCACCGAAATCACCTTGAAGCTCTACCCCTTGCCCGAGGCGGTGTCTGCTGCCACCTGCTCGTTTCCGTCGATCGAAGCAGCGGTGCGCACCACGATCCAAATCATCCAAATGGGCATCCCGATTGCCCGCGTCGAATTGATCGACGCCAATGCGGTGCGCATGGTCAACGCGCATGCCAAGCTCACGCTGTCCGAGCAGCCGATGCTGCTCATGGAGTTCCACGGCTCACCCGCGAGCGTGAAAGAGCAAGCCGAGACGGTGCAAGAGATTGCCAACGACCACCAAGGCCATGCGTTTGAATGGGCAACCACGCCCGAAGAACGCACCCGCTTGTGGACCGCGCGGCACAACACCTACTTTGCAGGCATCCAAAGTCGCCCGGGCTGTCGCGTCATCAGCACCGACACCTGTGTGCCGATCTCCCGCTTGGCCGACTGCCTGCTCGCGTCCGTGGCCGAGGTGGACGCGTCAGGCATCCCCTACTTTTTGGTTGGCCATGTCGGTGACGGCAATTTCCACTTTGGCTATTTGATCGACCCTGACAGCGCCGAAGAACGCGCCACCGCCGAAGCCCTCAACCATCAGTTGGTGGCTCGCGCATTGGCTTTGGAAGGCACTTGCACCGGCGAACACGGCATTGGCTTGCACAAGATGGATTTCTTGGTGAGCGAAGCCGGCGCGGGCGCGGTGAACATGATGCGCACCATCAAGCGTGCGCTCGACCCGAAAAACATCATGAACCCGGGCAAGGTGTTGATGTACTGAGGGCCTGGTTTGCGCCGCGCTCGATCACCACGGTGCTGTCGAGCAAACCACTGGAGTGGTTCAGGTCAGACTGGGAAATCAACACGGAAAGCTCTGCCCCCTTGAGTTGGTGCAACACCTCGGCGATGCGCATCGACAAGGCAGGGGCCACCCCTTCAAACGGCTCGTCCAACAACAACAAGCGCGTACCCACCGCCAGTGCGCGGCCCAGCGCCACCAGTTTTTGCTGACCACCAGACAGCAGCAAGGCACGCCGGTCTGACATGTCTTTGAGCTCGGGCAGCACCTGGTAGACAAACGCCAGGCGTTGCTTCAAGTCCAAGGCTTGGTTCACCCACAAAGGGATCAACATGTTTTCTTCCACGGTTAACTCGGGCACCAAACCTCGGTCTTCGGGCATGTAACCCACGCCCAAACCGGCACGTGCCTCGGGCGGCAACTGGGTGAGGTCCTGTCCGTCCCAACGCAACAGGCCTTGGCGGACAGGCAAATGGCCCATGATGCTGCGCATGGTGCTGGTTTTGCCCGCACCGTTGCGCCCAACCAAAC
This sequence comes from Bordetella parapertussis, assembly GCA_945890735.1. Taxonomy (GTDB): domain Bacteria; phylum Pseudomonadota; class Gammaproteobacteria; order Burkholderiales; family Burkholderiaceae_C; genus Limnohabitans. The sequence goes on along the minus strand of CAMDCZ010000009.1, from coordinate 42,305 downwards.
CCACCATTTGGCCTTGGGGCAGCGACAGCGAGAAGCCACGCAACACCTGTGCCGAGGCGATGTCCACATGCAGGTCTTGCAACTCAAGCATGGCTGGCCTCCTGCGGGTCGCGCTCACCGGTGACGTAGCGGCGCACATCGGCATTGGCCAAGGCGACAGCGGGCACATCATCGGCAATGATGCGACCACTGTAAAAAGCAATCACCCGATCACAGTAACGGCTGACGATGTCCATGTCGTGCTCGACAAACAAGGCGGTCAGGGGCTGGCCATCCAGTGCCTGCATCACGGTGTCCATCATGGGGAATTTTTCTTCGGCGGCCACGCCGCTGGTGGGTTCGTCCAGCAGCAGCAGTTTGGGTGAGCCGGTCATCGCCAGCGCGATGTCAACCAGCTTGCGCATCCCCCCGGGCAAGGCGGCGACCAAGCGGTGTCGATGGTCCAACAGGTTGAAGCGCGACAACACGGCCTCGGCGCGCTCCCGCGACTGCGCGGTAGAAGCCGCACGCCACAGCGACAAGCGGTTGTCATGGCAGGTTTGCGCCACCAGCATGTTCTCCAAGACCGACAGGGTCGGGTAGAGCTGCGGGATTTGAAACGAGCGCGCCACGCCGAGTCGGGTGATTTGGCGCGGGTTCATGCCGGTGATGTCTTGTCCGTCAAACTGGATGCGGCCTTCATCGGGCTGGATGTAGCCGGTGATCATGTTGACGAAGGTGGTTTTGCCCGCACCGTTGCTGCCGATCAGGCTGATGCGCTCGCCCGCACGGATCGGCACCTGCAGGTCGTGGGCCGCGACCACCGCGCCAAACCGCTTGTTCAGGCCTTGTGCATGCAACAGCCAGTTGCTCATGGTGAGTCCTCCCGCTTGGGCCCCCACAGCGAGCCCAGGCCCTGTGGCAAAAAGCGAATCACCAGCAACAAAAACAAACCCAGCGCAAACTGCCAGGTGGTGGGGAAGTACAGGCTGGAGAATGAGCGCACCACCTCCAGCACCACCGCGGACAACAACACCGCCACCACGCTTTGGCTGCCAGCCAAAATCGCCACAAACACATACTCACCCGAGCTTGTCCAATAACTGAAATTGGGGTCGATATGGCCCAGTGCCATGACCGCCAAAGCGCCACCCATGCCGGCCAAAAAGGCGGCCATCAGGAAATTGATCGCCATGGTCTGACTCACCGAGCCCCCCATGTACTCCACACGCAGTTCGTTGTCGCGGATCGCACGCGTGACCAAACCCCGGGTCGAGGCAAAGTACAACCTCGCCAGCACACCCACCACCACCACAAAGCCCAAGGTCACCGCCAGCAAGGTGAAGCCCACCTGGTGGTCCGCCAATGCTTGGCCGAACAAAGTGACCCGGCCCATGTTGAAACCATCCGAGCCGCCCAGGGATTCGGTTTTCACCAAAATGCCGTAGCCCACCATCGACAAGGCCAAGGTCAGCATGGAGAAGAAAATCCCACGGTAGCGCGCCAACAAAGGTGCAAACGGCGCGGTGACCAGCATCGCCACCAAACCACCCATCAGCGGCAAACCGACAGCATCGCTCCAGCCCCAATGCATGAACACCAAGGCCACGGCATAACCCCCCAAGGCCGCCATCAGGCCCTGACCGAAAGGCACCACACCACCGCGCATCAGCAACACAATGCCCAAGGACACCAGGCCATTGGCCATGGCCATGGTCAGCATGAACTGCAGCCACTTGGGCAGCAACCAACCCAGGCCCAAACCAGCGAGCAAAATCAAGAGTGCGCGAACAAACAAAGGCCCCATGGTCAAATTTTTCTCGCTTGAATTCGCTGAAACAGGCCTTGCGGGCGGAACATCAAGACCAGCGCCATGACCACATACACAGAGAACAACTCGGCGGCCGGCATCAGGTGAACCGCCAACGCGCGCGCCAGACCGACGATCAGCGCGCCGATGGCAGCGCCTTCGATGCTGCCCAGCCCGCCGATGATGACCACAGCAAAGGAAATGATGATCACACCCACGGACACACCAGGCTGCACCGAGATCATGGGCGCGGTGAAAGCACCGCCGAGCGCCGCCAGAAAAATACCGATGGCAAAGGCCACCATGTAAACGCGCGAAACCCGGATGCCCATGCTCGAGGCGATTTCTGGGCTGTGGATCACGGCGGTGACGATCTTGCCAAAGCGTGTGCGGTTCAAGCCCCACCAGACCGCCACGCCCACCAGCAAGGCCAAGGCCATCAAAAACAAGTCATAACCAACATAGCTTTGGCTGCCGATGTCCACCGTGCCAAACAAGCCATAGGGCTCGGACACGTAGTAAGGATTGGCGCCCCAGATCAGCTTGGTCACGTCCTCCAACATCAGGAACATGGCGTAGGTGACCAAGACCAAGAGCACCTCGTCGCGGCCATAATAAAAACGCAACAAGCCGCGTTCGGTGAGTGGCGCCACCAACAAAGCCACCGCCAAGGCCGCCGCCAACATGGCCAGCAAAGAAAAGTAGGGCGAAGCGTTCAGGGTGCTGACCGCGGCGACCGCACTGGCCGCGGCATACGCCCCCAGCGCGTAAAAACTGCCATGCGCGATGTTGAGGATTTTGAGCACCCCAAACACCAGGGTCAGGCCCAAGGCAACGATGAACAGCCAAGAGGCATAACTCAGCCCATCCACCAAAATGGTCAATGCCAGTTGCATCGCCTCAGCCCGCCTTGGTTGTCAAGGGCATCCGGTTCATTTGCACTTGGCACCCGCAAAGCCCGACTTGAGCCAGTCTTCCGACTTCACGTTCAAGGGCGGGTTCACACATTCAGCATCAAAGCGCTGGATGTCTTGCAGCAGCACCATTTTTTTGGATTCGTCCCATTTCGTGCGGCCAATCGCGGTGTCTTGAATCGCTTGCTGCCCGTTGGACAGTGCCATGCGGATTTTGCCGGCCGGCGACATCCACTCGCTGCCACGCAAGGACGCGGCCAGCATTTCGGTCGTGGGTTTTTGCCCCTTGTTTTGCGCCATGGCTTTTTCAGCAGCCAGCTTCAAGCCCATCAAGGCTTGCGCCATGCGGTACGGCGCTTGCACAGGATAGACATTGTGTGCTTTGGTGTAGGTCTCCCACCACCAGGTGTTGAGCGCAGAAGGGGGCGCCATCAAACCGTACGCGCCGCGTGCGCCGAGGATGGTGCCGTCAGGGACTTTGTTGCCCAGGCCAGGCAACACATGGTCACCAGCGGCCAACACGACTTGCGATTTCTTGAACAGGCCGCGAGGCCCGGCTTGCAAGATGAAAGCTTGTAAATCGCCGCCCCACAAACTGGAATGCACCAGGTCAGCGGGCTTGGACATCAGGGCTGAAATTTCTGTGCCGTATTGACCCGCACCGAATTTGGGCAACTGGTCTACCCCGGACTTGGCCTCTGGGTACAGCGCAGCCATGGACAGCATGAAGTCTTTGCGTGAGTCTTGGCCCCAAGCGTAGTCTTGGTTGATCATGTTGTAGGTTTTGACCGGGATCTTGCGCGCCTTCAAGTAGCGCGCCAGGGCCACGTTGTCCATGGTGGCGTGGGCGGCGGTGCGAAACACATAGCGAAACTGGTTGTCCTCGAAAATGCGAGGCGTACCGCAGTCGTAGAGGATCAGGAATTTTTTCAGCTCTTCGGCCACCGGGGCCACGGCCAGGCAGTCACCGGAGCCGACATAACCAATCACCACATCAACCTTCTCGCGCTCGTACAGGTTGCGCAACTCTTGCACCTGCTTGGTCGCGCCGCCAGCCTCGTCCACGTAAATCGCTTCGATTTGCAGGCCACCGATGCCCACTTTGTTGTAAGGCGCAGGCGCTTGGCCTTTGTTGAAGGCCTCTACCAAGACCTTGGCGCCATTGACCGCCGGAATGCCAAAGCTTTCGGCGGCTTGACCGGAGAGAAAACTGACGATGCCGATTTTGAAGGTTTCTTGGGCTTGCGCGGTACCGAACATCAGACCGACAGCCGACACAAGCATGGAACGGCACAAAAAACGGCTCAAAGAAAACGGCATGTTGACTACTCCTGACACAAACTGGGTGAGGCCGCCTGACAGCGACGATGTGAACCTCTGAGGATACCCCGTCCCAGACCATGGGCAGGGCAGTACTAACACTAGCCGCGCAGTTTATCGATCAAACCATTCAAAGCGTCGAGGGAGCCAAAGTCGATCGCGACCTCGCCCATCTGCTCGATGCGGCCATGGCGCTTGACCTGTTTTTTCACCCGGATTTCCACTTGGGCAGTCAGCAGGTCTGAGAGCTCTTCTTCCAGTCGCTTCAAGTCGCGGGACTTTTCTTTCTTTGGCTTTTGGGTCTGCAAAGAAAACTCCGCGCCGAGTTTTTTCACCAAGCGCTCAGCCTCTCGCACCGACATGCTTTTGGCGGTGATTTGGTTGGCTGCAGTGATTTGGGCGGCACGCTCCAGGGCCAACAAGGCGCGCGCATGGCCCATGTCCAAGTCGCCCGCCATCAACATGCCCTGCACCGGCTCGGCCAGGTTCAGCAAGCGCAGCAGGTTGCTGGCGGCACTGCGTGATCGACCCACCGCTTGGGCGGCTTGCTCGTGGGTCAGGCCAAACTCCTTGATCAGGCGCTGCATGCCCTGCGCCTCTTCCAAGGGGTTGAGGTCCTCACGCTGCATGTTTTCAATCAGCGCCATGGCGGCGGCGGCCTGGTCAGGCACATCGCGCACCAGCACCGGCACCTCGGTCAAGCCAGCGAGTTTGGAGGCGCGGAAACGCCGCTCACCTGCGATGATTTCGTATTGACCGGCGTGGGCGCCGGTGCTGAGCAAACGCACCAAAATCGGCTGCATCACACCCTGGGTTTTGATGCTTTCGGCCAGCTCGTAAAGCGCCCCCTCGTCCATGCGGGTGCGGGGCTGGTAGACGCCTGCGACCATCTTGTCGAGCGACAACGTGGTGGGCGCACCCTCGGCGGCGGCCAGGTTGCTGGTTTCGGATGCGGTTGGCCCCAGCAAGGCTTCCAAGCCCCGGCCCAAACCTTTGATTTTTTTCGTTGCCATTGGTACGTCTCGTTAAAGCGGGTGACCCGCCTGTCCATCAAAAGTGTTTAAAGCGCTCAACCAGTTCTTTGGCGAAATCGATGAACGCCTGACTGCCCTTGGCTGCCGGGTCAAACACCACGCCAGGCAGACCATAGCTGGGCGCCTCGGCCAAGCGCACATTGCGGGGAATCAAGGTGTTGAACACCTTGTCACCAAAATGGCCCTTGAGTTGATCGCTCACCTGTTGCTGCAAGGTGATGCGCGGATCAAACATGACACGCAACAAGCCGATGATTTTCAAATCATGGTTGAGGTTGGCATGCACCTGCTTGATGGTGTTGACCAAGTCGGTCAGGCCCTCCAGGGCAAAGTATTCGCATTGCATGGGCACGATCACGCCATGGGCCGAGCACAAGCCGTTGAGGGTGAGCATGGACAGGGACGGCGGGCAGTCGATCAAAACCACGTCGTAGTCTTGTTGCACCTTGGCCAACGCGGTCTTGAGCCGCATTTCTCGCTGTTCCAGGTTCACCAACTCGACCTCGGCACCGGCCAAATCGCGGTTGGCACCCAGCACATGGTAGGTGGCCATGTTGGGCTTGGCCGCGGCCTCGCCCCAAACACTGCTGACCCGTGCTTGAGGGATGTCGGCCTCGCCCAGCAACACGTCATACACCGAGTGGCTCAACTGGCGCTTGTCCACGCCCGAACCCATGGTGGCATTGCCCTGTGGGTCCAGATCCACCATCAAGACCCGTTGGCCAATGGCCGCCAAGGCGGCAGCCAGATTGATGGTGGTGGTGGTTTTGCCCACACCGCCTTTTTGATTGGCAACACAAAAGATTTTCGACATGCGGCAAAGCCTCATTATCACAAGGGGTGGTGAGTGTAACCGCCTAGGCTGGCCGATATGTTTCACGTGAAACATGTCGGCAAAGGGAGCTCAGGGTTGGATCGCCGGCCGCATCCAGACCAAGCACCGCTGTGCATCCAGGCCAGGCACCTGCAATGGCTGAAGGGACTCCACCCGCACCGAGGCGGGGAGCGCAGCGATTTCATCGTCAGGGGTGCGGCCCTTCATCGCCATCCACACCCCGTTCGGGGCCAAGGCCGGCCGCGACCAGGCGGTGAAGTCTGCCAGGCATGCAAAAGCGCGTGAGGTGATCAGGTCAAACGGGCCCTGTAAATCCTCGACCCGGGCATGCACGCCTTGCAAACGAGGCAAACCCAAATGGTGGGCAGCTGTCTGGATGAACGCGGCTTTTTTGGCCACGGTGTCCACCGCGGTCACCTGGATGTGAGGGCACGTCAAGGCAATCACCACCGCGGGCAAGCCGCCGCCAGCACCCACATCCAAAACGGTTTTCAGGGCCGGCATGCGCTCGGTCATGGGGCGGATCACCGCCAAGCAGTCCAGCACATGGTGGGTGAGCACCTGCTCTGGCGCGCGCAACGCAGTCAGGTTGTAGACCTTGTTCCACTTGAGCAACAGGTCAAGGTAGGCCAGGAGTTGCGCTTGTTGAGACTCGCTCAAAGCCAGTTGCAGCGCACCCAAACCCTGCCGCAAGGCTGCGGCCTGGGGATGACTCACGCCGAGGCCTCGGTCTTGGCTGGGGCAAAGCCGCCGTGTTTGGCGCGGCGCAAATGAATGAGCAGCAAAGAAATGGCCGCCGGCGTCACGCCCGAGATCCGCGATGCCTGACCCAAGGTTTCGGGGCGGTGCTTGTCGAGTTTTTGGCGAACCTCGATGCTGAGCGCAGGTATCGCCATGTAGTCCAGGGCGGCCGGCAACGGCATGTGTTCGAAATGTGCAGCGCGCTCAACCTCGTCACGCTGGCGGTCGATGTAGCCCGAATACTTGGCGGCAATGTCGATCTGCTCAACGACTGTTTCACGTGAAACATCGTCCAGGGCCGCGATCTCAGGGCTGGCGAAACGCCCGCCATCCAAGCTCATCAGGCTGGGGTAACTGACATCGGGGCGGCGCAGCAAATCGGCCAAGCTGTGTTCATGGCTGATGGCTTTGCCCAATACCCGCTCGGATTCGGCGGGAGAGAGGTTTTTCGGGTTGACCCAGGTCGAGGCCAATCGCTGTGTTTCACGTGAAACAGCATCCCGCTTGTGGCAAAACGCCTCCCACTGCGCATCGCCCACCAAGCCCATGTCGCGGCCGAGCTCGGTCAGGCGAGCATCGGCATTGTCCTCGCGCAACTGCAGCCTGAATTCGGCGCGGCTGGTGAACATGCGATAGGGCTCAAGCACGCCCTGGTTGACCAGGTCGTCGACCAACACGCCCAAGTAAGCTTGGTCACGCCCAGGCGTCCAGGCCGGCTTGCCCAACACTTGCAGCGCGGCATTCGCCCCGGCATACAAGCCTTGGGCGGCGGCTTCCTCGTAACCCGTGGTGCCGTTGATCTGTCCGGCAAAGAACAGGCCGTCGATCGACTTGGTCTCAAAGCTGCGTTTGAGCTCGCGGGGGTCAAAGTAGTCGTACTCGATGGCGTAACCAGGACGCAAGATGTGGGCGTTTTCCAAACCCTTCATGGACCGCACCAAGTCGTATTGGATGTCAAAAGGCAAGCTGGTGGAAATGCCATTGGGGTAGTACTCGTGGGTGGTCAGGCCCTCAGGCTCCAAAAAAATCTGGTGGCTGGCTTTGTCGGCAAACCGGTTGATCTTGTCTTCCACGCTGGGGCAATAACGCGGGCCCACACCTTCGATCTTGCCGGTGAACATCGGGCTGCGGTCAAAGCCCGAGCGGATGATGTCGTGGGTGCGCTCGTTGGTGTGCGTGATCCAACACGCCATTTGTGCGGGGTGCATGTCGCGGTGGCCCATGAAACTGAACACCGGCAGCGAGGCAGATTCTCCGCCGGGCATGCCGTCGCCGGCTTGTTCGAGGCATTGCGAAAAATCGATCGTGCGACCATCCAGGCGCGGGGGTGTACCGGTTTTCAGACGGCCTTGGGGCAGCTTGAGCTCTTTCAAACGGGCGGACAAACGCATCGCTGGCGGGTCGCCTGCACGCCCGGCCGAGTGGTTTTCCAAACCCACATGGATCTTGCCGTCCAAAAAAGTGCCTGCCGTGAGCACCACCGTCTTGGCAGCGAAGCGCACGCCCACTTGCGTGACGGCGCCGACCACTCTTGAGCCCTCAACCACCAAGTCGTCCACCGCTTGCTGAAACAACCAGAGGTTGGGCTGGTTTTCGAGGCGGTGCCGAATCGCGGCCTTGTACAACACCCGGTCGGCTTGCGCGCGGGTGGCTCGAACAGCGGGGCCTTTGGAGCGGTTCAAGACCCGAAACTGGATACCGGCCAGATCGGTGGCCAAGGCCATCGCACCACCCATCGCATCGACTTCCTTGACCAGATGCCCTTTGCCGATGCCGCCGATCGACGGGTTGCAACTCATTTGACCCAAGGTCTCGATGTTGTGGGTGAGCAACAAGGTGCGACAACCCATGCGCGCGCTGGCGAGCGCGGCCTCGGTGCCGGCGTGGCCGCCGCCGACCACGATCACATCAAACTGCGCTGGGTAAAGCATTTGCTACCTTTGTAAAGCCTGGATTTTAAGTTGCAGCCACCCGCACTCGACAGTGACACAATCCAAGCCACCTATCCATCACGCCCACAGGAGACAAGATGCACATCCCATCCATGAAAGAAGTCGTCAGTGAAGAAGAGTGGCAACTGCGCTGCGACCTGGCGGCCGCCTACCGATTGGTAGCGATGTACGGTTGGAGCGACCTGGTGTTCACGCACATCAGCTTGCGCTTGCCAGACAGCGTGACCGGTGGCGAAGCGCATTTTTTGATCAACCCCTATGGCTTGATGTTTGACGAAATCACCGCCTCGAGCTTGGTGAAAGTCGACATGGCTTGCAACAAGGTGTTGCCCAGCGAGTTCCCGGTCAACCCTGCTGGCTTCACGATCCACAGCGCCATCCACGCGGTGCGACACGACGCGCAATGTGTCATGCACACCCACACCAAAGCCGGTGTCGCGGTCAGTGCCTTGCAATCGGGTGTGCTGCCGATCAGTCAGCAATCGACATTTGTCGTCAACCACATCGCCTACCATGACTACGAAGGTTTGGCCTTGCGTGGCGACGAGATCCCTCGGCTGCAAGCCGACCTGGGCAACAAGAAATACCTGATGCTGCGCAACCACGGTTTGCTCACCACCGGCAAGAGCGCGGCAGATGCATTCCTCAACATGTACATCCTGGAGACGACCTGCCAAATCCAAGTCGCGGCGCAAGCCTGCGGCCCGCTGATCATGATCCCCAGCAGCATCACCGACAACATGGCCGAAGTCATGAAAACAGCCACCGCCGGTCAAGGCGCGGGCATCGCGTGGCCCGCCTTGCTGCGCAAGCTCGACCGACACGACAGCAGCTACCGGACATGACGCGCACGAGACCGGCAGGGCTCAGGCGCCCCGCTGCTCGTCTTGATCAAACATCGATATTGGCGGCGCGCAGCGCGTTGCTCTCGATGAACACCCGGCGTGGCTCCACCTCGTCACCCATCAACATGGTGAACACCCGATCGGCTTCGATGGCGTCGTCGATTTGCACGCGCAGCAAACGACGCACGCTTGGGTCCATGGTGGTTTCCCAGAGTTGTGCGGGGTTCATTTCGCCCAAACCTTTGTAACGCTGACGTGCGGTCGCGTGTTCGGCTTGCACGATCAACCATTTCATGGCTTGGCGGAAATCGGACACCCGCTCTTCTTTGCGGCGGTCACCCTCACCACGCTCAACCCGGGCGCCTTCGCCGATCAGGTTGCGAAAGGTATTGGCCGCTTCGGCCAAGGCGGCGTAATCCGCGCCATGCACAAAGTCTTGGGTGATCACGCTGCTTTTCACGTTGCCGTGGTGATGACGGCTCAACCGCAGGATCGGTTTGTCGGTGCGCACATCAAACTCTGCGGCGACTTCGGAGCCGCTGCCCAGCTCGCGCAACTTGATTTGCATCGCAGTGGCGGATGCCTGTGCTTGCGCCAGGCTGTCGAGGTTCAGGGACACGCCATCGGCCATGGCACGCAAAGCCTCGCCATCCATGATGTTGCTCAAGCGGGCGATCACCGCCTCTGCCACTTGGTGCTTGCGCGCCAGTTCGGCCAAGGTCTCGCCGGTCAGTGTTTGCGCATTGGCGCCACCGGTGTGCAAAGTGGCATCTTTCAACGCAATGCGCATCAAGAACATGTCCAGCGCCAGCTGGTCTTTGAGGTACTGCTCTTCTTTGCCCACTTTGACTTTGTAGAGCGGCGGCTGCGCGATGTAGATGTGACCGCGCTCGACCAGCTCTGGCATTTGACGGTAAAAGAAAGTCAGCAGCAAGGTGCGGATGTGCGCACCGTCCACGTCGGCGTCGGTCATGATGATGATGCGGTGGTAGCGCAGCTTGTCTATGTTGAAGTCGTCGGTGCCCGACTTGCCAGACTCGGCACTCACTTTGCCAATGCCTGTGCCCAAAGCGGTGATCAGGGTCAAGATCTCATTGCTGGTCAACAGCTTTTCGTATCGCGCCTTTTCCACGTTCAAGATCTTGCCGCGCAAAGGCAAAATCGCCTGGAACTTGCGGTCCCGGCCCTGCTTGGCAGAGCCGCCCGCCGAGTCTCCCTCGACGATGTAAATCTCGCACAGCGCCGGGTCCTTCTCTTGGCAGTCTGCGAGCTTGCCAGGCAAGCCCATGCCGTCGAGCACGCCTTTGCGCCGCGTCATCTCACGCGCTTTGCGCGCTGCTTCACGGGCACGCGCCGCGTCAATGATCTTGCCGCAAATCATCTTGGCGTCGTTCGGGCGCTCTTGCAAATAGTCACCCAAGACCTTGCCAACGATGTCTTCCACAGGTGCGCGCACCTCGCTGGAGACCAGCTTGTCTTTGGTTTGGCTGCTGAACTTCGGCTCAGGCACTTTGACAGACAAGACGCAGCACAAGCCTTCGCGCATGTCGTCGCCCGTGACCTCGACTTTGGCTTTTTTCGCCAAGTCGTTTTCTTCGATGTACTTGTTGATCACGCGCGTCATGGCCGCCCGCAGCCCGGTCAAATGGGTGCCGCCATCGCGCTGAGTAATGTTGTTGGTGAAGCACAGCACACTCTCGTTGTAGCCATCGTTCCATTGCATGGCCACTTCCACACCGATGTGCGTGCCAGGGATACCGCCGTAGGTTTCTGCGGGGCGCTCGCCCTCAGCATAAAACGCGTTGGGGTGCAAAATCTTTTTGCCCGCGTTGATGAACTGCACAAAGCCCGCCACGCCGCCCGCGCCTGAGTAGTCGTCGCTCTTGCCCGTGCGCTCGTCGATCAAGCGAATGCGCACACCATTGTTCAAATAACTGAGTTCACGCAAGCGCTTGCTCAAGATCTCGTAATGGAAATCGTGGTTTTGCGTGAAGATATCGGTGTCGGGCAAGAAATGCACTTCGGTGCCACGCTTATCGGTGTCACCGGTGATGCGCATCGGCGAGACTTCCACACCATCGACGGTTTCGATCAAGCGGTTTTGCACAAAGCCTTTGGCAAACTCAATGGTGTGAACCTTGCCATCGCGTCTCACCACCAAGCGCAGCCACTTGCTCAGCGCGTTCACACAAGACACACCCACACCGTGCAAACCACCTGAGACCTTGTAGCTGTTTTGGTTGAACTTGCCGCCCGCATGCAACTCGGTCAAGGCAATTTCAGACGCGCTGCGCTTGGGTTCATGCTTGTCGTCCATCTTGACACCGGTGGGAATGCCACGCCCGTTGTCGGTGACGCTGATCGAATTGTCCGAATGGATCGTGACCACGATGTCGTCACAGTGCCCGGCCAAGGCTTCGTCAATCGAGTTGTCAACCACCTCAAACACCAGGTGATGCAGACCCGTGCCATCCGAGGTGTCACCGATGTACATGCCTGGGCGCTTGCGGACAGCTTCCAGACCCTCCAGGATTTGGATCGAGCTTTCACCATAGCCTTGATCGGCGATTGGCAAAGCCGGCGTTTGGCCGTCAGTGGGTTCAGTGTTGCTGGTCGTCATATTCACAATTCATCACGTGCGGATGCACGAAAACATACAAAATCAAGATGCAAACCGCCGCATCAAATGCGCATGGGCATGACCACGTATTTGAAGAAATCATTGTCTGGGATGGTCACCAGCACCGAACTGTTCGAGTCGGCCAGGTCCATGCGCACCATCTCTTCACCCATGTTGACCAACACATCGATCAGGTAAGACACGTTGAAACCGATCTCGATGCTGTCACCACCGTAATCGATTTCGAGCTCGTCCACCGCTTCTTCTTGCTCGGCATTGCTGGAAGCCACGCGCAACAAGCCGGGCTCTAAGTTGATGCGCACGCCCTTGAATTTATCGCTGGTCAAAATCGCAATGCGCTGCAGTGTGGTGAGCAATGCTTGTCGACCCAAGGTGACGCTGTTTTTGTGGCTCTTGGGAATGACACGGTTGTAGTCGGGGAACTTGCCTTCGACCAATTTGGTGACAAACTCTTTGCCATCAAAAGCAAAACGCGCTTGGTTCGAGGCGAATTGCATGTCAATATTGCCGTCTTTGTCTGACAGCAAACGCAACAATTCCAAGACAGTTTTGCGCGGCAAAATGACTTCTTGCTTGGGCACTTCAACTTCAAGGACCGCTGACGTGAACGCCAACCGGTGGCCGTCGGTGGCCACCAAGCTGAGTTGCTTGCCTTCGGCCACAAACAAAATACCGTTGAGGTAGTAACGGATGTCGTGTACCGCCATGGCAAACGAAATTTGCTGCAAGAGCGTTTTCAAGGTTTTTTGCGGAATGCTGAACAGCGGGCCAAAGCTGGCAGACTCTTGCACCAAAGGAAAATCGTCGGCGGGCAAGGTTTGCAAAGTGAATCGGCTTTTGCCGCTTTTGAGCAGCAATTTGTTTTGGCTGGACTCCAAGCTCACGGTCTGGTCACTGGGCATGGAACGCAAAATGTCCATGAGTTTTCGCGCCCCCACCGTGGTGCTGAAATGGCCACTGTCACCGCCCAACGAAGCTTGGGTGCGTATTTGAATTTCCAAATCGCTGGTGGTGAGCTGCACATCGGTGCCGGTTTTGCGCAGCATCACATTGGCCAAAATCGGCAGGGTGTGACGCCGCTCAACAATGCCTGCAACCGATTGCAATGCGGCAAGAATGTGTTCTTGGGTGGCTTTCAAGACAATCATGTCATCCTCTTCTTAAATTCTTTATATTTCAATAGTGGTAGTAGATAAGCCAAGCGGTTTTCTGGGGACAAGGCTATTTTCTACTGTTATTTCAACAACTTGGTGACCCTCAAACACTGTTTGTAAGCAGGCTGACTGGCATGCGTGAAAAGGGGATAACTTCAGCCCCGTTGCTTGGCCTGTGGATAACCCATGGGTTATGCCAGAACTTTGCACAGGGTTTGGATCAAACGAAAGCATTCCTTAGCCTTTCAATGTTTGTTCCAGCACGTGCAGTTGCTGGTTGAGTTCACTGAGGGTCAGGCGTTCGCCCGAGATCTTGCGTACCGCATGCAAGACCGTCGTGTGGTCGCGTCCACCGAACAGTTCACCGATTTCAGGCAAGCTTTTTTGGGTCAACTCTTTGGCCAGGTACATGGCGATTTGACGAGGCCGGGCAATCGAAGCCGGGCGCTTTTTGGAATACATGTCAGCCACTTTGATCTTGTAATAGTCGGCGACGGTTTTCTGGATGTTTTCCACAGAAATTTGGCGGTTTTGGATCGACAGCAGGTCGCGCAAGGCGTCGCGGGCGAGCTGGATCGAGACTTCTTTTTGGTTGAAACGCGAATAGGCCAAAATTTTACGCAGCGCGCCTTCGAGCTCACGCACGTTGGAGCGCACGTTTTTGGCAACGAAAAAAGCCACTTCTTCAGGCATCTCAGCGCCTTCTGAGCGGGCCTTGTTGATCAAAATGGCCACCCGCATTTCCAACTCCGGCGGCTCAATCGCTACCGTCAAGCCCGAGTCAAAGCGAGAGACCAGGCGCTCGTGGATGTCGGCCAAGCCTTTGGGATAGGTGTCGCTGGTCATCACGATGTGCGACTTTTTGGCCAGCAAAGCCTCAAAGGCATTGAAAAACTCTTCCTGGGTGCGGTCCTTGTTGGCAAAAAATTGCACGTCATCGATCAGCAACAGGTCCAGCGAGTGGTAGTGGTGCTTGAATTCATCAAAGGTTTTGCGCTGGTAAGCCTTGACCACATCCGACACAAATTGTTCGGCATGGATGTACAAAACCTTGGCGTCTGGTTTGTTTTGCAGCAACTGGTTGCCCACCGCGTGCATCAAATGGGTTTTGCCCAAGCCCACGCCGCCATAGATAAACAAGGGGTTGTAAAGCTGTCCAGGCACATTGGCCACGTGCATCGCGGCCGCGCGTGCCATCCGGTTGGCGGTGCCCTCGACCAAGCTGCCAAAGCACAGGCTGCTGTTGAGTCGGTTCTTAAACCCGTTCAAAGCAGGCTCTGCGCCAGCCATGCTGTTGGCGCCAAAGTCCTCGGGCTCGTTCATGGGCTGACGGACAGCTTGCCGGACCGGCGCGTCCTTGGTTTCCAGCACAAAATCCAGCCCGATGTCTTGGCCATAGGACTGGCTGAGCAAAGCGGTGATGCGGCCCGCGTATTGGGCGCGGATCCAATCGAGCTTGAAGCGGTTGGCAACCACCACCCGCATGCGGGTGAAGTCCTCACTGACCGAGGCTTGCAGGGGCTTTATCCAGGTATTGAATTGCTGCTCGGGCAACTCCTGAGCCAACTGGTCGATGCAGGTTTGCCACAAGGCTTGGCCCGCATCGGCTTGGTCAGAAGAAGGTGAGGAGGTTGGCGAACTCATGACACCGAGCGCGCGCTAGAAAAACTGTGGATAGGTTCGGGATGAGGATGCATTGGGCGTACTTTATCAAAAATTTATCCACAGTTTGGGCAAAAGCCAGGGCTGTCTGTGCAAATTTCCATCCCGAGTCAGGTTTTGCTGGCAGATTCTCGGACAAGGGCTTGAAAATTAGAGATAATCTGTGGTTTTCCCTATACGCAGAGATTGACCATGAAACGCACTTACCAACCTTCGAAGACGCGCCGTGCGCGCACCCACGGCTTTTTGGTCCGCATGAAAACCCGTGGTGGTCGCGCCGTGATCAATGCCCGTCGAGCCAAAGGCCGCAAGCGTTTGGCTGTCTGATTGTCAGGCCGTGTGCAGAAAATCACCCAGCGCGCTGACTTTGACGGTGTGATGGGCGCAGGCGTTGCCGTCAACACGGCGCATTTTGCTTTGCACCAACGCACCCCCGCTCAGGTCTCACGCATCGGGGCGGTGGTTCCCAAACGACTGGCCAAACGCGCTGTCACGCGCAACACCATCAAACGACAAATCTACACTGTGGCTGCGCAATGTTTATCGCCAGCCGACAACGCGGACCGCGTGGTTCGTTTGCGCCGTGAATTTGACCGCCGCGTCTACACCAGTGCCACCTCGCCAGCTTTGCGCTCGGCGGTTCGAAGCGAGCTCATGCAACTGTTCACCCACGCCCCCAAGCCATGATGCAGCGATTGTTGATTGCCCTTGTCAAAGCCTACCGGTTCTTCCTCAGTCCCTGGCTGGGTTCGGCCTGCCGATTTGAGCCGACTTGCTCACGCTACGCGATCCAAGCACTCGCCCGGCATGGGGCGGCCGGCGGCACTTACTTGACCTTGCGGCGCCTGGGCCGTTGTCATCCCTGGTGCGCCGGCGGCCATGACCCGGTGCCTGACGCCCTGTTCAAAACACACTCCACCTCCTAACCACCACGCATATGAACGATATTCGCCGCACCATCCTCTGGGTTGTCTTTGGTTTTTCTTTGGTGATGTTGTGGGACCAGTGGCAAATCCATAACGGCAACCCACCCACCTTTTTCCCCAGCGCAATCAAGCCAGCAGATCCAGTCAAGCCGGTGTCTGGTGGTGTGGATGCCAGCACACCTGCGCCGAGCAACGTGACCGCCCTGCCGCAAACCACGAGCAGCCCGCCAGCGGTGAGCCGTGAGCGTCACGAAGTCAGCACCGACCTGTTGAAACTGACTTTTGACAGCGAAGGCGGCAATGTGATTGGCGCTGAACTGCTCAAACACACCGATGCACAGCGTTCGGGCAGCCCGGTGAAACTGCTCGACGACAGCAAAGAGCGTGTCTACATGGCACAAACCGGCCTGATCGCAGCCGTCGGTAACCAAGGCTTGCCCAACCACAAAACCCCCATGCGTCTGGTCGCTGGCAGCAACCTCAAAGACGGTGAGCAAGAAACACAGGTGCGGTTTGAGTCACCCGTTGTCGGCGATGTCAAGCTGGTCAAAACCTACACCTTGCGCCGCGGCAGTTACACCCTGAGCGTGCAGCACGACATCATCAATACCGGCACCACAGCCATCAACCCGCAGGTGTATGTGCAACTGGTTCGCGACGGCAACAAGCTCGAAGGCGAGTCGGCTTTTTACTCCACGTTCACAGGCCCAGCGGTCTACACCAGCGAGAAAAAATTCCAAAAAGTGGAGTTCTCCGACATTGAAAAGAACAATGCCGAATTCGAGAAACAAAGCTCGCAGGGTTATGTCGCGATGGTGCAGCATTACTTCGCCAGTGCTTGGCTGTTGGATGACGGGCAGCAAAGGGAGATCTTTGCCCGAAAAATTGACCAAAACCTGTATGCCGCCGGCATGGTGGCGCCCTTGCCCAGTGTCGCGCCCAACAGCCAGCTGACACAAACCGCACGCCTGTTCCTTGGCCCGCAAGAGGAAAAAACCCTGGAGGCGGTTTATCCCGGCCTGGAGTTGGTCAAAGACTATGGCTGGCTCACCATCTTGTCCAAGCCATTGTTTTGGCTGCTGTACGAGCTGAATCTGCTGATTGGCAATTGGGGTTGGTCGATCGTGGCCTTGGTGGTGGTGCTCAAAGCCGCTTTCTATTGGCTCAATGCCCAGGCCTATAAAAGCATGGGCAAGATGAAAGCCATCAATCCCAAGATCATGGAAATGCGTGAGCGCTTGAAGGACAACCCGCAGCAAATGCAAACGGAGATGATGAAGATTTACCGGGAAGAAAAGGTCAACCCCTTGGGCGGGTGTTTGCCGATTGCGGTTCAGATCCCTTTCTTCATCGCTTTGTACTGGGTGTTGCTGGCTTCGGTGGAAATGAGAAACGCGCCTTGGATCGGCTGGGTAAACGACCTGGCTGTGCCAGACCCCTGGTTCATCCTGCCGTTGTTGATGACCGCCACATCCATGCTCCAAACATGGCTCAACCCGACGCCGCCTGACCCGATCCAAGCCAAGATGATGTGGTTCATGCCATTGGCCTTCAGTGTGATGTTCTTTTTCTTCCCTGCGGGTTTGGTGTTGTACTGGTTGTCCAACAACATTTTGTCGATTGCGCAGCAATGGATGATCAACCGGCAATTGGGCGTGAATTGATGCGCCACCCAGACGCCGGCGTCTGAAGGCCATGCTCGCCAAACGCGGTGCACCCATCATGGCGATTGCCACGCCGCCGGGGCGGGGTGCCGTGGGTGTGGTTCGCATCAGCGGCAAAGGCTTGCAAGCCTTTGCACACACACTGTGTCAAACCAGCCCCCAACCCCGGCATGCCCACTTGCTGCATTTGCAAGATGAACACGGTCAATCGATAGACCAGGTCTTGTGCTTGTATTTTCCGGCGCCACACAGTTACACCGGAGAAGATGTCTTGGAGTTGCAGTGTCACGGGGGAGCCGTGGTGCTGCACATGGTGATGGCCCATTGCTTGGCCCTGGCGCAAGGCCTCAACGCGCAAGGGCAGGCCCTGCTGGCAGACCTGCGAATGGCCGAGCCGGGTGAATTCACCCAGCGCGCCTACCTCAACCACAAGATCGATCTGGCACAAGCCGAGGCCGTGGCAGACCTGATCGATGCCCAGACCCAAGCCGCGGTGCGCAGCGCCGGACGCTCATTGCAAGGCGTGTTTTCCAACCAAGTTCATGCCTTGACACAAGCCTTGGTGCAGGTGCGGATGCAAATCGAAGCCAGTTTGGACTTTCCAGAAGAAGACATCGATTTCATCGAGCAGCTGGGCGTGTCGCGACAGCTGAGCGAGTTGCAAGCCCAGTTGGCAAGCTTGTTGGCGCAAGCTGAACAAGGGGCGTTGTTGCGCGACGGCTTGAAATTGGTGATTGCCGGACAGCCCAATGCCGGCAAAAGTTCTTTGCTCAATGCCTTGGCAGGCGCCGAGCTGGCGATCGTCACACCGATTGCGGGCACCACCCGTGATGTGCTGGGGCAGTCGATTCAGATCGAGGGTGTGCCCATCCATGTGCTCGATACCGCTGGCTTGCGCGACATGCATTTGGCCGATGCGGTTGAACAAATCGGCATAGACCGCGCCTGGGGGCAAATCCAACAAGCCGACATGGTGCTTTTGCTCAACGATTTGAGCCGAGCCCAGGACGCCTCTTATCAAACCCAGCAAAGGGAGTTGCTCGCTCAGATACACCAGCGCATGCCGGCACGAACCCAGCTGCTACAGGTAGACAACAAGGCTGACACCTGCAGCACGGCTTCGGACTTGCCAGCCGATGCGGTCTTGCGCATCTCAGCCAAAACCGGCCACGGTCTGGCTGAGCTGCGTCAACACATCCTGCGCTTGGCCGGCTGGTCCCCGCAAACCCAAGAAGGTGTTTTCACCGCGCGCACCAGGCATCTGCAAGCATTGCGACAGGCGGGGCAGCATTTGCAAGCGGCAGCGACGCATCTGACCCACCGCTCGCCAGCACTGGACCTGTTGGCTGAAGAGTGCCGACTCGCGCAGCAGGCATTGACCAGCTTGACGGGTGACTTCACGGCAGACGACTTGCTGGGCGAGATTTTTTCTCGCTTTTGCATCGGCAAATAAACCAACACCTGGCAAAAAGCATAATCAGCAGCCATGACCAGCCACAAGCCATCTCCTGACCAGCACGTGTTGTCCCTTGCGCGTGAAACCATGGCCATTGAAGCCGCGGCGATCTTGGCGGTACAACA
Source organism: Bordetella parapertussis (assembly GCA_945890735.1). Classification (GTDB taxonomy): domain Bacteria; phylum Pseudomonadota; class Gammaproteobacteria; order Burkholderiales; family Burkholderiaceae_C; genus Limnohabitans. Next base: position 23,247 of record CAMDCZ010000009.1, on the reverse strand, counting down.
ACGTTTGGGTGAGGCATTTGTGCAGACCGTGCAAGCGGTTTTGCAGGTGCGAGGGCGTGTGGTGGTCATGGGCATGGGCAAAAGCGGCCACATAGGTCGCAAAATCGCGGCCACCCTGGCCTCCACAGGAACCCCGGCTTTTTTTGTGCACCCCGCAGAGGCCAGCCATGGCGACTTGGGCATGGTCAAGCAAGAAGACCTGGTGTTGGCCTTGTCCAACAGCGGCGAGAGCGAAGAACTCTCCGCCATATTGCCCATCATCAAACGCCAAGGCATCGCCATGGTGGCGATCACAGGCAACCTGCAATCCACCCTGGCTCAGCATGCCAACTGGGTGCTCGACTGCAGTGTCGACAAAGAAGCCTGTCCCTTGAACTTGGCGCCCACAGCCAGCACCACCGCGCAGCTGGCATTGGGAGACGCTTTGGCGGTAGCGGTTTTAGATGCCCGAGGCTTCAAAGCGGATGACTTTGCGCGATCGCACCCAGGCGGCAGCTTGGGCAGGCGACTGCTCACCCATGTCTCGGATGTGATGCGCCAGGGTGAGGATGTGCCCCAGGTGTTGCCAAGCGCCTCCTTTGGCGAGTTGATGCGCGAGATGAGTCGCAAAGGCTTGGGTGCGTCGGCCGTGGTCGATGCCCAGCAACACGTGTTGGGCATCTTCACCGACGGTGATTTGCGTCGCTTGATTGAAAAAGGCACAGACATGCGCCAACTCACCGCGGCCGATGTGATGCAGCCCAACCCTGTGACATTGACAAGCACGGCCTTGGCGGCACAAGCCGCCGAGCTGATGGAACTCAAGCGCATCACCAGTGTCATGGTGGTCGACCCGCAAGGCCAGCTGTGTGGCTTTGTCAACACCAATGATTTGATGCGTGCGAAAGTGATTTGACATGAACACCGCCCGATTTCCAGCCGCATTGTTGGCACAAGCCAAAGCTGTCCGTGTGTTGTTGCTCGATGTCGATGGTGTGATGACGGACGGTGGTTTGTATTTCAATGAGCACGGCGAGTCGACCAAGCGTTTCAACACCCTGGATGGGCATGGCTTGAAAATGCTGCAAAAAGCGGGAATCCAAGCCGTGATCATCACCGGCCGCGACAGCCCGGCCCTGCGCATGCGGTTGGCCGCTTTGCAACTGGCGCACGCCCGTTTCGGGGTGGAAGACAAAAGGGCTGCTGCCGAGCAATGTTTGCAAGCCTTGGGCGCGGACTGGCAGCAAGCAGCCGCCATGGGGGATGACTGGCCTGACTTGGCCATGATGCTGCCCAGCGCCATGGCCTTTGCGCCCGCCAACGCACACCCCGAGGTGTTGGCGCGCGCCCACCACGTGACCCAAGCCAGTGGTGGCCAAGGTGCGGTGCGTGAAGTGTGTGACTTGTTGTTGCAAGCCAGTGGCCACTACCGGGCCTACCTCAACGAGGCCTTGGCGTGAACAGACTCGGGCCGCCCAAGGGCGGCCGCGACCTTGGGCCTTGGCGGTCCATCCGCCAAGCATTCGAGACCCTGTTGGCCTGGCTGCCCTTGCTGGGCCTGGGTCTCATGTTGTTGTCGACGGTCTGGCTGCTGCGCACGGCACCCCCATCCCAGACCTTGGCCACAGACAAAAAGCCGCTGGACATACCTGATTACGAGGTGCGTGATTTTTCGATGCGGGTTTATGCCTTGAATGGTCAGCTTAAAAATGACCTGCAAGGGACACTGGCCCAACACTTCTCGACCAGCATGACCACCCTGGTGCAACAACCGCGGTTCATGTCCTATTCCACCCAAGGCCATGTCACCCAGGGACAGGCCAAGCAGGCCTTGACCAATGAGGATGGCAGCGAAATTCAATTGATGGGTGAAGTCCGGCTGCATAGGCAACCCACAGCCGACCAACCAGACGCCTTGACCGTGACAAGTGAGTTTTTACACTTCTACGCCAACACCGATGAGGTCAAGAGCCATGTGCCAGTGCAAGCGGTGCAAGGGCGCAACACCTTCAAGGGCGACAACATGCATGCAGACAACCTCAACCAAGTCATTCAAATGCGAGGGCGGGTCACCACCGTGCTGACACCCAAGTCGGTCACCCCATGAAAAAAGGCCTCGACAGAGGCCTTTTGGGGTGATGCGGGTAGATCAGTATTCGTTGCGACCGCCGCCGCCTTCACGACGACCGCCGCCACCGCCGTAACCGCCGCCGCCTTCACGACGACCGCCACCGCCACCGCCACCGTAGCCGCCGCCACCGCCACCACCGTAGCCGCCGCCACCACCACCGCCACCGTAGCCGCCACCACCACCACCACCGTAGCCACCGCCGCCACTGCGGGGAGGACGAGGTTCCATGGGGCGCGCTTCATTGACGACCAGGCTGCGGCCACCCAAAGGTTGGCCATTCATGCCACTGATGGCCGCTTGTGCTTCGGCGTCGCTGGCCATTTCCACAAAACCAAAGCCTTTGGAGCGACCGGTATCGCGTTCCATCATGACTTTGGCGCTGGTGACCGTGCCAAATTGACCAAAAGATTGTTCCAAGTCGCCATCGCGCACGGAATACGGCAGGTTGCCGACATACAGTTTGTTGCCCATTCAGGGACTCCATAAAAACAAATAAAAAAGCGATGGAGTCCCGATTGCACCTGTCCACGAAAGCCAAGAAGCGAAACTAGCCGATCACCACACACACTGCGCGCCCACCCTGGAGTCTGAGCGCAGTCCGGGCCATTATGAGGCAGAAAACCGATATAAAACCAAGTGTTTATCCTCACAAGATGCACTGAAACAGCAAAAAAACCACACAACTCACCAGCTGGTGTCATGTTCGGGGCTGGAATTGATTTTGTGGATCGTCAGGTCGGCGCCCTCAAACTCTTCCTCTTGGCTCAACCGCAGCCCGATCACCCGCTTGAGAACCCCGTAAAGCACGGCCCCACACAGCACCGCCCAAGCCACCCCCAGCAAAGTGCCAAGCAGCTGGGCAGACAAGGTCACGCCACCCAAACCGCCCAAGGCCGTGCTGCCGAAGATGCCGGCAGCGATGCCCCCCCAAGTGCCGCACAGACCATGCAAAGGCCAGACGCCCAAAACATCATCAACCTTCCATTTGTTTTGGGTCAGGGTGAACATGAAGACGAACAAAGCACCCGCGATGCCACCGACCACCAAAGCCCCCAAGGGGTGCATCACATCCGAGCCAGCACAGACCGCGACCAGGCCGGCCAGAGGCCCGTTGTGCACAAAACCGGGGTCGTTCTTCCCGACCCACAAGGCGGTCAAGGTGCCACCGACCATGGCCATCAAGCTGTTGACGGCCACCAAACCAGAGACCTTGTCGATGGTTTGTGCACTCATCACATTGAAGCCGAACCAGCCAACACACAACACCCAAGCGCCAAGCGCCAAAAAAGGGATGCTCGAGGGTGGATGGGCGGCAACCGCGCCATCCTTTTTATAGCGGTTGGCGCGAGCGCCAAGCAACAGCACCGCCGGCAGCGCAATCCAGCCGCCCACCGCGTGCACCACCACCGAGCCAGCGAAATCATGGAACTCGGCCCCGGTCGTGGCCTTCAGCCAGGCTTGAAAGCCGAACTGCTGGTTCCATACGATACCCTCGTAGAAGGGGTAAATAAAACCCACGATGACCGCAGTTGCAATCAGTTGAGGGTAAAAGCGGGCACGCTCTGCGATCCCGCCAGAGACGATGGCGGGGATGGCGGCTGCAAATGTCAGCAAGAAAAAGAACTTCACCAAGTCGTAGCCGTTGCGCTGCGCCAGGGTGCTGGCATCCACCAAAAACGTGGTGCCATAGGCCACGCTGTAGCCCACCAGGAAATACACCACGGTGGAGACACTGAAATCCACCAGGATCTTGACCAGGGCATTGACCTGGTTTTTTCGGCGAACCGTGCCCAACTCTAAAAAAGCAAAACCGGCATGCATGGCCAAAACCATGATGGCGCCAAGCAAGATGAACAAAGCGTCCGCGCCCTGTTTAAGTGCATCCATGAGATCTCCTGGGGAATGGTGTGTTTTTTTGGTGCAAAAAAATGCGCCAAAGGCGCAACGCCAGCCCATTAAGCAATAAATGCACCAAAGAAATACACGCCTTACCCGGCTGGCAGAGGCTCAAGCCAACAGCAAGGCGTCGATCTGCATCACCAGGGCATCACGCTCAAAGGGCTTGAGCATGATGGCTTGCAAACCCGCGTCCTTGAAACGCTGCAAATCGTCTGGGTTGACATTGGCGGTCAGACCCAACACGGGCGGGGCGACTTGGTCCGCAGCTTGCATCCAAAGATGCAAGGCTCGCGTGGTTTCAATGCCATCCATGCCAGGCATCACCATGTCCATCAACACCAGGTCAAACGGTTGTTGTTTCAAGCATTCCAGGGCCTGTGCACCACTGCTGGCCTGCGTGATGCTGGCCTTGGGCCATGTGGCCTGCAAGACATGCTGCAGCAATAAACGGTTGACCGCCAGGTCATCGACCAGCAAAAAATGCCAGCCATGGGCGGTCGAGCGAAGTGCTTGGGTCGGCGAGCGCTGCGAAGGAGCGGGGGCGGCCACGGCGCGCAACGGCAGCCAAAACCAAAAAACCGACCCTTGGCCGGACTCGCTGTGAAAACCCATGTGGCCTCCCAGCAGCTGAACCAAGCGCTGAGAGATGGTCAAGCCCAAACCACTGCCGCCATAGCGACGCTGGATGCTGGCATCGGCCTGGTGGAAGCGCTCGAACAAGCGGGCTTGTTGTGCCGCCGGAATGCCGATGCCGGTGTCCTTGACACTGAACTTGACCCCCTCATCCACCACACGAACCTCCAGCACCACTTCGCCTTGGTGGGTGAACTTGATCGCGTTACCCAGCAAGTTGACCAAAACCTGTGTCAAGCGGTGTCGGTCACTGACCACCCAGTCGGGAACATCGTCTGCGATGGTGCACAGGTAGCGCACCGGTAATTCGTCGATGCGTGGCTTGAACAAATCAAAGGCGGTTTGCAACACCTGACGCAATGGCATGGTGGCCAGGTCTGCGCGTAACTGGCCTGACTTGAACTGGCTGTAGTCCAACACATCGTTGATCACCGTCATCAAGTGGCCGGCCGATTGGCGCGTGTGTTCCAGCACCTGCGCTGCTCGCGGCTTGTTCGACACGCTGGTGAGCAAAAACGCGTTCAAACCCAAAATGGCATTCATCGGGGTACGCAACTCATGGCTGACCGACGCAATGAAATGCTCGCGCATTTGCAAGGTGTGCTCCAGCTCTTTTTGCGAGTCTTCCAGTGCCAGGCGACGGGCACCGAGCTCGGCCATGGTCAAGCGGTGGCGTTGGTCAAAAAACAAAAACACCACCATCAAACTGATGCAAATGAACGAATAGTCCAAAAAGGAGCCGATGGACTGATCTGCATGGGCGCCCAGCAACACGCCGAAGTCGCCGACATGGTGCAGCTGCCACTGCAGATAAATCAGCACCAGCACCACGGCAAACCAAACAGCACCCATGAGCCGACCGGCGACAAAGTAATTGGCCACCACAATGACGCCCATCCAGTTCATCACGCTGGCGTAAAGACCGCCGATCAACAGGGATTGCAGGCTCACCTCAGTGGCAGCCAGCACCGAGCCGAGTTGCAACACCACAGCCACAGACAGACCGCGGTAACGCAACACAATCAACCCGGCCCACAGCGAGGCGGTGACACACATCATCCAGCGCACCACAGGCAATGGGGAGGACAAGGCGGTGGAGATGTCCGAGGCGCAAGCCAAAGCCATCACGAGATAGACATAGGACGGCGGGTGGCGAACCGCTGCCATCCAAGCGGGCATGGACAGACGCAGCCAAGGGTGACGCGACTCAAGCATGCAAGGCCCCCAAATGGCGCTGGAGACATTGAGCCAATGTGGCAACGTCCAAGGGCTTGAGCAACACATCGTTCATGCCCACTTGCAAACAACGTTGCACATCTTGCGACTGGCTGTTGGCTGTCAGGCCGATCACAGGCAAGCGCGCCAGACCAGGCAGCTGGCGCAAGCGGCGGGTGGTTTCGAGCCCATCCATACCGGGCATCACCATGTCCATCAACACCAGGTCGACGGCTGAGAGCGCCAACAGGGACAGTGCCTGGTCACCACTGCTGGCTTGCTGAACCACCGCCTGCGGCAAAACCTTTTGCAGCATCAGCGCCACCACCAATTGGTTCATCGGGTTGTCGTCAACCACCAAGACCCGGTAGGCCAGGGACATGTCGGCCTGGGCCGGCTCGCTGGCGATGGCGGGTGAGGCGGCCACTTGCAAAGGCCATTCAAACCAGACCAAGGTCCCGTGCGGATGCACTTGTTCAACACCGATGGTGCCGCCGGCCTGGCGCACCAGCCGGTCACAGATGGCCAAGCCCAAGCCTGAGCCGCCGTATTGGCGGTGCGTGTCGATGTCAGCATGTTCAAAGCGGCTAAACACATTGTGCAAACGCTCAGGTGAGATGCCAATCCCGGTGTCTTGCACCTCGAACCGGATCTGATCGGGCAAACGCCGCACAGTCAGCCCTATGCTGCCGCTGGCGGTGAACTTCACCGCGTTGCCCAGCAATTGCGCCAGCACCTGCAACAAGCGCTGCTGGTCAAGCCACACGGCGTCAGGCAGCTCGAGGTCCACATGGGTCTGTATGTGCAAGCCTTTGGCCGCCGCGGCAGGGGCGATGGCCTGGGTCGCGGCCTTGACCAAGCTTGGCAGATGGCAAGCAGACGGGTGCAGGCTGATCTGGGCGGCCTCCAGCTGAGAGATGTCCAAGATGTCATTGACCACCTTGAGCAGCTGCTCGGTCGATTCCCGGATGTGCAACACCAGGGTGTGCAACGCCGGCTGGTCAGCCAGCTCGGTTTGCAACACATCGTTGAGCCCCAAAATCGCATTCATCGGGGTGCGCAGCTCATGGCCAACAGAGGCGATGAATTCATCTTTGTGGCTTTGCGCCTGCAGCAGGGCCAGGCGTGTTTGCTCCAGGTCAGCGTTGCGCTGAGCCATTTCCCGGCGTTTGCTGCTGTGCATCCAGTCGTAGACACACACCGCCAACACCAACAGACACAACACATTCAAACGCGATGTCAAGGCATGGTGAACCGGAAACATGCTGGCATCGACCTCGCCTGTCACCCAAGCCTGGGAGACGGCGATGGTTTGCAGCCAGTGCGAGCCGATCACCAGGGCCAACCAAGCCAAGGCGTGTTTGGGCCCGAACATCATGAGTGCCAACACAGGCAGCAACGCCATCCAGCCCATGTTGGGGGAATTCACGCCACCGTTGATGGCCGAAATCAGGTTGATGAACAAAAACACGATGACCAAAAAAGCGTGCGAGGCAAAGGTCACTGCATTGAAAAAAATCACCAAGCCGAGCAAGACCGCGAAGGCCATGGCTTGGTAAAGGTTGTAGTCCTGTCCGGCGGTCGTCTGAGGCTCAAAGTAAAACACCAGCGTATTGAGCATGCCGACCGACAAACCAAACAACAAAAAAGCGCGGCGGGACACCCCAGGCCAATGCTGGGTTTTCTCCAGAATCAGTTGACCTAAGCGGTCCAGGTGTGAGGCCAAAACGGGCGGCATAGGCCATGGTTATACTTTGGATCAGCGCCGATTTGCTTCAGCTTGCGGGCGCTTTAACAAGTTCAGCTAAAGACGACAGCCCAACCGGCGACGTTTTTAGCACTGCCGGATCTTTTGGATGTCATTCATTGCGCACCCCCAGTCGATGTCGTTTGACCAGCCTTTGCAGCTGCAAGGCGGCGGGGTGTTACCTGCATACCAGCTCAGTTATGAAACCTATGGCCAGCTCAATGCCGCGCGTGACAACGCGGTATTGATTTGCCATGCCCTGAACGCGTCACACCATGTGGCTGGCCACTACGAAGGGCAGGCCAAGAGCGAGGGGTGGTGGGACAACATGATCGGGCCTGGCAAGCCGGTGGACACCAACCGCTTTTTGGTGATTGGCGTGAACAACCTGGGCTCGTGTTTCGGCTCGACCGGGCCGATGCACATCCACCCTGAAACCGGGCGCGTCTATGGGGCCGACTTCCCGGTGGTGACCGTGGAAGACTGGGTGCTGGCCCAAAAGCGTTTGGTGGATGCCCTGGGCATTGGCCAATTGGCGGCGGTCATGGGTGGCAGTTTGGGGGGGATGCAAGCCCTGAGTTGGAGCCTGCAGTTCCCAGACAGCTTGCGCCACGCGGTGGTGATTGCCAGTGCGCCCAACTTGAACGCGGAAAACATTGCCTTCAATGAGGTGGCTCGCCGCGCCATCGTCACCGACCCGGATTTCCACGGCGGCCATTTTTATGCGCATGGTGTGGTGCCCAAACGCGGCTTGCGGATCGCGCGGATGCTCGGGCACATCACCTATTTGAGCGACGACGTGATGAACACCAAATTTGGCCGCATGTTGCAAAGTGGCGAGGCTTTGAAATACAGCACCCAGGACATCGAGTTTCAAATCGAGAGCTACCTGCGCCACCAAGGTGACAAGTTCAGCGAGTATTTCGATGCCAACACCTATTTGCTGATCACCCGCGCTTTGGACTATTTTGACCCGGCCCGCGCGTTCAACAACAACCTGACCGCAGCCTTGGCGCGGGCAAGCGCGCAGTTTTTGTTGGTGAGCTTCACCACCGATTGGCGCTTTGCACCTTCGCGCAGCCGGGAAATGGTGCAAGCCTTGGTGGCCAACCAGCGGCAGGTGAGCTATGCCGAGATCGATGCACCCCAAGGACACGACGCGTTTTTGTTGGACGACCCCCGCTACCTGTCTTTGGTGCGGGCGTATTTCGAGCGCATACAGACAGGGGGGGCTGCATGAACACGGTGTTGCGTGACGCGGTGACCCGCATGGTGCCCTTTGGCAGCCGGGTCTTGGACCTGGGTTGTGGCCATGGCGAACTGCTGGCGCATTTGCAGCAGCACCACGGTTGCAGCGGTTATGGGGTCGAGATCGATGATGCCAATGTGCTGGCCTGCACCAAGCGCGGCGTGCAAGTCATTCAGCTCAACCTGGACCAGGGCTTGGCCATGTTTGGTGACCAAAGCTTTGATGTGGTGCTGCAAATAGACACCTTGCAGCACCTGCGCAACGCAGAAACCATGCTGCGTGAAACCCTGCGCGTTGGGCGCATGGGCATCATCACATTCCCCAATTTTGCGCACTGGCCCAACCGCTTGAGCGTGCTGCAAGGCCACATGCCGGTCACGAAAAAACTGCCGTTCCAGTGGTATGACACCCCCAATATCCGTGTGGGCACCTTTGCCGACTTCCAAACCCTGGCCCACCACAACCACCTGCGCATACAAGACGCCTTTGGTTTGCAAGAGCATGCACCCGTGCGTTGGTGGCCCAATCTGCGCGCAGCCACGGCTGTGTTTCAATTGACGGCTGAGCCACTTTGAAGTTTCCATGACCACGATTTCTGCCCAACATGCGTTTCACCCCACCATTGACGAGTGGGTATGCGCAGACCACAGTCTGGCGCGCTACCACTGGCCGGCACCCCTGACTACCCCGAAAGCGCAAGTGTTGTTGGTGCACGGCCTGGGTGAACACATGGGCCGCTACAACCATGTGGCCTATGCCCTGCAGCAGGCGGGGTATGCCGTGACGGGCTATGACCATGTCGGCCATGGCTTGTCCAGCGGTGCCAGAGGCGATGTCGCCACGCCCAACCAGCTGGTGGAGGATTTGGCCGCTGTGGTGGCTGACATTCGAGAGGTGCAGCCACGGGGCCAGCCCCTGGTGTTGTTGGGCCACAGCCTGGGCGGCTTGGTGGTGCAACGCGCGCTAGCCCAAGGCGCCTGCAGCGCTGACGCGGTGGTGATGAGCTCGCCCGCGCTGGCGGCCTTCACCAACCCGTTGCAAAAACTGTTGCTGGCCACCTTGCCCGCCTACTTTCCGCACCTGCGGGTGAGCAATGGCCTGCCCTTGGCATGGCTGGCCCGCGACGCGCAGGTGGTCCGTGCGTACCGTGAGGACCGCTTGGTGCACGACAAAATCTCCGCCGGTTTGGCGGCTTGGTTGATCTCCCAAGCCGAGCAAGCGGTGCAACAAGCCGCTGATTGGCAGACCCCTGCTTTGCTGATTTACGCCGGACAAGACCGGTGTGTGAATCCGCAGGGCAGCGATCAGTTTGCCAAAGCCGCCCCACCCCAGTGGTTGCAATCGCACTGTTACAACGTGATGTACCACGAGATCTTCAACGACCCAGAAAAGCAACAGGTGTTTGCCAGGATGGTGGCCTGGTTGGACCAGCGATTCACCCCGGCTTGAACCGGCGTCAGAGCAACTGGGCCAGCACGGCCAAAGGCGCAGTCTCTGCCCGCAGCACCCGGGCGCCCAAACCGACGGCTTGAAAACCTTTGGCCTGCGCCCAGGCCTCTTCCTCGGCATTCAAACCGCCTTCTGGGCCGCTGAGCAAGGTCAGGGCGCTGGGGTGTTGGCCCCAGGCGTTTTGCCATGTCTGCCGATTGGCTTGAAAAGACAACAAGCAGCGCAACGACGGGGACGGATCGGGCAGGCTGCCCAACCAATCCCTCAAAGGCACAGGCGCATCAATCAGCGGCACCCGGTTTCTGCCCGATTGGGCACAAGCCGCTTGTGCAATCCCCTGCCAGTGCCCTTGGCGCTTCAAGGCCCGCTCGCCGCTCAAGCGCAGCACCGTGTGCTGGGTCACCAAGGGTGTGATGCGCGCCACCCCCAGCTCGGTGGCTTTTTCCACCAGCCAGTCCATGCGCTCGTTGGCTGGCATGCCCAGCGCCACATGGGTTTGGCAGGCCGACTCACGCTCGCTGGGGTCGTGTGCCAGCACCTCTGCGTCCACCGTGTGTTTGCCCATGCGCACAATGCGCGCGCTGTAGCTGCCGCCTTGGCCATTGAACAAGCTGATTTCGTCGCCGGGCTGCAAGCGAAGCACCTGCACATGGCGCGCGGTGTCATCGGGCAGTTGCAAAGCAAGCCCCGGGTGCAGGGCGCAGGCGGCGTGAAAGCGTGGCATGCCTCAGACCCGCCCAAAGGCATAGCCCGTGACGGCTTCGGCGCCTTCGATTTGGTCGAGCAAACGCAGCAAAGGCGTGAGCTCGCGGTAGCGGCTGGCGGTGGCGCGCATGTAGCCAAGGAAGCGCGGTGTGTCGGCCAGGTATTTCGGCTTGCCGTCGCGCAAGGTCAAGCGTGCAAAGATGCCCGCGACTTTCAAATGGCGTTGCAAACCCATCCATTCCACCGCGCGGTAAAACGCCCCAAAGTCGCTGTGCCAGTCCTCAAAGTCGAGCAGACCTGCTGCGCGTGCTTGTTGCCAGTAGCGCACCGTGATGTCCAGGCAGAAGTCCTCGTCCCAGCTGGCAAAGGCGTCGCGCATCAGGCTGGCGATGTCGTAAGTGACCGGGCCGCAGACCGCGTCTTGGAAGTCAAGCACACCCAACCGCTGCTGGTTGGGGTCGTCGGGCACCATCAGGTTGCGCGGCATGAAGTCGCGGTGCACGAACACCTGGGGCGAGGCCAGGTTGTGGGCCACCAAACGGTCAAACACGGTCTGCAACTGCTGTTGCTGCGGCTCGTTCAACCGGATCTGTTTGTGCTGCCCGATGTACCAATCCGGAAAGAGCTGCAACTCGCGGCGAAGCAAGGCCTCGTCATAGGCCGGCAACACACCCGGCTTGGAGGCTTGTTGCCAACGCACCAGGGCATCGACCGCTTGTTCAAACAGGGCTTGTCGCCGCGGGGCAGGCGCGTCTTGCAGCACCTGCATCATGGTCTGGCTGCCCAGGTCGTCCAGCAACATGAAACCTTGGCGTTCGTCCCAGGCAATGACCCGGGGAACAAGCAAACCTGCATGTGCCATGAGCTGGGCGATGCGCACAAAAGGCTCGCTGTTTTCTTTGTCGGGCGGGGCATCCATCAGGATGAAACTGCCGCGGGCGCCATCGATGCGGAAATAACGCCGAAAACTCGCGTCAGCCGAGGCCACACGCACGCTGGTGGGCTGCAGGGCATGCGCGGCAGCGATGGTTTGCAGCCATTGGGCGAAAGCGTGAGCGCGTGCAGGCTCGGTCCATCCCAGCAAAGCAACCGCTTCTGGGACAGGGAAAGCGGCGTTGTCGGAGGGGTGAAAGTGGCTCATGGATAATCCAAATTCTACAAACAGTGCTGTTGCCAGCGCTCCCCTTCTTTCATGCGCATGTTTTTTCACTCGTCGGTGCTGGCTCGCTTGCTGCCTTGGATGGGCCTGTGGGTCATCACTGCCGCCGCGCAAACGCCGCGGTTGAAGCCCGCCGAAAGCCTGGAAAGCCTGGCAACACCGGCGGCGCAGACCGAACAAAGCAGTGCCAAGCCGCCCAGCGCACCCCTGAAGCTCAAACCCAGCGCCGCCTTGACCGAAACCCCGTCGCGCGCCGAGCGAGAGCGCCAGCCCACCTATGTCCAGAGCGACTCGGTGACCGGGCAAACAGACCTGCGCACGGTGTTGCAAGGGCAGGTGCAATTGCGCCGAGGCGACACCTTGATCCGCGCCGACCGCATCGACTATCTGCAGCCACTGGACCAAGCCACCGCCACCGGCCAGGTCTACATGAACCGGGCGGGCAGCCGTTATGAGGGCGAATCGTTGCAGCTTTATGTGGATGCGATGCAAGGGTTTATCTTGCAGCCGCGATACCAATTCCTGCGCAACCAAGGCCACGGCACGGCCCAGCGCTTGGACTTCCAAGACGAGAAAAACGCCGTGGCCAGCCAAGCCATGTACACCACCTGTACCCGCAAACCCGGCCCATCTTGGTTGCCCGATTGGTTCATCACGGCCCAGCGCATCCGCTTTGACCTGGATCAAAACGAAGCGGTGGCCACCGATGCCTTGTTGAGCTTCAAAGGCTTGCCGGTGTTGCCCATTCCTTCATTCAGCTTTCCCCTGAACAATGACCGCAAGTCGGGGTTTTTGCCGCCCACTTTTGGCGTGGACAGCTTGGGTGGGGTGGAGGTGAGCCAACCGTACTATGCCAACCTCGCGCCCAACCGCGACCTGACCGTCACCGCCACGCCCATGACCCGGCGCGGCGTGAAGTTCAGCAATGAATTCAGGTACATGGAGCGACCTTTGCCGCTGCCGCCGTTTCAAGGCACTGCGCGGCTCGAGCTCATGCCGATCGATGACTTGCGCGGCCAAGCACGCTGGGGCCTGAGCTTGAACCACACCGGCTGGGGGGATGTCAGCCAACCGATCGGGTTTGGCTTCAACCTCAACCGCGTGAGTGACGCCAACTACTGGCGCGACTTCGCCTCGGTCAGTGGCGACCCGCTGGCCCAGCGCATCTTGCCCAACAGCGCCAACTTGACCTGGGCGCGCGGCACTTTGACCACCGGTGTGAGTGTGTTGAAGTGGCAAACCATGCAAGACCCTGACCCAGCCGCAGCGATTGCCCCGCCGTTTGACCGCCTGCCGCAACTCAATGCCAATTACATGCGCGGGGACCTCAGCGGCGGTTTTGATTGGCAGGTCGGTGGCGAGCTCACCCGCTTCAGTGTGGACCGCGCCTTGTACTGCAACACTTACAGCAGCAGCGGCTATTGCTTCCAACCCAATGCCTTGCGCATGGTGGTGACCAACCAGCTGAGCCGTCCCGTTTTGGTGCCTTATGGTTACCTCACACCCAAAGTGATCTTGCATGCCAGGCAGTACCAATACGACAACCCGTACCTGGGCATGTATGGCAACAGCACACCCACCCAAAGCGGCAGCGCGGTGGTGCCCACCTTCAGCTTGGATACCGGCGCGGTGCTGGAGCGCCCGGTCAAGTGGTTCGGCTTGAACTGGACCCAAACCCTGGAGCCGCGCGGCTTTTATGTCAAAACGCCCACCCGCACCCAAAACGACCTGCCTAACTACGACACGGGTTTCAATGACTTCAACTTTGCCACCGTGTTCACCGAAAACGCGTTCTCAGGCAACGACCGCATCTCCGACACCCACACCTTCACCGTGGGCGCGACCTCCCGCCTGATCAACCCTGACACCGGCGCGGAAGGCGCGCGCTTTGGCCTGGCCCAGCGTTTTCGCTTGAGCGACCAATCGGTTTTGTTGACCCCCACCGACACCCCCATCAGCGGCAGCTACAGCGATGTGTTGGCCGGCGCGAGTGTCAACATCACGCCACGCTTGAGTCTCGACAGCATGCTGCAATACAACCCGGTGCTGCGCACCTCTGAGCGAGAGTCCCTCGCCGCGCGCTACAACCCGAGTGGTTACCGCACCATCAGTGCCGCCTATCGTCACCAACGCCTGTCCTCTGAAACCGCCGAAACCGCTTGGCAGTGGCCACTCAACGACCTGTGGGGTGACCGCGGCGTCGACCAGCGACAAGGTCGCGGTTTGGGTGAGCAGCAGTGGTACAGCTTGGGCCGCTTCAGCTACAACTTGAAAGAAAAACGCTTGGTCGACTCGATGCTGGGCTTTGAATACGATGCCGGTTGCTGGGTGGCGCGTGCGGCCATGACCCGCAACCAAATCTCCTTGACCAGCGCGACCACCCGCTTGATGTTCCAATTGGAGTTGAACGATTTTTCCAAGTTGGGCGTGGGCAATGTTTCAACACTCAGAGACAATATTTCCCGTTACCAACATTTGCGTGAGCCGTTCCGGCTCGCGCCCAGCCGATTTGGCCAATATGACTGACAAACCCATGCCCTTTACCTCTCGAACCACCTTGGCCCTGCTGTGCGCCGCCATGGTGCTCACATCGCTGGCCCCGGTGCAAGCGCAAGCCCTCAAGCCCGTCAAGCCCAGGGCGGCCACCGGCTTGAGCTTGTCCAAGCCAGAGCCGGCGATTCCGCCAAGCGTGGTCAGTGCCCAGGCGCCCAAGGCGCTCGACTTCATTGTGGCGGTGGTGGACAACGAACCCATCACCAACCTGGAGGTCAACCGCCTGGCTGCGATGGCCGACCCTGCTGCCGCCAAAATGAACCGCAACGCCTTGCTCATGGAAGTGATGGAAACCTTGATCGACGAGGCTGCGCAACTCGGGGTTGCCCGGCAATCAGGCCTGCAAGTCAGTTCCGAAGAGCTCGATGCCGCCGTCGCCAGCACCGCCCAGCGCAACCAACTGAGCTTGGACGACATGCGTCAGCGCTTGCAAGCGCAAGGCATTTCCTGGGAGCAGTACCGCGGTCAAATCCGCCGGCAAATTTTGTTGCAACGGGTGCGCGAGCGCGAGGTCACCGGGCGCATCAAGATCCAAGATTTTGAGGTGGACGCGTTTTTGCGCGAAAGCAAGCTGACCCAAGCCAGCGCCAATGCAGACATCCACATCGCCCATATCTTGATCGCCGTGCCCGAGAAAGCTTCGGCCGACGAGGTGGCCAAGCTGATGACCAAGGCCGATGAGGCCATGACCCGACTCAAGGCCGGTGAAGACTTTGGCAAGCTCGCCGCCCAAATCTCACAAGCGCCTGACCGCGCCAGCGGGGGGCAATTGGGCTTGCGCAGCCCCGACCGCTACCCCAGTTTGTTTGCGGATGCGGTCAAGACTTTGGCGGTGGGCGCTGTGACCGGTCCGGTGCGATCTGGCGCGGGTTTTCACATCCTCAAGTTGCTCGAGCGGCGCAGCACCGACAGCCTGCCGACGACCATCACCCAAACCCGTGCGCGTCACATCCTGCTGCGCCCGGGCGGCAAGCTCAGCCAAGATGCAGCGCGTGCCCAGCTCGCCACCTTCAAAAAGCAAATCGAAACCGGTTTGGCCACGTTTGAAGACCTGGCGCGGGTCCATTCGCAAGACGGCAGCGCCGAGCAAGGCGGTGACCTCGGTTGGGCCAATCCCGGCATGATGGTGCCGGAGTTCGAGGCCACCATGAACAATTTGTCGCCTGGGCAAATCGCCGACCCGCTGGTGTCTCGCTTTGGCGTGCACCTGGTGCAGGTGCTGGAGCGGCGCGAGGCGCCCTTGAGCCTGCGTGACCAACAGGACTTGGCGCGCAATGTCTTGCGCGAACGCAAGTTTGACCAGGCTTACAAAACCTGGGAGAGCGAGGTGCGCGGCCGCGCCTATGTGGAATACCGTGAAGCCCCGCAATAAGTTGCGACCTGCTTGATGGCCCAACACCTCGCCCGCAAGCGTTTTGGTCAGCATTTCCTGACCGATGGCGCGGTGATCGAGCAGATCGTGCAAGCGATCGCCCCACACAGCGGCGAACCGATGGTGGAGATCGGTCCTGGCTTGGCCGCCATGACCCAACCCTTGGTCGAGCGTTTGGGCAAGCTTCAGGTGATCGAGCTCGACCGCGATTTGGCAGCCCGTTTGCGCCAACACCCGCAACTGCAGGTGTTGGAGGCGGATGTGCTCAAGGTCGACTTCACCGCGCTCGCAAACCAGCTGCAAACCTCGGCGTTGCGGGTGGTGGGCAACCTGCCCTACAACATCTCCACGCCGATCTTGTTTCACCTGCTCGCGCATGTGGGGGTGGTGAAAGACCAGCACTTCATGTTGCAAAAAGAAGTCGTCGAGCGCATGGTGGCCCAACCCGCCACCGCCAACTACGGCCGCTTGAGCGTCATGCTGCAGTGGCGCTACGACATGGAGATGGTGCTCTTGGTCGGTCCGCAAGCGTTCAACCCGCCCCCGCGCGTGGACAGCGCGGTGGTGCGCATGACGCCCTGGGCAAAGCCCGCGGTGTTGGATGTGCCGTTGCTCAGCGAGTTGGTGCAAGTCGCGTTCAGCCAGCGGCGCAAGTTGTTGCGCCACACCTTGGGCAAGTGGCTCCAGGCGCGTGGTTTCAGCGGCGAGTTCGAGGTGCAGCGACGCGCCGAAGAGGTGTCCGTGGCGGACTATGTGGCTTTGGCGCAGGCCGTCTCAGCCTGACAGGCTGGCCAGCAACTCGTCTCGCATCAGCCGCTTCATCAATTTGCCGTTGGCGTTGCGCGGCAAAGGGGTGTCGCGCAAGCTGAAGCTCTCGGGCACTTTCTCGCGCGACAACCGGGTGCTGCAAAACGCGCTGAGTTCGGCCTCGTCGACCGGGTGGCGCAGCGAGATGAAGGCATGCACCCGCTCGCCCAAGACCGGGCAAGGCTTGGCCACGATGGCGCACTCAGCGACTGCCGGGTGTTCATACAAGGTGTTCTCGACCTCGATGCAGTAAATCTTGTAGCCGCCGCGGTTGAGCATGTCTTTTTTGCGGTCGAGGATGCGCACATAGCCTTGTGCATCGATGCTGCCCATGTCGCCAGACTTCCAGTAGCCGTCGACAAACTCCTGGGCCGTGGCCTCGGGGTTGTGCCAGTAACCCGCCACCACCATCGGTCCTTTGATCCAGATCTCGCCCATCTCGCCCGCAGGCAGTTCACGGCCATCGTCATCCACCACTTTCATCTCGGCGCACGGCACCGGCACACCCACGGTGTCGTTGTGTGTGGCGGTTTCACCGGGCGGCATCATGGTCGCGGGCGAGGTGGTTTCGGTCGCGCCATAGCAATTCATCAGCACCAACTGCGGCAACTGGCTGGCCAAGGCCTCGATGCTGGCCACGGGCATTGGCGCGCCGCCATAGGCGCCGACGCGCCACGCGCTCAAGTCGAGTTGGGCAAACGGGTCTTGCAACAAACACAGGTTGTACATGGCCGGCACCATCAGGCTGTGGGTCATGCGCTCGCGCACCGCCAAATCCAAAAACAAGGCGGCTTTGAACGTGGGCAGGATCACCAGCTTGCCAGCGGCGTGCAGCATGGTGGTGACCAGCGCCACCAAGCCGGTGACATGGCTGAGCGGCACGGCTGCGATGCTGCAGTCGGCGGGGCCCAGCCCCATGCCGATTTGGAAATGCATGCAGGAATGCACCACCCCCATGTGGCTCAGCATCGCGCCCTTGGGCCGCCCTGTGGTACCCGAGGTGTACAAAATCACCACCGTGTCTTCTTCATCCACCGGGGCCGCCGAGGTCAGTGGCATGTCGGCCAAGAGGCCTTGAAAGTCCAGCGCATCGGCGCAGCCATCGAAACTCACGCGCCATTTCAGGCCAGGCAGGCTTGTCGCGCCCGGCAACACGCTGTGCAAAGCCGCGTCATGCACCAGCATGGTCGCGCCGCAGTGCTCGAGCATGTAGTGCAAGCCAGGTGTTTGTTCGCGGATGCTCAGCGGCACGGTGATTGCCCCCAAGCGGGTGGCGGCCAGCAGGCTCAGCACGAATTCGATGCGGTTGCTCAGCAACAAAGCGATGCGGTCACCGGCTTGCACGCCCAAGGCGCGCCAGCCAGCGGCCAGGCGGCCCACCTGTTGGTCGAGCTCGAGGTAACTCAGCCGGGTGTCATCACAGACCAGGGCTGTGCCCTGGGGGTTGCGCGCCACCGCGTTGGCCAGCAAGGCATGCAAGCTGCGGGGGCGCTCGGCAAAGCAACACACCTGCCGGGTGCCGGCAAAGTGCGTTTCCCGGGCGATCGTTGGCCAGTGCCGTCCTGGGTGTGTCATGCGGCTGGCCATGCCCGCTCAAGCAGCCAGGCGCTTGGCAATGGCGGCTTTGGTGGCCGGCAACTGTGGCGGCAAGTGGTGCGCGAGCTGTTGAAACAGTTCTTCGTGCAGGGTCAGCTCTTGCGTCCAAGCGGCCTTGTCGACATGGGTCACGCTGTTGAATTGCTCTGCCGTGAAGTTCAGGCCGGCCCAGTTCAACTCGTTGAAATGGGGGCTGATGCCAAACACGTTTTCAGCGCCTTGGGCCGTGCCTTCGATGCGGTCGATCATCCATTTCAAGACACGCATGTTTTCGCCGTAACCTGGCCAGACAAACTTGCCGTCTTCGCCCTTGCGGAACCAGTTGACGCAGTAGATGGCGGGCAGCTTGGCGCCACTGGCTTGGAGCTTTTGGCCCAGTTGCAGCCAGTGCTGGAAATAGTCGCTCATGTTGTAGCCCATGAAAGGCAGCATGGCGAAGGGATCGCGGCGTACCACGCCTTGTTGGCCAGCGGCGGCGGCGGTGGTCTCCGAGCCCATGGTCGCGGCCATGTACACGCCCTCGACCCAGTCACGCGCTTCGGTGACCAAGGGCACGGTGGTCGAGCGACGACCACCGAAGATGAAGGCGTCGATGGTGACGCCTGCCGGGTCGTCCCAGGCGCTGTCGAGCGCGGGGTTGTTGGTGGCGGCCACGGTGAAGCGGGCGTTGGGGTGTGCCGCTTTCGCGCCGGTTTCCTTGGCGATCGCGGGCGTCCAGTCTTTGCCTTGCCAGTCGATGCAGTGGGCGGGCGCGTCGCCCATGCCTTCCCACCAGACATCGCCGTCGTCGGTCAGCGCGACATTGGTGAAGATCACGTCACGGTCTAGGCTGGCCATGCAGTTGGGGTTGGTCAAGGTGTTGGTGCCGGGGGCCACGCCAAAGTAGCCCGCCTCGGGGTTGATGGCACGCAAGCGGCCATCGGCACTCGGTTTGATCCAGGCGATGTCGTCACCGATGGTGGTGACTTTCCAGCCGGGCATGCCCGCTGGCGGGATCAGCATGGCGAAATTGGTCTTACCGCAGGCGCTGGGGAAGGCTGCAGCCACGTGGTATTTTTTGCCCTCGGGATTCGTCACGCCCAAGATCAGCATGTGCTCGGCCAACCAGCCCTGGTCGCGGCCCATGTTGGAAGCGATGCGCAGCGCGAAACATTTTTTGCCCAGCAACGCGTTGCCGCCGTAGCCTGAGCCATAAGACCAGATTTCGCGTGTTTCGGGGTAGTGCACGATGTACTTGGTGGTGTTGCAAGGCCAGCTGACATCTTGGTCGCCGGCTTTCAAAGGCGCGCCCACGGTGTGCACGCAAGGCACGAACTCGCCGTGCTCACCCAACACGTCATACACCGCTTTGCCCATGCGGGTCATGATCTTCATGTTGACCGCGACATAGGCGCTGTCGGACAGCTCGATGCCGATATGGGCAATCGGGCTGCCCAGGGGACCCATGGAGAAAGGCACCACATACATGGTGCGCCCCGCCATGCAGCCGTCAAACAGCGGTTGCAGGGTTTGGCGCATTTCCGCGGGGTCCATCCAGTTGTTGGTGGGGCCGGCGTTTTCTTTTTTCGCCGAGCAGATGTAGGTGCGGTCTTCCACGCGCGCCACGTCCGAGGGGTCGGAGCAGGCCAAGAACGAGTTGGGGCGTTTGGCAGGGTTGAGCTTTTTGAAGGTGCCAGCCTCGACCAGCGTTTGGCACAGCTGTTGGTACTCGGCATCACTGCCATCACACCAATGCACCGCTGCTGGCTTGCACAGGGCCACCATGTCGGCGACCCAGGCCACGAGCTTGGGGTTTTTCACAAAAGATGGGGCGTTCAGCCCCGCGCCTGCTTGGGCGGTGGTTGTCATGCTGGTCTCCTAAGCTTAAAGATTGAGCTCAGCCCCCTGCGCTCAAGGGGCTCAGCTCAAGCCAATAAAAAAAGCGCCAAGGGGCTGGCGCTGTGGTCTTGAGCAGGGTTGGCTGGCCAATCAAGCCATGAAAACGGCAATGAAGGCCAGCAAGAAAATCAGCACGCCGCCGCCGATGGGCAGCACATAAGGCATGTAAGGAACGATGGATTCAACAACATCTTCGTTGGCTTGATCGTGAGCTTGGTCGTTGGACATGGAGACACCTTTAACAAGAGGAGTTGCATTCTAAAACACCCTGCCTGACCAAAACCTTATGATGGCCACACCACCAGCGTCTCATTGGCGACCATGTCCGAACCCCAAAAATACACCCGCGGCCAGGCCCTGCCAGGCATTTTGAAGCAGCGCATCGCCATCTTGGACGGCGCCATGGGCACCATGATCCAACGGTTCAAGCTGAGCGAGGCCCAGTACCGGGGCCAAGGCTACAGCGGCCCAGGCAGCCAGGGCGAGCGTTTCAGCGACTTTCACCGCGACATCAAGGGCAACAACGAGTTGCTCAGCCTGACCCGCCCGGACGTGGTGCGCGACATCCACGAAGGCTATTTGGCCGCTGGCGCCGACATGGTGGAGACCAACACCTTTGGCGCGACCACCATTGCCCAGGCCGATTACGACATGGCGGATTTGGCCATCGAGATGAACCGTGCCTCGGCCCAGCTCGCCCGCGCGGCTTGCGACCAATTCAGCACCCCCGACAAACCCCGCTTTGCCTTGGGCGCCTTGGGCCCGACCCCGAAAACCGCCAGCATCAGCCCGGACGTGAACGACCCCGGTGCGCGCAATGTGAATTTCGAGGAGCTGCGCCAGGCCTATTTCGAGCAAGTGCAGGCGCTGGTCGAAGGCGGCGTGGACGCGCTGCTGCTGGAGACCATTTTCGACACCTTGAATGCCAAGGCGGCGCTGTTTGCCATTGACGAGTATTTCGAGGCCAGTGGTGAGAGGCTGCCGCTGATCATCAGCGGCACCGTGACCGACGCCTCCGGGCGGATATTGAGCGGCCAAACCGTGACCGCGTTTTGGCACAGCGTGCGCCACGCCCAGCCCTTGGCCATCGGTTTGAACTGCGCTTTGGGTGCGGCGTTGATGCGCCCCTACATCCAGGAGCTGGCCAAGGTGGCGGGCGACACCTTCATCAGCTGTTACCCCAATGCCGGTTTGCCCAACCCGATGAGCGACACCGGCTTTGACGAAACGCCCGATGTCACCAGCCGCTTGTTGCACGAGTTCGCCGCGGAGGGCTTGGTCAACATCCTGGGCGGCTGCTGCGGCACCACACCCGAACACATCGCCGCCATTGGGCAAGCGGTGGGACCTTTGCGGCCCAGGCTGTTTCACGCCTGAGCATCAGGCGCGGCGCTCAGGCCTTGGACGCCAGCGCGTGCGCCATGGTCTTGCCCAGCTCCACCCCCCATTGGTCGTAGGCATGCACGCCCCACACAGCGGCTTGGCAAAACACCTTGTGTTCATACAACGCGATCAGCGCGCCCAAGCCAAAGGGCGTGAGCTGTTCGAGCCACAGCACGGTGCTGGGCACGTTGCCCGCAAAGCTGCGGTGCGGTGCCAATGCCTGTGCCTGCGCGGCCGTCATGCCGCTGTCGCGAAGCATCTGCTCGGTGTCGGCCACACTTCGTCCCAGGGCCAGCGCTTGGGTTTGGGCTTGCAAATTCAGCAGCACGACGCGCTGGTGTTCGGCTGCCAAGGGCAGGCCGGTGTGGCCTTGACGCACGCCGATGAAGTCGATGGGCACCAGGTGTTGGCCTTGGTGCAAGAGTTGAAAGTAAGCGTGCTGACCGTCAATGCCCAAGCCACCCCACAGCACCGGTGAGGTGCCCACGCTGGCGATGCTGCCGTCCACATGCACCCGCTTGCCATTGGACTCCATGTCCATTTGTTGCAAGAAAGGCACCAATCGGCCCAGTGGCGCGGCATAAGGCGCCACATGGTGGGTGGTGGCACCCAAGAAATTGCGGTTCCACACCCCCCACAAGGCCATCAGCAAAGGCAGGTTGTCGGCAACCGGCGTCTCGGTGAAATGCCGGTCCATCGCGCGACCGCCGTCGAGCATTTGCATGAACGCATCGCGACCGATGGCGATGGCCAGCGGCAACCCGATGGCCGACCACACCGAGTAACGCCCGCCCACCCAGTCCCAAAACACAAAGCAGTGCTCGGGCAAAAACCCATCGGCTTGTGCCAAGGCTGGCTTGGCGGTGACCGCCACCAGTTGACGCGGCAACAGCGCGGCGCTGCAGCCCGCGTCTTGCAACCACCGCTTGGCAGACGCCGCCAAGGTCAGGGTTTCTTGGGTGGTGAAGGTTTTGCTTTGCACGATGAACAAAGTGCGCGCTGGGTTGAGCGGTGCCAAGGTGGTGGCCAAGCACCAGGGGTCGACATTCGACACGTAGTGCACCCGCACAGCAGGCGCCGCCAGCGCTGTTGACAACTGTCCCAAAGCTTCTGTGGCCATGCGGGGCCCGAGGTCTGAGCCGCCAATGCCCAGATTCACCACATCAGTGATGGCCTGACCAGTGAAACCTTGCACATGGCCCGCACGCAAGGCTTCTGCAAAATCGGTGAATCGGTGGAGCTCGCGTTGCACCTCGGCCGAGATGGCTGCGCCCCAAGGCGCAGGCGCTTGCCCAGGCAAATCAGCGGCATGGCTGCCGCGCAAGGCCATGTGCAAAGCCGGTCGTTGTTCGGTGGCATTGATCGCTTCGCCCTTGAACATGGCTTGCGCCTGCAACAGCACCTGGCTTTCATCGGCGAGTTGCAGCAGGGCTTGCATGACCTCGGGCGTCACGCGCTGGCGCGATGCGTCGGCTTGGAGGCCGGCGGCCGA
>CAMDCZ010000008.1 GCA_945890735.1 Bordetella parapertussis | reverse complement strand
GCTGGGCAATTACATGCCCATGCCACCCATGCCGCCCATGCCACCCATGTCACCACCACCCATGCCGCCCATAGGGCCTGCATCGTCTTTAGGTGCTTCAGCGATCATGGCTTCGGTGGTCAACATCAAGCTGGCCACAGAAGCTGCGTTTTGCAACGCAGTGCGTGTCACTTTGGTGGGGTCCAAGATACCCATTTCGATCATGTCGCCATAGGTGTCGTTGGCGGCGTTAAAACCATAGTTGCCTTTGCCAGCCAACACAGCATTGACAACCACTGAAGGTTCGCCACCGGCGTTGTAGACGATTTCGCGCAGGGGAGACTCGACCGCTTTCAACACCAGCTTGATGCCAGCGTCTTGGTCGGGGTTGTCACCTTTGATGGTGCCAGCCGCTTGACGTGCACGCAGCAGGGCCACACCACCGCCAGCCACGATGCCTTCTTCGACGGCCGCGCGGGTAGCGTGCAATGCATCTTCCACGCGGGCTTTCTTTTCCTTCATTTCGACTTCGGTGGCAGCGCCCACCTTGATCACGGCAACACCGCCAGCCAATTTGGCCACGCGCTCTTGCAGTTTTTCGCGGTCGTAGTCAGAGGTGGCTTCTTCGATTTGGATACGGATTTGCTTGACACGTGCTTCGATGTCAGCAGCAGCACCAGCGCCATCAATGATGGTGGTGTTTTCTTTGCCCACTTCGATGCGCTTGGCAGAACCCAGATCGGCCAAAGTGACTTTTTCCAAGGTCAGGCCAATTTCTTCAGCGATGACTTTGCCGCCGGTCAGGATGGCGATGTCTTCCAACATGGCTTTGCGGCGGTCACCAAAGCCAGGGGCTTTGACGGCAACCACTTTCAAGATGCCACGGATGGTGTTGACCACCAAAGTGGCCAGGGCTTCGCCGTCGACTTCTTCGGCAATGATCAACAACGGGCGACCGGCTTTGGCCACGGCTTCCAGGGTGGGGAGCAGTTCGCGGATGTTGCTGATTTTTTTGTCGAACAGCAGCACGAAGGGGTTGTCCAACAACGCGACTTGTTTGTCAGGGTTGTTGATGAAGTAGGGTGACAGGTAGCCACGGTCAAACTGCATGCCTTCGACCACGTCGAGTTCGTTTTGCAGTGACTTGCCGTCTTCCACGGTGATCACGCCTTCTTTGCCGACTTTGTCCATGGCGTTGGCGATGATCTCGCCAATGCTGGTGTCAGAGTTGGCAGAGATCGAACCGACTTGGGCGATCTCTTTGCTGGTGGTGGTGGCTTTGGAAGCTTTTTGCAGCTCGGCGATCAGGGCAGTCACTGCCTTGTCGATGCCGCGCTTCAAGTCCATGGGGTTCATGCCGGCGGCCACATATTTCATGCCTTCATGCACGATGGCTTGGGCCAACACGGTGGCGGTGGTGGTGCCGTCGCCTGCGTTGTCAGAGGTTTTGGAAGCCACTTCCTTGACCATCTGCGCACCCATGTTTTGCAGTTTGTCTTTGAGTTCGATTTCTTTGGCCACGGACACACCGTCCTTGGTCACGGTGGGGGCGCCGAAGGAGCGCTCGAGCACCACGTTGCGGCCTTTGGGGCCTAAAGTTACTTTGACCGCGTTGGCCAAAATGTTCACGCCTTCAACCATGCGTGCGCGGGCTTCTCCGCCGAAGATTACGTCTTTTGCTGCCATGTTAGGACTCCAGAAAATTCAATGAAATAAAACGTGTTGTGAGTGATGTCAAACCACCAGGGTTTGCTGGACAGGCGCTGATAGGCGCCGTCTCTTTATTTCTCGACAACAGCGAACAGGTCTTCTTCTTTCATGACCAACAGTTCGTCGCCATCGACTTTGACGGTTTGGCCGCTGTACTTGCCAAACAACACGCGGTCGCCCACTTTCACGCCCAAAGGCTTGATGTCACCCTTGTCGTTGGCTTTGCCTGGGCCGACAGCCAAGATTTCGCCTTGATCGGGTTTTTCGGCAGCGTTGTCAGGGATGACGATGCCAGATGCGGTTTTGGTTTCGCTTTCGATGCGTTTGACGATCACGCGATCGTGCAAAGGACGAAGTTTCATGGTTTCTCCTAAAGGGATCATTAATCAATGTATGCACGGGTGTGCATGGTCAGTCACGGAGTGGCCATGCTGTTAGCACTCGCCACCCTCGACTGCTAATGATACGGGCAAACCTTGCTTTTTCAAGACCATCAAGCGGCGCATTGGACGATTTTTATGTTGCCGGGCGAGAGAAAATGAATACCAAACAGCTCAAACCGTTCAGCCGGGCTGTCCCACTGTGTGCGGGTCCGGCTGTCATGCCCAGGCCAATGCAAGCTTATGATGCAATGCAATGCACTGAAACCCCAATATGTTTTTCAAACGCTGCTTCATTTCATTCGGTCTGTGTGTCCTCTTGTGCCAGGGGGCAGCTGCGCGGGAAATCGATTCCATCGAATACACGCCGCCTGAAATCGACTTCGATGTGATCAACCGTTTGTGGGCATTTGTGAAAAAAACCACCCAGGCGCCAGCTGATTTACCACCCCCCAAATTGGTTTTGGATTGGCATGTGCCGACATTTGCCCGCATGGGGTTTCAATACCCCACCCAGGAATTTCCAGAATACGGCATGCAAATCAGCATCGCGCCCCGCACGATTGAGCACTACACCAAAGAGATGGTCACCTGGGGGGTAGGCCACGAATTGGTGCATTACGCCTTTATCTTGCGAGAAAACGATTGGCAGCTTTCACAGCCGACTTTCAAAGACCAGCTCAAACACCACTGCGATCTGGAGTTCAAAGCCATCACCCGTGCCATTGCCGATCAAATTTGGTTGATCTACCACAGCGATACCCAGCGAGCAGCCATGTACGACGAGGTCGAAAAAAGCTGCTTCAATGAGCCCAACCAGTGAGCTCAGTTTTGCAGTAATGGCACCACCGCGGTGTGAGCGGCTTGTTTGGCCATGTCCAAAGCGGTCAAGCCGCGTTCGTCCTTCAGGGATTTGTCCGCCCCTTTGGCCAGCAACAATTTGACCGCTTCGGCATGGCCTTGGCCTGCGGCCCACATCAAGGGTGTGAGGCCATCGACATAGGCGGCATCGACCCGGGCGCCTGCGGCGAGCAGATGCTCGACGGCCAATGTGTGGCCCATGCCGGCTGCATACACCAGGGCAGATTTGCGTAACCGGTCAACCTCTTCGAGTTTGGCGCCCTTGTCGATCAGCAGCTTCACGATCTCCGCATTGCCCGAATAAGCCGCTGCAATCAGAGGTGTGACCTTCTCAAGCGAGGGCAAATTCACATCGGCACCGGCATTCACCATGGTTTGGACGATGTCCATCCGGTTTTTTTCAATGGCCAAAAACAAGGTGGTTTTTCCCAGGCGGTTGCGTGAATTGGGCATGGCCCCGCGGTCGAGGCTTTTTTTCACAGCTTCTGCATCACCTTGACGGGCTGCAACCAACAGTTGAGCGTTGACCGTCAGGTTCGGGTCGGTTTGGGACCATGCGCTGGCATGTGCGCCCAGGGACAAAGCGAAACAAATAGTAAGCAATCGGGGGAAAGTGGTCAGGGTTAACGTCATGGTTGGGCTCTGAAATGTGTGTGCTTAGGCTGTTGAGGTCTTAAGGGATTTCCCTTGACTGAGGTTTCCATGGAGGTCTTATCCACATGGGATGGTTAAGATGCGCCATGGGAAATTTTCCCTTAAGGCAGATTCGTGTTGCAACAGCACAAGGTTACCTTAAGAAAAATTCCCAGACTTCTGGAGATGTCATCCACGGCAACCTTGGTTGAATCGATGACATACCTGGTTTTTCAAACAATGGCCGCAAGGCTGAAGGAGCAAACATGCAAAAGATTGGAATGTCAATTTCCAAAACCATCGCCTGCTTGACGGTCGGTGTTTTGGTGGGAAGTGTGGCCCAAGCGCAGGTCGTTAAAAACATTTCTGTTGGGCAAGCGCAATTGAGCGCTGCTGACAAAGACGTGGTGAACAACCTGCATACCAACGGCAGCTATTCACAAACCCGTTACAACCAGAACAAGCAAATCAACACTGACAACGTGAGCAAATTGCGTCCCGCCTTCACCTTCCAAACGGAAGTGCTGGAGTCGATGCAAACCGCGCCGATCGTGGTTGATGGCGTCATGTACCTGACAACTTCTTACAACCATGTGTACGCCATCGATGCGGTCACTGGCAAGCAGTTCTGGCACTACAAACACAAAATGGGTCCAGTCACCACTTACTGCTGCGGTCCTAACAACCGTGGTGTGGCCATTTCTGGCGGCCATGTTTTCATGGGCACTTTGGATGCCAAATTGGTGGCATTGGATGCCAAGACCGGTAAGTTGGCTTGGGAAACCCAAATCGCTGACCCTGAACTGGGTTACTCAGAAACCATGGCACCTGTGGCCGTCAACGGCCGTATCTTGATTGGTACGAACGGCGGCGAATACGGTATCCGCGGCTTCGTGAAATCCTTTGATGCCAAAGACGGTAAGTTGCAATGGACTTTCCACACCATCCCTGAAAAAGGCCATGAAGGTGTGTGGGCTGTGAACGACTCGACTGGCCGCAACATGTTGCGCGACATCAAGGCAGAAAAAGAGCAATTGGCCAAGCAAGGCGGCGATTTCTACAAAACCCTTGGTGGTGGCGTATGGATGGCACCAGCCGTTGACCTCGAGACCAACACCGTGTTCTTCGTGGTGGGCAACCCCTCGCCTGACTTGTACGGCGCTGAGCGTCCTGGTGACAACCTCTACACCGACTCCATGGTTGCTGTGGACTTGAACACCGGCAAGTACAAATGGCACCACCAGTACATCGCCCATGACGTGTGGGACTTGGATGCCGTGTCACCTGTCATCCTGACAGAAGCCAAGGGCAAAAATGGCAAGATGACCAAAGTGGCTATCCACGCTGGCAAAACCGGCCATGTCTATGTGCATGACCGCGCCACTGGCGACTTGATCCGCTTCTCTGAAGCCATGGTTCCCCAAGACGGTTTGTGGACATTGCCCACCAAAGAAGGCGCCAAGATGATGTTGGGTGCCAACGGTGGTGTGGAGTGGAGCCCCATGGCTTTCAACCCAGAAACCCGCATGGCTTATGCAGCCAACTTGCTGCAACCCATGACTTACCACGTCGAAGCCTCCAAGTACCCCGGTGGCAAGCTGTGGTTGGGCGGTGCTTTCAAAACCATCCCCAGCGAAAAGCAATCCGGTCGTTTGTCAGCTGTCAACATCGACACCGGCAAAGTGGCATGGAAATTTGAAACCGACGAACCCCTGATCGGTGGCGTGCTGGCAACCGCAGGCAACTTGGTGTTCAACGGTGAAGCCAATGGTTTGTTCCGCGCATTCGATGCCAGAAACGGCAAGAAACTGTGGGAATACCAAACCGGCGCTGGTGTGAATGCACCTGCTGTGTCCTACTCTGTGGGCGGCAAGCAATACATCGCTGTGGCCTCTGGTGGTAACAACCAGATCGATGCCAAACGTGGCAACTCTGTGGTGGTGTTCGCACTCCCCTGAGCTGACTGAACGTCAAGCTGTCCGAGGCCTGTGGGGTGCGTGAGTGCCCCCAGGCCTTTTTTCATGTTTCTTTACTGTGTCGCTATGAAAAAACTTTTGTCTTCTGTCTCTGCGGTCTGGCTAATGGTTTGCTTGTCAGCCCCCGGGTTGTCTTGGGCTGACATGCCCGCCAAAGCCGCGGCTTGCGCAGGCTGCCATGGCGTGAATGGCAACGCCAGCATGCCAGGCGTCCCCAGCTTGGCCGCCCAAAATGCCCGCTACACCTATTTGCAATTGCGCGATTTTCAAGAAGGTCGTCGCCACAATGACCTGATGACCCCCATGACGGCGGGTTTGACCAAGGACGATATGCGGGAGATCGCCGACTATTTCTCCAAGCAAAAACTCACCAGCAAAGGCTTCAAGGCTGATCCAGACAAAGCCAAATTAGGCAAGGCCAAAGCCGATGAAACTTTGTGTGCCATGTGCCACCTGGGCGAGTTTGTCGGTCAAAACGAAATTCCCAAAGTCGCCGGCCAAAACTACGACTACGTGATCAAGACCATGAAAGATTTCAAGGCCAAAACCCGCACCAACGATGCCGGCAACATGACCAGTGTGGCCAGTACCTTGAGTGAAGCTGATATTGAAAACCTGGCACACTACATCTCTGGTTTGAACTGAAACCCGCATGCCCCCCACACTCGCCACACCACAGCCTGAGGTTTACCAAGATCCCAAGCGCTGGGTGTGGTGGTTTTCTTTGGGGGTGCCTGCCCTGATAGGTTTGGGTCCTGTGCTGATGCTTTGGCAAGGCGACCCGCGCATGCTGTGGTGGCCCATGGTCTTTCTCTACCTGGCCGTGCCCTTGGCCGATGCTTTGGTGGGCGAAGCACGCAACAACCCGCCTGAGTGGGCTGTGCCTCAACTCGAGGCAGACCGCTTCTATCGATTCCTCACCTATGCACTGGTGCCCGTGTTGTGGGGTGCGTTTGCGTTTGCTGCCTGGTTTGTGGCAACCCATGACTTGCCTTGGTGGGCGCAAGTCGCCATGGTGCTCAACGCGGGCGCGGTGGGTGGTTTTGGCATCAACCTGGGGCATGAGTTGGGGCATAAACACAACCGCCTTGAGCGCTGGTTGGCTTTGCTGGCCCTGGCTCCTTCTGCCTATGGTCACTTCACGATCGAGCACAACCGTGGTCACCATGCCCAAGTAGCCACCCCTGAAGACTGCGCTTCTTCTCGCATGGGTGAATCGATATGGCGTTTTGTGCTGCGCGAAATGCCTGGCAGCGCCAAACGCGCTTGGCGGCTCGAGGCGCAGCGCCTGACCGCGGCAGGCTTGCGCGTGTTCAGTCTGCACAACCAGATCCTCCAAGGTCTGTTGATCACCTCGTTGTTATGGACCAGCTTGGTGCTGTGGCTGGGTTGGGCGGTGATGCCCTTTGTGTGTTTAACCGCCCTGTGGACCAATTTCCAACTCACCTCCGCCAACTATGTTGAGCACTATGGTTTGTTGCGTTTGAAACAGGCCGATGGCCATTACGAGCGTTGCCAACCCCGCCATTCCTGGAACAGCAACCACGTGTTTTCCAATTGGATTTTGTTTCACTTGCAGCGCCATGCGGATCACCATGCGCATGCGGCCAGACGCTACCAAGCCTTGCGGCATTTTGACGATGCGCCTCAACTGCCCAGCGGATACGCGGGCATGTTTTTGGTGGCCTATGTGCCGCCACTGTGGTTTGCTGTGATGAATCCGCGCTTGCTCAAAGCGGTGGAACGCGACCCAGCGCGCATCAACTTTGCGCCGGGTCAGCGTGAGGCGCTCTGCCAAGCCCATGGCCTCTAGCGCCTGACTTGCCCCGCTGCTGCGGGGCCAGGGGTTTACTTGCCTGCGGCCGATTTCAGGGCAGCAGCGCGGTCGGTGCGCTCCCAGGTGAACTCGGGCTCGTCGCGGCCAAAGTGACCATAGGCAGCGGTTTTTTCGTAGATCGGGCGCAGCAGGTCGAGCATCTGGATGATGCCTTTGGGGCGCAGGTCGAAATGCGCGTTGACCAAGGCGGCGATTTGGTCGTCAGGGATGACGCCTGTGCCGTGGGTGTTGACCGTGATGTTCATGGGTTTGGCCACACCAATCGCGTATGCCACTTGCACCTGGCATTGCGTGGCCAAGCCTGCAGCCACCAGGTTTTTGGCGACATAACGCGCGGCATACGCTGCAGAACGGTCGACCTTGGAGGGGTCTTTGCCAGAGAAAGCACCACCGCCATGGGGGCAAGCGCCGCCGTAGGTGTCGACGATGATTTTGCGACCGGTCAAACCGCAATCACCTTGTGGGCCGCCAATGACAAAACGGCCGGTCGGGTTGATCAAGTAGCGGGTGTCTTGGAGCCATTCTTTGGGCAACACGGGCTTGATGATTTCCTCAATGATGGCTTCGTTGAAAGACGCCTTCATTTTGGTTTGTGACTCGGATTGGTCAGGGCTGTGTTGGGTGGACAACACCACGGTGTCGATGCTGTGGGGCTTGCCGTCCACGTAACGCATGGTGACTTGGCTCTTGGCGTCGGGGCGCAAAAAGGGCAGGCGGCCGTCGCGGCGCAGTTGCGCTTGGCGCTCGACCAAGCGGTGCGCATAGTAAATAGGCGCGGGCATCAAATCGGGGGTTTCGTTGCAGGCATAGCCAAACATCAAGCCCTGGTCGCCAGCACCGGTGTTCAGGTGGTCGTCCGACGCATGGTCCACGCCTTGGGCGATGTCATTGGACTGCTTGTCATAGCAAACCATGACTGCGCAACCCTTGTAGTCGATGCCGTACTCGGTGTTGTCATAGCCGATGCGCTTGATCGTGTCGCGGGCCACCTGGATGTAGTCCACGTGTGCGTTGGTGGTGATCTCGCCAGCCAGCACCACCAAACCGGTGTTGGTCAGTGTTTCCGCGGCCACGCGGCTGCGCGGGTCTTGTTTGAAAATAGCGTCCAAGATCGCGTCAGAAATTTGGTCAGCGACTTTGTCGGGGTGACCTTCTGAAACGGATTCGGAAGTGAATAGGTAGTCGTTCGCCATGTGATTGCTCCTGTGAATGTTGGTACGCGTTGCCCAACAAGGAGTTTGGCGAACGCTTTAGCAGCTGACTGGTGAACCAGTCGACTCTTTCGAGTGTGTCGCCCTGCAAGTTGCTTCATTAACTCAGCGACAATCTGCATTCTAATCAAAGACTCCAAGCCAGCCTGCTGCCCTGCATCGCCAACCGCATTTGCCAACGTCATGACCCGACTGTTTCGTTTTTTGGCTTTCCTGCCGTTGCCCTGGGTGCAGCGTTTGGGGTTCATGCTGGGTTGGTTGGTGTGGGCCGTGTCACCCACTTACCGGCGCCACTTCAAAGCACAGTCATCGCAAGCGGGCTACCCCTTTGCCCAAGTGCGCGCCGCTGTGGGCGCTGCAGGCTGTCAAACCCTGGAATCCTTTCGGGTCTGGTTCGGCGCTCCCATGCCAGTTGTTTGGAACGGCTTGCAGCACGTCGAAGCCGCTTACGCCAAAGGCCAAGGCGTGTTGTTTTTGACGCCGCACTTGGGCTGCTATGAAATCACCGCGCCCACTTGCGCTGCGCACTTGGGTCCACGCTTTGGGCCGATCACGGTGCTCTACCGCCCGGCACGCCAAGCCTGGCTGCGGGAACTCTTGCGCCATGCCCGCGAGCGTGCACACATGCGTGCCGTGCCCACCAACATGGACGGTGTGCGCCAATTGCTCAAAGCACTGCGACGTGGCCAAGCCATTGGCTTGCTGCCTGACCAGGTCCCGCCCGAGGGCATGGGCACCTGGTCGCGCATGTGGGGGCGTGAGGCCTACACCATGACCTTGGCTGCGCGGCTGGCATTGCAAACCCAAGCCCAGGTGCTGCTGGCATGGGGTGAGCGTTTGCCTCAGGCCAAAGGCTATTGCATCCATGTCGAGCCTTTGGGCCAGGCCCTCGATCCCGACATGGGCAAAGCCGTGCTGCAACTCAACCAAGCCATGGAACGCTTGATACGCCAAAGCCCTGGTCAATACCTGTGGGGGTATGGTCGTTTCAAGCAGCCTCGCCAAGAGGGCCAGGCATGAATCCCCTGGCGATCTTGATGCAGGCTTTGTCCTGGCTGCCGCTGTCTTGGTTGCGGGCCTTGGGCTGGTTGCTCGGACAGGTGTTGTTCCATGTGTCTGAGCGACGCGGCCACGTGGTCTCGACCAACCTGGCTTTGTGTTGGCCCGAGCGCGAGCCGGCCCATCGCCGTGCGC
Organism: Bordetella parapertussis; assembly: GCA_945890735.1. Classification (GTDB taxonomy): domain Bacteria; phylum Pseudomonadota; class Gammaproteobacteria; order Burkholderiales; family Burkholderiaceae_C; genus Limnohabitans. The sequence continues at coordinate 49,012 of CAMDCZ010000008.1, read as the reverse complement.
TTGCGCAAAAGCATTTCGTCTTGGTGGCTCAGTCTTTGCTCGACCGAGCTTGGCTGTGGCATGCACCAGAGCGTGTGGTGAGGCAACGCTTGGAATGCACCGGTGAGCTGCAGCTGTTGCAAGACCCCTCGCCCCTGATCATGCTGGCGCCCCACATGGTGGGCTTGGATGCCGGTGGGATTGCCTTGACCTTGCTGCAACAGGTGCGCATGGCCTGTGTCTATGTCCCGCTGAGTGACCAGCATGCGCAAGACTGGATGATGCGGGGGCGCAACCGCACCGGACGCTTGTGGTCGGTGGCGCGCCAAGAAGGACCGCAACCTTTGCTCAAAGCGCTGCGTCAAGGCCAGCGGTTGCATTTCTCGCCCGACATGGATTTCGGCATCGAGGGCGCGGTGTGGGCGTGTTTTTTTGGCGTGAAAGCCGCCACGCTGACCTCGCTGCCGCGCTTTGCCAAAATCGGCCAAGCCCGGGTCTGCACCGTGGTCACCCGCTTGACGCCCAGCGGCTACACCTTGGAGATGGGGCCGCAGTGGGCCGATTTCCCCAGTGATGATTTGTCAGCAGACACCCAGCGCATGAACGATGACATTGAAAAGGCGGTGCGCGTGGCACCCGAGCAGTACTACTGGGTGCACAAACGTTTCAAGAGCCGGCCGGCGGGCGAGGCGTCGGTGTACGAGCCAACCAGTCCTCAATGAGTTGGGCGACCCGCGTGGGTTGCTCGTGCACCAACCAATGGGTGCCTTCTTCGATGCGGTGCAAAGTCAAATCAGGCACATAAGCGTCCAGACCATCTATGAGACCGGGCGGCAAGGCGATGTCTTGCATGCCCCAAATCACCAAAGTGGGCACATGAACTTGCAGCATCTCCAGGGGCAGCTCGATGGCATTGGCCGCTGCATCGCCGTCGCGTGGTGGCCGCAGGGGTGAGGCGCGGTAGTAGTTGAGCGCACCGGTCAAGCCTTTGCCCCACACTTGGCGGTACTGCTGTTTCACTGCTTCGGTCAGCCAGGCATGGGAGCCGTCAGCCGCGCCCATGTTGGTGAAAAACGCCCACAAGCGGCGGTAGTCGTCCTCGGCGAGCAGGCTTTCGGCGTCCGGGCGGATCAAGAAATTCATGTAGGCGCTGGACGACTGTTGCTCGGGGCTGCTTTGCAGTTCGCGCAAAAACGTGCCGGGGTGCGGTGAATTGACAATGACCAAGCCTTTGAGTCGCGAGGGAAGTTGGTTGGCCAGGTTCCAAGCCACGGCACCGCCCCAGTCGTGCGCCACCAACACACAAGGCTCGGCGGAAAAGGACTGCGCCAAAGCGGCGATGTCTTGCACCAAATGCTTGGCGCGGTAGGCCTTGAGGTCAAGGGGTGCGCTGGAATCGCCATAGCCTCGCATGTTCGGCGCCACGCAAAAATAACCGCCATGCGCAGCTTGGGAAAAATGGGTCAGCAACCCATCCCACACAAACGCGGCTTCGGGAAAGCCATGCAAAAACACCATCAGCGGCCGTTCTGGGTTGCCAGCGACTCGGCATTGCAAGTCGATGCCGTGGGGCAGGTGAACGCGTTGCTCGGTGATCATGCGGTTGGGGTGTCGGGGTGGGTCCAATCCCAGAGCTGGAGGCTGACCTCTTCCACCCCCTTTTTCTTCAGGGCAGAAAACAAATGCGCTTGACCACCACCCGACTGCAATTTGGCGATCGACAAGGCTTTGTCAGCCTCGGTGCGGTTGAGCTTGTCCGACTTGGTCAAGAGCATCATGAACTTCAGGCCATCTTCCACCTTGGGTCGGATCACCTCGAGCAAGATCTCATCCAGCTCGGTCACCCCCAAGCGGGGGTCGCACAGCAGCACCACGCCCTTGAGGTTGTCGCGGGTCATCAGGTAATTGGCCATCACCCGCTGCCAGCGCACCTTGTCGGCCTTGGGCACGGCGGCATAGCCGTAGCCGGGCAAATCGGCCAGCACCGCGTCGGTTTGGTTTTGCCGGCCCAGCGCGAACAGGTTGATGTGCTGGGTGCGACCGGGGGTTTTGGAGGCGTAGGCCAGCTGGCGCTGTTGGGTCAGCACATTGATGCAGGTGGATTTGCCCGCGTTGGAGCGGCCCACAAAGGCGATTTCGGGCTGTTGGTAGGCCGGTAAATGGTGGAGTTGGGCCGCCGTGGTCAGAAAACGGGCGGTGTGCAGCCAGCCCACGGCTTGCTTGACGCGGTCAGTGTGCGCCGCGTCATCTGCGGGGGAGGGAGTGGCCATGAGGTTTTTCTTTGTACGCACCCCGAGGGTGCAGGGGTGCATTGTAGAATCATGGTCGAACTATTAAACACCCCCAACGCCATGACTTTGCCAGCCCGTTTGCTCTTGTCCGTTGCCCTCTCGGCCATTTTCTTGTCTGTCCACGCCGAAGGTGCTGCCCCTGCCGCCCCCAAAGCCGATGCCGCCAAGGGTGCTGCTGTCTTCAACGGTGTTTGCGCTTCCTGCCATGGCGCAGAAGGCAATTCCGCCACGCCCGCTTATCCCAAGCTGTCTCAACAGCACCCCGAATACCTGGCCAAGCAGCTGGCTGAATACAAATCCGGCAAACGTGCTAACCCCGTCATGGCTGGTTTTGCAGCCGGTTTGAGCGAAGAAGACATGCGCAATGTCGCTGCTTACCTGAGCAGCACCAAGGCCAAGCCAGGTTTCGCCAAAGACAAAGAACTCGCCACCCTGGGTGAAAAGATCTACCGTGGCGGCATCGCTGACCGCCAAATCCCCGCCTGTGCCGGTTGCCACAGCCCCACCGGCGCGGGCATTCCCTCGCAATATCCCCGTTTGAGCGGCCAACACGCCGACTACACCGTGTCCCAGTTAACCCAGTTCCGTGACGGCGTGCGTAAAAACAGCCTTCAAATGAACCAAGTGGCCGCCAAATTGAACGACCGCGAGATCAAAGCCTTGGCCGACTACATGGCTGGTTTGAACTGATCAGCCGGATGGCCGTTGTTTCTGAGGCTGGCCGGGTGCCAGCCTTTTTTCATTTCAGGAGTGATGCATGTTGATCAAGACTTTCACAGACGGTTTCAACCAGCCCGCCAGCAGCGAGGTCACGCCGCCCGAGGTGTATGCACAACGCAGGCATTTTTTGCAAGCAGGCATGCTGGGCCTGGCGTCGGCCGCCGGTATGTCTGCCGGACCGGTGTCGGCGCAAACCACGCCCCGCGCAGGCGTGTTGCCACCCTTGAACCCGGTGCCCTCGGGTGTCCCGGCCGCCCGCACGGCCGAGGCAATCACCGCTTACAAAGACGCGACCACCTACAACAACTTCTACGAATTCGGCACCGATAAAAGCGACCCTGCTGAGCAGGCGCACAAACTCGTCACCTCGCCTTGGAGCGTGGAGATTGAAGGGCTGGTCAAAAAACCCGGGCGCATGGCCTTGGAAGACCTGCTCAAACTCAGCCCGATGGAAGAACGGATTTACCGCATGCGCTGCGTCGAAGGTTGGTCCATGGTGATTCCTTGGGTGGGGTACTCGCTGTCGGCCCTGATCAAACGGGTGGAACCCCTGGGCAGCGCCAAGTATGTGGAGTTCGTCACCCTGGCCGACCCCAAAACCATGCCTTATGTCGGCTCTCGCGTCCTGAGCTGGCCCTACACCGAGGGACTGCGCATGGACGAAGCGATGCATCCACTGACCTTGTTGACCTTCGGCATGTATGGTGAAGTGCTGCCCAAGCAAAACGGCGCCCCGGTGCGTTTGGTGGTGCCTTGGAAGTACGGTTTCAAAAGCGCCAAAAGCCTGGTGAAAATCCGTTTCACCGACAAGCAGCCTGCCACGGCTTGGAACAAAGCGGCAGCGCACGAATACGGCTTTTATTCCAATGTCAACCCAAGCGTAGACCACCCCCGTTGGAGCCAAGCCACTGAGCGACGCATCGGCGACGGCGGCTTGTTCGCCAAGAAAACCAAGACCCTGATGTTCAACGGCTACGAACCCCAGGTGGGTCAGTTGTATGCCGGCATGGACCTGACCAAAAACTTCTGATTCCCCATGCATTGGCGCCTTGCCTTGTTGTCACCCTGGGCCAAACCACTGCTGGCGCTGGTGCTGGCGCTGCCCATGGCATGGCTGGTGTATGCCGCCTTCCACGACCTCTTGGGTGCCAACCCAGCCGAGGCCTTGAGCCGCAGCACGGGTGACTGGACCTTGCGCGGCCTGTGTCTGGTGTTGGCCATCACCCCCTTGCGTGTGTTGCTCAAAGCCCCCGGCTTGCTGCGCCTGCGGCGCACCCTGGGTGTGGCCACGTTTGTTTATGCCTGTGTGCATTTGCTGTGTTACGCCTGGTTTGACCAAGGCTTGGTGCTGTCTGACATCTGGCGCGACATCCTCCAGCGGCCCTTCATTTGGTTGGGCATGTCGGCTTGGTTGCTGATGCTGCCCTTGGCACTGACCTCGAACAACCTGTCGGTCAAAGCCTTGGGTGGGCGGCGTTGGCAAATGCTGCACCGCGTGGTGTATGTGTCTGCCCTGTTGTCGGTGCTGCATTTTTTCTGGATGCGAGCAGGCAAAAACAACTTCGCTGAGGTCTGGGTTTACGCCGCCTTGCTCAGCGGTTTGATGGCCTGGCGTGTATGGTGGTGGCGCAGGCCTTGATCAGTCAACCAAGTGCTCGCCGCGCATTTGGTCTTGCACGGTTTCTCGTTGCCGAATGACATGCGTGGCAGCGCCATCCACCAACACCTCGGCCGCGCGGCCTCGGCTGTTGTAGTTGCTGGACATGCTCATGCAGTAAGCCCCGGCGGAGAGCACCGCCAGCATCTCACCGGCTTTCACATGCAAAGCTCGGTCACGGCCCAGCCAGTCCCCGCTTTCGCACACGGGGCCGACCACGTCGTACACCATCGGCTCGCTCGCATGGGTGTGCAGGGGCACGATTTGGTGAAAGGCCTCGTACATCGCGGGGCGGGGCAGGTCGTTCATGGCCGCGTCCACGATGCAAAAGTTTTTTTGCTCGCCCGGCTTGATGAACTGCACCTCGGTCAAGCACACGCCGGCATTGCCCACCAGCGAGCGCCCTGGCTCGATCATGATTTGCCGATCGCCAAAACCGCGGGCGTCTAAGCGGGCCAGCAACTGCGCCCACAGCGCATCGGCCGCCGGCGGCGTGTCGCCGTTGTAGTCAATGCCTAAGCCGCCCCCAAAGTCGAGGTGGTGGATCGGGATGCCGGCGGCTTCAATGTGTTCGACCAAATCAAGCACCCGGTCCAAGGCGTCCATGTAGGGCTCGCTGGTGGTGATTTGGGAGCCGATGTGGCAATCAATGCCCACGATGTTCAAACCAGGCAGCGAAGCGGCGTGTTGGTAGGCTTGCAAGGTGCGGTCATGGGCGATGCCGAATTTGTTGCCCTTGAGGCCAGTGGAAATATAGGGGTGGGTTTTCGGGTCGACGTTGGGGTTGACGCGGATGCTCACCGGGGCGACCAAGCCGCACGACACCGCCACGCTGCTGAGCACATCCAACTCGGGTTCGCTCTCGACATTGAAACAAGCGATGCCTGCTTGCAAGGCCTGCTGCATTTCAGCCCGGCTTTTGCCTACACCCGAAAAAATCACCTTGGACGCTTGTCCGCCAGCGGCCAACACGCGCTGCAACTCGCCGATGGAGACGATGTCAAAACCGCAGCCGGCTTGGGCAAACACCTGCAACACGCCCAGCGAGGAATTGGCTTTCATCGCATAGTGGATACGCGCTTGGCGGCCTTGGAAGGCGCGTTGGTAGGCAGCCAAGGCTGCCAGCATGGCGGCTTTGGAGTACACAAACAGGGGGGTGCCGTGTTGCTGCGCCAGGTCTTGCAAGCGCACTTGCTCTAGGTGCAGCTGGGCATCTCGGTAGGCCAGAAACGGGGAGCCGGGCAGGGGGTTGCTCATGGTGTGGGGGGCAGCAAAATTTGGGGGAACTGAGCGCGGTCTTTGGCCTCAGGGTCGGTGGGAATGAAAAGATCCCCCTTTTGACCACAGGCTGAAAGCAACAAGGCCATGCCCCATGCAAGGACAAGCAGCCTGCCTAGAATCGGTTTTTTCATCGTGAAATTGTACCCAGCCACTTGGCTCAAGCAGCCAAGCGACCTTCCACTTTCCAGCCAGCGACCCGTTCCCATGACCGACCTTGACTATTTGAACCACGCCGAAGCCTTGCTTGAGCAACTCGAAACAGCGTGTGACCGTTTGAACCAGGATGCTGACAATGACATCGACAACCAAAGGGTGGGCGGCATGGTCACCCTGACCTTTGCCAACCGCAGCCAAATCATTGTGAATTTGCAAAAGCCCTTGCAAGAGGTCTGGCTGGCAGCGCAAAGTGGTGGTTACCACTACCGGTTTGATGGCCAGCATTGGCAAGACACCAAAGGGCAAGGGGAGTTTTGGGCCCAACTCAACCAAGACGCCAGCCGCCAAGCCGGCTTGCCCCTGGTCTTCACCACCCACTGAGCCTGCAGGCGCAGGCCTGATCCCACAGGCTTGTTCAAGCGTTGGGTTTATTCCTTGAACATGTCGAGGATTTTCTTTTTCTCGCCCTCGGCCTGCGCATCCGCCGGCTTGTCTTCGATGCCCAAGCTGGTCACGCCAGTGGTTTGGGTGAACTCTTGGTAGAACCAGTCATTGCCTTCGTAGACCACCCCCGCTGGCACCGGGATGGGTGTGACCGGCATGTTTTTCAGGGCGTGCTGCATATAGGCAATCCACACCGGCAGGCTCAGGCCACCGCCGGTTTCCCTGTCGCCGAGCTTGCGTGGGGTGTCATAACCAATCCAGGTGACGGCAGTCAGGTCAGGGTGGTAGCCCGCAAACCAGGCGTCCATCGAGTCATTGGTGGTACCGGTCTTGCCATAAATATCGCTGCGCTTGAGCGCTTGCTGGGCGCGGGCCGCTGTGCCTGAACGGGTCACCTCTTGCAGCAAGTGGCTCATCAAGAAGGCATTGCGCGGCTCGATCGCACGTGAGCGCTCATCCAGCTCGATCGGGGTGTAGTTCGACAGCACTTTGCCCAGGGGATCCGTGACCTTGGTGATCAGGTAGGGCTTGACCAGGTAACCGCCATTGGCAAACACCGAGTAGCCAAGCGCGACTTGCAGCGGTGTGACCGAGCCCGCGCCCAAAGCCATGGTCAGATAGGCTGGATGTTTGTCGGGGTCGAAACCAAAGCGGCTGATCCAGTCTTGCGCATTTTGTGGGCCAACGGCTTGCAAGATACGGATCGACACCATGTTTTTGGACTTGGCCAAGGCCGTGCGCAAGCCCATGATGCCCTCGAATTTGCCATCGTAATTTTTCGGCTCCCAGGCTTGGCTGCCGGTGGCGCTGGCATCAAAAAACAGCGGCGCATCATTGACCAGGGTGGCTGGGGTGAAGCCCTGTTCCAGCGCCGCCGAATAAATGAATGGTTTGAAGCTGGAGCCGGGTTGACGCCAGGCCTGGGTCACATGGTTGAATTTGTTTTTGTCGAAATCAAAGCCGCCGACCAGAGACCGAATGGCACCGTCGCTTGGGTCCATCGCCACAAACGCGCCTTCGACCTCGGGCAGTTGCGTCAGGCTCCAATCGCCCTTGGGGGTTTTCGTCACCCGCACCACCGCGCCTGCGCGCAGTTTGATGTGGGGAGGCGCTTTGTCAGCCAAACCAGACTGCACCGGTTTCAAGCCTTCACCCGTGATCTCGATGACTTCACTGTTGTGTCTGAGCACACGCACTTTTTTCGAGTTGGCTTCCAGCACCACTGCAGCCAACAAATCGCCTTTGTCACCTGCTTCAATCAAGGCTTCATCGATCGCATCTTCGAATTCAGCTGGGTCGCTGGACAAGGCGATGAACTTTTCAGGGCCTCGGTAGACCTGGCGCAATTCGTAATCCAAGATGCCACGGCGCAGTGCCTGGTAAGCGACTTCTTGGTCAGCGGCTTTGATGGTTGTGTGCACATTCAGACCGCGGGTGTAAATGTCAGGCCCGTACTGCGCAAACATGAGTTGTCGGGCCATCTCGGCGACAAACTCGGCATGGGTCGAGGGGGTGGTCTTGATGCTGCGAATCGTGAGCTCTTCGGCTTTGGCGGCGACGGCCTGCTCGGCCGTGATGAAACCGTTGTCTTGCATGCGCTCAATGATGTAGAGCTGGCGCGAGCGGGCCCGCTTGGGGTTGTTGATCGGGTTGAAGGCCGAGGGCGCTTTGGGCAGGCCAGCCAGCATCGCGGCTTCAGCGATGCTGAGCGACTGGATGGGTTTGCCAAAGTAGGTTTCAGCAGCGGCAGCGAATCCATAGGCCCGGTGCCCCAGGAAAATTTGGTTCAAATAAATTTCAAAAATCTGGTCCTTGGTGAGCAAATGCTCGAGCTTGAACGTCAGGAGCAGCTCGTAGATTTTGCGGGTGAAGGTTTTCTCAGAAGTCAAATACACATTGCGGGCCACCTGCATGGTGATGGTGGAGGCCCCCTGGCTCTTGGCGCGGCCGACATTGGCCAAGCTGGCGCGCGCCAAACCGATGTAGTCGACGCCACCGTGTTGGTAGAAGCGGGCGTCTTCGATCGACAGCACGGCGTTTTTCACCACGTCGGGGATGTCTTTAAAGGGAATGAGCTTGCGCCGCTCTTCACCAAACTCGCCAATGACTTGCCCTTCCAAGGACAACACCCGCATCGAGAGTTTCGGGCGGTAATCCGCCAATTCAGAGATGTCAGGCAATTGCGGATAGGCCATCGCCAGCGCGATCCCGACCAGCAGCAGCACCGTGGCCATGCCAGCCGCACCCAGACCAACGGACCACATCAAGAAGCTGCCCAGGACGCGCCACAAATTGTTGGCAGGTGTTGGGTGCGGGGCTGCTTTTGGCGGCTCGGCAGTTTTGGGGCTGGGTGGCATGAAGGGGGGATGGGCGCAAAGGCCTGGTTGGCAAGGTGAAGTGGATTGTAAAAAATTTGTCAGCGCAGCTTACGCCTTGGTGCCGTCAGCCCCATTACAACCCTGCACAGGGCAAATCAAGAAAGGGCGATCGCATGCATTGGTTTCACCGCACCAGAGCAACTCGACGAGGATTGGGCGTGCTCCACACCGCCGAAGGTTTGGCCTTGGCGCAAACCCAGGGATCGGGTTCCACGCCCTTGCCGCAATGGCATTGGCAACCACACGCGGCCCCCTGCGCGGTTTTGCCAGAGGCTTGCCCCGACCCGGCGGCATTGCGCCTGGCACGTCAGCGCAGTGGTTTTCAAGCGCAAGCCACGGCCATGGTTTTGCCTGAATCCCAAACACATCGCTTCAGCCTGCAACTCGAGCCAGGCATGACGGCCAAGCAAACCCATGCGCAGATTCAAAGTCAGCTGCAAACCCTGCTGCCTTGGCCATTGGCCCAAGCGGTGTGGGATTACCACCTCCGCATGGAGGTCGACCCCCCGGCTGCCTCAGCTGCCCCTGGGCCCGCCTGGTTGTTGGCTGCATTGCAAGCGCAGGCTTTGCAGACCTGGGAGGTGTTGGCCGCGCCTCGGGCTTGGGTGACCGCGGCTGAACACAGCTGCCGTGCGGCGGGCTTGGCACTGGTTCGCATCGAGCCACCTTGGCAAGCTGCCAAGCGTTGGCAAGACTGGCAAAGCCAAGCGTCGGTGAGCCAGGGTGTGGCCAAGTCGTGCCACCCCACACCGTTGACCACCGACCAGCAGGCGGTGCTGGGCGGTCTGGCCTTGGGGGTGGTCAATCCATGAGCCATTTCAACTTGTTGCCATGGCGCGAGCAATTGCGTGCCCGGGCCATGCGCCGCTGGCGCTGGGGCGTGTGTTTGGCGTGTCTGATGTCGTCGGGCACGGTGTTTGTTTTGCACCAACTTTTGAGCGCCTGGTATCAACCTGTGCGCTTGCAAATGCAGGCATGGCAGCAAGCCCAAACCGAGTTGGAAACGGCCTTGGCAGACCAGTCGGTGTGGCAAGCGCGTCAGCAGCAGGTCGCGCAGGTGCAGCGTGACTGGGCCCAATGGCAAGCCCAACAAGCGCAAGCCTGGCAGGTGTTGCAACAGGTGTTGTCCTTGTCGCCCCACGGTATCCAGCTCGAGCGCTTGGGCTGGCGCGATCAGCAAGTGCAGTTGTCTGGATGGGCCATCAGTCCTGCGCATGTGCAAGCTTGGCAAGATGCCTTGCAAGCCCAGCACACGGAAATGCAGGCCTTGACCTGGCGAGAAAACGATGGCTTGGCCTGTCGCCAACAGCGGTTTGTCTTGCAGTGGCGCAGCCCTGGGGGGTCCGCATGAGCCGCTGGTGGGGTCAGTCGCCTTGGCCGCAGTGGCGCAGCCACTGGCATGTATGGCATGCCTGGCCCTGCTTGGCGCAGGCCTTGGTCTTGTGCGCGGCCAGCATGTGCCTGACCGGCTGGGGCAGCTTTTACCTGTCGGCAGACTTGTGGCGTGCATGGTGGCAACACCCGCAAGCCCAGCAAGCCATGGCCGCGCGCTTAGAAACACTGCGCACGCAGCTGCGTCAGCAGCGGGCGCAGATACAGGCCTTGGAGGCTTTGCCGCACCCCTCTGGCATGCCCTGGCCGGCTTGGCAAACCTGGCCTGCAAACCCGACCAGCGATGTCAGCGCGGCAGCGCAACTGGCCCAACAGCATGGTTTGCAAGCCCAGATGGTCAATGACCATCAGCTGCAGTGGCGAGGCAGCTTGCCTCAGCTGTTGGCGGCGTGGCAACAATGGCCCCAGCGTTTGCCGCGCCAACGGGTGCAGGCTTTCGAGTTGACCCGGCTAGCAGACCCGGCGCCCGGTCCAGCAAATCCAGCGCACCCCTGGCTGCAACTCGACATCACCTGGGCCCCAGCTGCCCCCCTGGCCAGCGCCGAAGGTCTGCGGCCGCAGCCGTCCCCAAACAGCGCGCTTGCAGCGCCGCCTTCGCATCCGCCTGTCCAGTCTGGCCCGCAGGTTTGGCACAACCCGTTCGCGGTCCATGGTTTGCGCCTGGCCTTGCCGCCCCAGGCCGCCTCATGGCTGGCAGCGGATGCCCCTGGGCAGGGCCGTGCCTTGGAAGAACATGCCTGGGTGGGGATGTTGTCGCAACCGGGCCAGCAGCGCGCATTGGTGCGCACCCAGGGTCGGGTGCAAGCACTGGCGGTGGGCCAGGCCTGGGGACAAAACTGGGGCCGGGTGGTGGAGATTGGGTCAGACCACCTGGTGCTGCAGGAATGGCATCCCCAAGCACGGGGGCAATGGCAATCACAGCGGGTTCGGTTTCCCGGGCAGGTCCAACCATGAAGCGGCAGTCACTGGCCTGGCTGATGGGCAAGCTGCTCGGCTGCATGGCCAGCATGGCCGTGGCCCAAACCCCGGCAACCGGGTTCAGCGGCGCACCGATCAGCATGCAGTTTCAACAGATCGAACTGCGCACGGCGCTGCAAGTGATTGCTGATTTCAGTGGCATCAACCTGGTGGTCTCCGACAGCGTCAACGGCAGCCTGAGCTTGCGGCTGCAAGACGTGCCTTGGGACCAGGCTTTGCACACCATTTTGCAAACCAAGGGCTTGGGGCAACAGCGCCAAGGCTCGGTGTTGTGGGTGGCGCCATGGGCGGAGTTGGCGGCCAGAGAAAAGCAGTTGTTAGAGAGCCGCAGCGCCATGCAGGTGCTGGAACCCTTGCAGACCCAAGCGTTTGCGCTGAACCACGCCCGGGCGGGCGACTTGTTGGGGGCGTTGATGGCGGTCGGTGCTTCGCCCGCCGGCACGGCTGCACCCCGCTTGCTGAGCGCGCGCGGCAGCGCCATGACAGATGCACGCACCAACCAGTTGTTTGTCACCGACATCCCCGAGCGCCTGCAGCAAGTCGCACAGTTCATCGAGCGCGTGGATGTGGCGCAGCGCCAGGTGTTGATCGAAGCGCGGATCGTTGAGGCATCAGACAACTTTGCCGCTTCCTTGGGTGTGCGCTTGGCGGTCAACAGCGGCACACCCAACATCAACCTGCCGGCCAGCCCTTTGCAGGGTGCACAAGCACCACAGGTGGCACTGAGTTTGTTCAACGCCAGTCACAGCCAACGCTTGGGTGTGGAGTTGTCAGCCTTGGAGGCACAGGGTTTGGGGCGGGTGGTGGCCAGTCCGCGCTTGGTCACCGCCGACCAAGCCAAAGCGGTGATCGAGCAAGGCACGGAATTGCCCTACACCTTGGCCGGTGCCAATGGGGTGACATCGATCGCGTTTCGCAAAGCCAATTTGCGCTTGGAGGTCACGCCACAGATCACGCCCGAGGGCAGCATCACCATGAGGCTGGAGGTGCACAAAGACAGTGTCGGTCAAAGCACGCCCGCGGGGTTTGCGATTGACACCAAGCATGTCAGCACCCAGGTGCGGGTCGAAGACGGTGGCACGGTGATGATTGGCGGCATTTACGAGACCAGCCACAACGACAACCGCGCCGGCGTGCCAGGCTTGCGAGACCTGCCGGCTTGGTCTTGGTTGTTTGGCAACCGCAGTCAACGCCAGCACAAGCAGGAGCTGCTGATATTCCTAAGCCCTAAAATGCTTCAGCAAGGTGCCTCTGCACCTTGAGAAAGCATCTATCGTGTTGGCATTGGTGGGCATGCCGGGCAGCGGCAAATCAACGGTTGGACGGCAACTCGCGCGCAAATTGGGCGTGGGATTTGTCGACACCGACCAGGTGATCGAATTGCGCATCGCTTGCAGCATCCGCGAGTTTTTTGAGCGTGAGGGCGAACAAGCTTTTCGCGACATGGAGTCCCAGGTGCTCGACGACATGACCCGCACCGCTTGCGGCGTGCTGGCAACCGGCGGCGGCGCGGTCTTGCGCGAAGCCAACCGCGCGCTGTTGCGCGAGCGCACCCAGGTGATTTACCTGCGGGTCACACCCGATGAGCTCTACCGCCGCTTGCGGCACGACACACACCGCCCCTTGCTACAGGTGGACGACCCCATGGCCAAACTCCTGGACCTGTTTGAGCAACGTGACCCCAGTTACCAAGCCGCTGCCCATTTCGTGATTGAAACCAGCCGCCCCCGCATCTCAACCATGGTCACCATGATCATGAGCCAACTCGAACTCGCGGGCGTGCTGCCCATGGAGACTCCCGCCAGATGACCACCCACCACCCCAGTCCCAGCGCAGGCCAGGTTCAGATCGACTTGGGTGAGCGCAGCTACGCCATCCAAATCGCACCCGGTTTGTTGGATAGCCCAGCAGCTTGGCAAGGCTTGCCCCGCGCAGCGGTCGCGTTGATCGTCACCAATGACACGGTGGGACCTTTGTATGCGCAGCAATTGCAGCGCAGTTTGTCAGCCCATTACCCCAAGGTGCTGACCCTCAGCCTGCCCGATGGCGAGGCCTTCAAAACCTGGGAAACCTTGCAAAGCATTTTCGATGTCTTGCTAGAAAACGCTTGCGACCGCAAAACCGTTTTGTTCGCACTGGGCGGTGGCGTGATCGGCGACATCACCGGCTTTGCAGCGGCTTGCTATATGCGCGGTGTGCCGTTTGTGCAGGTGCCGACCACTTTGCTGGCGCAGGTCGATTCTTCGGTGGGTGGCAAAACCGCCATCAACCACCCGATTGGCAAAAACATGATCGGCGCGTTCTACCAACCCGAGCGCGTGGTCTGCGATCTGCACACCTTGCAAAGCTTGCCTGCGCGAGAACTCAGCGCGGGTTTGGCCGAGGTCATCAAATACGGCCCCATCGCTGACATGGCTTTCCTCGACTGGATCGAGCAGCACATCGACGATTTAGGGGCGCGCGACCCGCAAGCACTGGCTTATGCGGTGCAGCGCAGTTGCGAGATCAAAGCGCATGTGGTGGGCCAAGACGAGCGCGAATCAGGCTTGCGGGCGATTTTGAATTTCGGTCATACCTTTGGCCACGCCATCGAAGCGGGTTTGGGTTTTGGCGAATGGCTGCACGGCGAGGCGGTGGGTTGCGGCATGGTCATGGCTGCACAGTTGTCGCAGCGTTTGGGCTTGGTGGACGAGGCCTTCACTGAACGACTCACTGCCCTCATTGCCCGTGCCGGCTTACCCACCGTGGGCCCTGCTTTGGGTGCCGAGGTTTATTTGCACCATATGCGGGTGGACAAAAAAGCCGAGGCGGGTGACATCCGCTTTGTGCTGATCGACCCACCCGGGACTGCGGTGGTGCGTGGTGCGCCTGATGCCTTGGTGGCCCAGGTGGTGCAGGCTTGTTGCCGTTGACTTTGGCAGCCTACGCTTGTGACCCTGCTGACTCGCGGGGGCGTCGTTTCCCCGAGAGCGATGCGCCCACGCGCAATGCGTTTCAGCGCGACCGCGACCGCATCGTGCATTCCACCGCGTTTCGCCGTTTGGTTTACAAAACCCAGGTTTTTTTAAACCATGAAGGCGATTTGTTTCGCACCCGCTTGACGCATTCTTTGGAGGTGGCGCAACTGGCCCGATCCATGGCCCGCACACTGGGCTTGCATGAAGATTTGGTGGAGGCCATTGCCTTGGCGCACGATTTGGGCCATACGCCTTTTGGCCATGCAGGGCAAGACGCTTTGAACGAGTGCATGGCGCCCTATGGCGGGTTTGAGCACAACTTGCAAAGCCTGCGGGTGGTCGATGGCTTGGAAGAACGTTACCCCCAGTTTGATGGCCTCAACCTCTGCTTTGAAACCCGTGAAGGCATTTTGAAACACTGCTCGGTTCGCAATGCGCAGCTGTTGGAGGCACAAGAACCTGGCGGCGTGGCCGCACGTTTCTTGACAAAAAACCAGCCCAACCTAGAGGCGCAGTTGTGCAATATCGCCGACGAGATGGCTTACAACGCCCACGATATTGACGATGGTGTGCGCTCGGGCCTCATCAGCATGGCGCAACTCGAAGACGTGGCCTTGTTTGATGACTACCGCCGCCAAGTGGAAAATGAATTTGCAGATTTGTCCGGCAGGCGCTTGTTGTACGAAACCATACGGCGCATGTTGAGTGATCAGGTCTACGATGTGTTGCAAGCCACCCAACGTGCCCTTGAACAACACGCACCTGTCAGCGTGGAGGCGGTACGCGCTGCGCCTGCCTTGGTGATGTTTTCTGCCCCCATGCAACAACGCTCGGCACAGCTGAAAACATTTTTGCTGCACCATTTGTACCGTCACCCACAGGTGATGCACACCACCGATTGGGCCAAGCAGGTGGTGCGCGAACTGTTCCAGGCTTACCTGAACCAACCCCAAGCCATGCCCGAGGGCCATGCCAAGCGTGACAATCTTCCCCGAGCGGTTGCCGACTACATCGCTGGCATGACCGACCGCTTTGCCAGTCGGGAACATGCCCGCATCACCGGCACCACCCTGCAGCCATGAACAGCGACGCGCAGTTCATCAGCGACACCCAGGCTTGGCTGGAGAAGGCGGTGATTGGCCTGAACCTGTGTCCCTTTGCCAAAGCGGTGGTGGTCAAACAGCAGCTTCGATACGTGGTGTGCCAAGCCAGCGACCCCGAAGCGGTGTTGAAAGTGTTGGCGCATGAACTCACGCACTTGGCCCAGGCCGACCCCGAGGCCTTGGACACCACCTTGCTGATCGCACCGAACTTGCTGCCTGAGTTTCTGGACTTCAACGAGTTTTTGTTTGACTGCGACGCGGTCTTGCAGTCACTCGATTTGGAAGGCGTGCTGCAAATGGCCGACTTTCACCCGCGCTACCAATTTGGCGGTACGACCATGGACGACATCGGCAATTTCACCAACCGCGCCCCTTATCCCACCCTGCATTTGCTGCGCGAAGCCAGCATCGACAAGGCGGTGCAGGCGTTTCCCGAAGCGTCGCAGATTTACGAGCGCAACATCGCGGTGTTGGAAAAACTGGGTCAGGCCGGTTGGGAGGCCTTGGGTGTTGGGGCGAGTGTGGATGAGCTGTTGGTGGCCCCGGTTGAGCAAAGCTATCCTTTGAAAGAAGGCATTCAGGTGGTGGATGTGATGACGGCCATTCGCATGGTCAAGGACCAAGAAGAAAACCATGGCTAAATCCAACAACAAACCCACTGCTGCAAGCCCCAGCGATCAACTCGACTTGCGCCCCGGCCAGTCCATCGAGTTGCTCAAGGCCCTGCACATCCTCACGCGTGAGGGCAAGATCAACCAAGATTCACGGCGCAAGTTGAAACAGGTCAACCACCTCTACCAGTTCATCGAAAAGCTGCTCATGGCAGTGAGCGACAGCGAACAAGGTCCCACGCTGGCCGACCACGGGGCCGGCAAGTCGTATTTGGGTTTCATCATTTACGACTTGTTTTTCAAGCGTCTGGGACATGGTCATATTTATGGCATTGAAACGCGCAGCGAGTTGGTCGAGTCGTCCAGCGTGTTGGCAAAGCGCCTGGGTTTTGATCGCATGACGTTTCTCAACCTGAGCGTGGCCGATGCGGCGCAAAGTGACGCCTTGCCGGCAAGCGTGGATGTGGTCACCGCGCTGCACGCTTGCGACACCGCCACCGATGACGCCATCGCCTTTGGACTGCAAAAGCAAGCCAAGTGCATGGTGTTGGTGCCGTGTTGCCAAGCTGAGGTGGCCAGCCATCTGCGCAGCCACAAGGCGCTGAATTTGTCGCGCACCCCCTTGGCCGAGTTGTGGCGTCACCCCCTGCACACCCGCGAGATCGGCAGCCAACTCACCAATGTCTTGCGCTGCCTGTTGCTCGAAGCCGAGGGTTACCAGGTGACGGTCACCGAACTGGTGGGCTGGGAGCACAGCCTGAAAAACGAACTGATCCTGGCGCAATACACCGGGCAGCGCAAGCAAAGTGCTGCCCAACGGCTGCAGGCCTTGCTCGAAGCGTTTGGCTTAACCAGCCTGAATGAGCGTTTCAATACGCATAAATGAATATTCATGTATACCAAATGATTCAATGTTGAGTTAACCTGCGCTGCTCACACGGTTTGGGCTGCGCATGAACATTTTGGTCACCGGGGCCTTTGGCAACATTGGCATCAGCACCTTGCAGGCGTTGGCAGGGCGTGGACACCGTGTGCGTTGTTTCGACCTGCCCTTGCGCATCCATCGCCGCTTGGCGCGTCTGCATGCCCCGGCCGGTGAGGTCGTGTGGGGCGATGTGCGGCGTTTTGTCGATCTACAAAAAGCCGTCAAAGACCAAGACCTGGTGATCCATTTGGCCGCCTTGATCCCTGAGCTGTCGCATACCGGGGCGCACAGCGAGGTCGATACCCAGTTGTCGCATGACATCAATGTCGGCGGCATGCGCCAACTGATTTTGGCGGTCACCACCATGCCCAAGCCCGCGCGCATCCTCTTCACCTCCACCCTGCATGTGTACGGGCAGACCCAACACCTGCCGCCGCCTCGCACGCTCACCTGCCCGCTGCAGCCCGTGGAGAGTTATGCCAACCAAAAAGTCATTGCCGAGCAACTGTTGCGCGCGAGCGGCTTGTCTTGGTCTGTGTTTCGTTTGGGTGCCGCCATCCCCGTGAAGGTGATCTTTGACAAAGCCATGTTTTTGATCCCGCCCTCGAACCGGCTCGAATTTGTCCATACCTTGGATGTGGGCGTCGCCTTGGCCAACGCGGTGGACCAACCCGCCATCTGGGGCAAGGTCTGGTTGATTGGTGGCGGGGCGCGTTGCCAACTCACCTACGGTCAGATGTTGGACCAAGTCATGGCGATGTTGGGGCAAGCGCCGTTGCCTGCCCATTGGTTCAACCCAAACGATTACAGCGTCGATTGGTTAGACACCTCGGCCAGCCAAGCCCTGTTGCAGTACCAGCAGCGCACCTTTGACGATTACATCCATGAGCTGCGCGGGCAGTTTGGCCGCTGGCTGCCTTGGGTGCGGCGCCTGCGGCCTTTGGTACGGGCCGCGTTATGGGCCCGTTCAGTCTTGCCCTAGGGCCAACAAGCCTGGCACCACCGCCAGCCATTCGGGGTCGGTCACCAGCGGCAAGTCACCCGCCAAAGCCACTTGGCACATGCGTTGCAAAGTTTCCAGGTGGGGCAACACGGTGCCTGCAAAACACGCTTGTCTTTGTGCGTTGACCAGCAACAGTGTGGGGAAGTTTTCAATGTCCAGGTCTTGCAGAAATCCGTCTTGTTCTTCCACGTCCACCCAGACAAACCGCGCTTGCGGCATGGCTTGGGCGAGTTGGTCAAACAGGGGTTGGTATTCACGGCAAGTGCCACACCATTGCGCGCACAAACACAGCACCCAGAGCTGAGGTGAGGTGGCAGGTGAGGCAGGGCGCGTCATGGTGCGTGGATGTTAAGGCACCGCATGCGACGCCAGACGCTAACATGCGCCCATGGCCCGATTGCCTCGCCTCACCCTTCCCGGATACCCGCACCACATCATCTTGCGTGGCAACAACCGGCAAAGCATTTTTGAGGATGCCAGCGACCACCAGCGCATGCTCGGTCTGTTGCAAACCCATTCGCAAGCGCAGTCGGTGGAGGTGCACGCCTACGTGCTCATGGGCAACCACCTGCACCTGTTGGCAACACCCCAAACCGACAAAGCCTTGCCCTTGATGATGCAGGCGGTGGGTCGCACGTATGTGCTGTCTTTCAACAAACGCCATGGCCGCACAGGGACCCTGTGGGAAGGGCGTTACCGCTCCACGCTGATCCAAACCGAGCGCTATTTTTTGGCCTGCATGGCCTACATCGACTTGAACCCGGTTCGTGCAGGGATGGTGGCGCAGGCGGCGGATTACGCCTGGTCCAGCCATGCGCATTACACCGGTGCCCGGCAAGACGCATGGCTCACGCCGCACGCCTTGTACTGGGCTTTGGGCAACACCCCGTTCGCCCGCGAAGCCGCTTATGCGGCTTTGGTGCAGGCAGGCATCCAACCCCAGCAACAGCAGGCGCTGACCGACGCCACTTTGAGCGGCTGGGCCTTGGGAGAAGACTCGTTTGTCCAAGGTTTGCAGCAACTCACCCCCAGGCGGGTGCGCAAAACCGCTGCGGGCAGACCGGTGGGAAAGCCCCTCAAGGCTTGATGCTTCTGTCCCTTATTTAATAGTTGATAGATTCAATCGGGAAATAATTGGAATCTGACCCCAATTAATTTCTTTGGAAAACCGGTTCTGGTGGACTATGCTTACGGCCCTTGTCCCCGATTTCACAGGAAGCGCGTCATGCAACAGGCATTTACCGAGGGTTTGTACCAGTCCAACCAAGAACACGACGCCTGTGGCGTCGGCTTTGTGGCGCACATCAAGGGTCAGAAAACCCATGAGATCGTCAGCCAAGCATTGAAGATTCTGGAAAACCTCGACCACCGTGGTGCGGTGGGTGCGGATAAATTGATGGGCGACGGTGCCGGTATCTTGATCCAACTGCCCGACGCGCTCTACCGCGAAGACATGGCCCAGCAAGGGGTGCAATTGCCTCCCCCTGGTGAGTATGGTGTGGGGATGGTGTTTTTGCCCAAAGAACATGCCTCTCGCTTGGCCTGCGAGCAAGAGCTCGAACGTGCGGTCAAAGCCGAGGGGCAGGTCTTGCTG
The DNA here is from genome assembly GCA_945890735.1 of Bordetella parapertussis. Classification (GTDB taxonomy): domain Bacteria; phylum Pseudomonadota; class Gammaproteobacteria; order Burkholderiales; family Burkholderiaceae_C; genus Limnohabitans. Next base: position 29,543 of record CAMDCZ010000008.1, on the reverse strand, counting down.
GGCTGGCGCGATGTGCCGGTCAACCAGCAGATGCCGATGTCCCCGACGGTGCGCGCCAAAGAGCCGCACATCCGCCAAATCTTCATTGGTCGTGGCAGTGACGTGATCGTGCAAGACGCGCTGGAGCGCAAGCTGTATGTGATCCGCAAAACCGCCAGCGCCGCGATCTCTCACCTGAACCTCAAGCACGGCAAAGAGTATTACGTGCCCAGCATGTCCAGCCGCACCGTGATTTACAAGGGCTTGCTGTTGGCCGATCAGGTGGGTACCTATTTCAATGACCTGCAAGACAGCCGTTGCATCTCCGCATTGGGCTTGGTGCACCAGCGGTTCTCCACCAATACCTTCCCAGAGTGGCCATTGGCCCACCCTTACCGCTATGTGGCCCACAACGGCGAAATCAACACGGTCAAGGGCAATTACAACTGGATGAAGGCGCGTGAGGGCGTCATGTCTTCTGCCGTGTTGGGCGAAGACTTGCACAAGCTCTACCCGATCAGCTTTGCCGACCAGTCCGACACCGCGACCTTTGACAACTGCCTAGAGTTGCTGACCATGGCAGGCTACCCCTTGAGCCAGGCGGTGATGATGATGATCCCCGAGCCCTGGGAAAACCACAACACCATGGACGCACGCCGCCGTGCGTTCTACGAATACCACGCGGCGATGTTGGAGCCGTGGGACGGCCCCGCTTCGATCGTGTTCACCGATGGCCGCCAGATCGGCGCCACCTTGGACCGCAACGGCTTGCGCCCCTCGCGCTACTGCATCACCGATGACGACCTGGTGATCATGGGCTCCGAGTCGGGTGTGCTGCCCGTGCCCGAGAGCAAGATCGTGCGCAAATGGCGTTTGCAGCCCGGCAAGATGTTCTTGATCGACCTTGAGCAAGGACGCATGATCGACGATGAGGAATTGAAATCCGGTTTGGCCAACAGCAAACCCTATAAGCAATGGATTGAAAACCTGCGGGTGCGCTTGGACGATGTGGCAGAGCACCCGGTGGGCTCGCCTGAGCACAGCGGCATTTCATTGCTCGATCGCCAACAAGCCTTTGGCTACACCCAAGAGGACTTCAAATTTTTGATGGCCCCGATGGCAGCCAACGGCGAAGAAGCCTTGGGCTCGATGGGCAATGACAGCCCCTTGGCCGTGCTCTCTGACAAAAACAAGTCGCTCTACAACTACTTCAAGCAGTTGTTCGCGCAGGTGACCAACCCGCCCATCGACCCGATCCGTGAAGCCATCGTGATGTCCCTGGTGTCGTTTGTGGGCCCCAAACCCAATTTGCTCGACATCAACCAGGTCAACCCACCGATGCGCTTGGAGGTCAGCCAGCCGGTGCTGGATTTCCAAGACATGGCCAAGCTGCGCCACATCGAAAGCATGACCCAGGGCAAGTTCAAGAGCGCGACCTTGGACATCACCTATCCCTTGGCTTGGGGCCATGAAGGCGTCGAGGCCAAGCTGGCATCGCTGTGTGCCCAAGCCGTGGACCACATCAAAAGCGGCCACAACATCCTGATCATCAGCGACCGAGCGATCACCGCGACCCAAGTCGCCATTCCCGCTTTGCTGGCTTTGTCGGCAGTGCACCAACACCTGGTCAAAGAAGGCCTGCGCACCAGCGCTGGCTTGGTGGTTGAAACCGGCAGCGCCCGCGAGGTGCATCACTTTGCGGTGTTGGCGGGTTACGGCGCAGAAGCCGTTCACCCTTACTTGGCGATGGAGTCCTTGGCCACCATGCATGCCGAGTTGCCAGGCGATTTGTCGGCGGACAAAGCCATCTACAACTATGTCAAAGCGATTGGCAAAGGCCTGTCGAAAATCATGTCCAAGATGGGCGTGTCCACCTATATGTCTTACTGCGGCGCGCAGTTGTTCGAGGCGATTGGCTTGAACAGCGAAACGATTGCCAAGTACTTCACTGGCACACCCAGCCGCGTCGAAGGCATTGGCATATTTGAAGTGGCCGAGGAAGCCATTCGGATGCACACCAGCGCGTTCAGCGATGACCCCGTGCTGGCGAACATGCTCGACACCGGCGGCGAATACGCTTGGCGCGCCCGTGGTGAAGACCACATGTGGACGCCGGACGCGATCGCCAAGTTGCAGCACAGCACACGCGCCAACAACTTCAGCACCTACAAAGAGTACGCCCAAATCATCAACGACCAAAGCCGTCGCCACATGACCTTGCGCGGACTGTTCGAGTTCAAGATCGATCCGAGCAAAGCCATACCCCTGGACCAAGTCGAGCCCGCCAGCGAAATCGTCAAACGCTTTGCCACCGGCGCCATGTCCCTGGGCTCGATCAGCACCGAAGCCCATGCCACCTTGGCCGTCGCCATGAACCGCATCGGCGGCAAGAGCAACACCGGCGAGGGCGGCGAAGACCCGGCGCGCTACCGCAACGAACTCAAAGGCATCCCCATCAAACAAGGCGAGTCGTTGAAAAGCGTGATTGGCGACAAGCAGGTCGAGGTCGACATGCCGCTGCTGGCAGGCGACTCGCTGCGCTCAAAGATCAAGCAAGTCGCTTCCGGCCGCTTTGGGGTGACCGCCGAGTACCTGGCCAGCGCCGACCAAATCCAAATCAAGATGGCCCAAGGTGCCAAGCCCGGTGAGGGCGGTCAACTGCCCGGCAGCAAGGTGTCGGAGTACATCGGCTTTTTGCGCTATTCGGTGCCTGGGGTGGGTTTGATTTCGCCGCCGCCTCACCACGACATTTATTCCATTGAAGACTTGGCGCAACTGATCCACGATTTGAAAAACGTGGCGCCCCATGCCGACATCAGTGTCAAGCTGGTCTCCGAGGTGGGCGTGGGCACGATCGCTGCAGGCGTGGCCAAGTGCAAGGCCGACCATGTGGTGATCGCCGGCCACGACGGTGGCACCGGTGCCTCGCCCTGGTCTTCGATCAAACACGCGGGCAGCCCTTGGGAAATTGGCTTGGCTGAAACCCAGCAGACCTTGGTGCTCAACGGCTTGCGTGGACGCATCCGGGTGCAAACCGACGGCCAAATGAAAACCGGCCGCGATGTGGCGATCGGTGCCTTGCTCGGCGCGGATGAATTCGGCTTTGCCACCGCACCGCTGGTGGTCGAGGGCTGCATCATGATGCGCAAATGCCACCTCAACACCTGCCCGGTGGGCGTGGCCACGCAAGACCCGGTGCTGCGTCAAAAGTTCTCTGGCAAGCCCGAGCACGTGGTCAACTATTTCTTCTTCATCGCCGAGGAAGTGCGTCACATCATGGCGCAACTGGGCATCGCCACATTCGATGACCTGATTGGCCGTTCTGATTTGCTCGACATGAAACAAGGTGTCGAACACTGGAAGGCCAAAGGGCTGGACTTTGGCCGTTTGTTGGCTCGCCCGCAGGTGCCTGCTGGCACGCAACTGTTCCACACCGACACCCAAGACCATGGCCTGGAAAAAGCCCTGGACAAGGTGTTGATCGAGAAGAGCCGCGCCGCCATCGACAAAGGCGAAAAAGTGCAGTTCATGGAAGTCGCCCGCAACGTCAACCGCTCGGTCGGAGCAATGTTGTCTGGCGCGCTCACCCAGGTGCGCCCTGAGGGCTTGCCTGACGACACCCTGCGCATCCAACTCGAGGGCACGGGCGGTCAGTCCTTTGGCGCGTTTTTGGCCAAGGGCATCACCTTGTATTTGATCGGCGACGCCAACGACTACACCGGCAAAGGTCTGTCCGGTGGCCGTGTGGTCGTGCGCCCGAGCATCGATTTCCGAGGCGACGCGGTGTCCAACACCATCGTGGGCAACACCGTGCTGTATGGCGCGACCAGTGGCGAGGCGTTTTTCAGCGGCGTGGCCGGTGAGCGCTTCGCGGTGCGTTTGTCGGGTGCGACCGCGGTGGTCGAAGGCACCGGTGACCACGGCTGCGAGTACATGACCGGCGGCACCGTGGTGGTGCTGGGCAACACTGGACGCAATTTCGCGGCCGGCATGAGCGGTGGTATCGCTTATGTGTATGACGAGGATGGCCAGTTTGACAAACGTTGCAACACCGCCATGGTCAGCATGGAGAAGGTCTTGAGCGAAAAAGAGCAAGCCAGCGCCGTGCCGTCAGCCTTGTGGCACCGTGGCCAAGCCGACGAGACACAGCTGAAAAAACTGCTCGAAGACCACCACCGTTGGACGGGCTCCAAACGTGCCCGCGCCCTGCTGGACAACTGGGAACAGGCCCGCGCCAAGTTCGTCAAAGTGTTCCCCAACGAATACAAACGCGCCCTGGGCGAGCTCTCGGCAGCGGCCGAGCAACCCGTCAAGGCGAAAAAAGCCACGGCCAAGTCTTAAGCGCACACAAGGACCACATCATGGGAAAAATCACAGGCTTCATGGAATTCGAACGGGTCGAAGAGGGCTACAAGCCCGTGCCCGAGCGCTTGAAAAACCACAAAGAGTTCGTCGTCACCTTGACGCCCGAGCAGGCCAAAACCCAAAGCGCGCGCTGCATGGACTGCGGCACGCCGTTTTGCAACAGTGGCTGCCCGGTCAACAACATCATCCCCGATTTCAACGATCTGGTGTATGGCAACCAGTGGCAAAACGCGTTGACGGTTTTGCACAGCACCAACAACTTCCCCGAGTTCACTGGCCGCATCTGCCCCGCGCCTTGCGAAGCGGCTTGCACCCTGAACTTCAACGACGAAGCGGTGGGCATCAAGTCCATCGAACACGCGATCATCGACCGCGGTTGGGCCGAAGGCTGGGTCAAGCCCCAACCTGCTGCGCACAAGACCGGCAAAACAGTCGCGGTGATCGGTGCGGGCCCAGCGGGCATGGCTGCGGCGCAGCAACTGGCGCGGGTTGGCCACACGGTCACGGTGTTTGAAAAGAACGACCGCGTGGGTGGTTTGCTGCGCTACGGCATCCCTGACTTCAAGATGGAAAAAAGCCACATCGACCGCCGCGTTGAGCAAATGCAAGCCGAGGGCGTGGTGTTCAAAACCGGCGTGATGGTCGGCGATTGGCCTAAGAACAGCAAGGTCACCAACTGGTCCAAGGAAACCATCAGCGCAGATCAACTCCAAAAAGAGTTCGATGCGGTGCTGTTGACTGGCGGATCCGAGCAGTCGCGTGACCTGCCTGTGCCTGGACGCGAGCTCGAGGGCGTGTATTTCGCCATGGAGTTTCTGCCCCAACAAAACAAGGTCAATGCAGGCGACAAGCTCAAAGACCAGTTGCGCGCCGATGGCAAACACGTGATCGTGATCGGCGGTGGCGACACCGGCTCGGATTGTGTGGGCACCAGCACCCGCCATGGCGCGGCCAGCGTCACCCAGTTCGAGGTGATGCCCATGCCCCCCGAGCAAGAGGACAAGCCGATGGTCTGGCCTTACTGGCCCATGAAGATGCGCACCAGCTCCAGCCATGACGAGAGCGCCGAAAAAGGCCTGCTCAAGCGCGAGTTCGCGATTTCCACCAAAGCCTTCACGGGCCAAAACGGCAAGCTCACGGGCTTGACCACGGTGCATGTCGAGATGAAAGACGGCAAGCTCGTCGAGGTGCCTGGCACGGAAAAAGAATACAAAGCCGACATGGTTTTGCTGGCCATGGGTTTTGTGAACCCGGTACCCACCGTGCTGGAAGCTTTTGGGGTTGACAAGGACGCGCGTGGCAACGCCAAGGCTCACACCGAAGAAGGCGGTGGCTACGCCACCAGCGTGCCCAAGGTGTTTGCGGCGGGCGACATCCGGCGTGGTCAGTCGCTGGTGGTCTGGGCGATCCGCGAGGGACGCCAGGCGGCACGCACGATCGATCAATTTTTGATGGGCGACAGTACACTGCCCAGATGAGTAACCCAGCAGCCCCTTTGATCGAGCTTCGCGATACCCATTTCGGGTATGGCGAACGCCCTGTTCTGGAGGGGGTGAACCTGCAAATACCCCGCGGCAAAGTCACCGCTTTGATGGGCGCTTCAGGTGGCGGCAAAACCACGGTGCTGCGCTTGATTGGCGGACAGCACCGAGCCCAGTCTGGCGCGGTCTTGTTCGATGGCCAAGACATTGGCAGCTTGGACAAACACCGGCTCTACCAAGCCCGGCGTCGCATGGGCATGTTGTTCCAGTTCGGCGCCTTGTTCACCGACATGAGCGTGTTTGACAATGTGGCTTTTCCTTTGCGCGAGCACACCGACCTGTCTGAACCGATGATTCGCGACATCGTGCTGATGAAACTCGAGGCCGTGGGTTTGCGAGGCGCGCGCGAGCTCATGCCCAGCGAAGTCTCCGGCGGCATGGCGCGCCGCATCGCATTGGCGCGGGCCATGGCGCTGGACCCTGAGTTGATGATGTACGACGAGCCTTTTGCCGGCTTGGACCCGATTTCTTTGGGCACGGCTGCGCGCTTGATCCGCCAGTTGAACAACGCGCTGGGCTTGACCAGCATCGTGGTCTCCCACGACCTGGAAGAAACCTTTCGCATCGCCGACAAGGTGGTGATCCTGGCCAATGGCCGCATCGCAGCGCAAGGCACCCCCGAGGAAGTGCGTCAAAGCACCGATCCCTTGGTGCACCAGTTTGTCAGTGCCGCGCCGGAAGGGCCAGTGCGTTTTCATTACCCCGCCCAGCCTGTGGCGCAGGACTTTGGCATCCCCAGGGCGGGCAAGCCATGAGCGGATTTTTCGCCCGCGTGGGTTGGGCCACCCGTGTTTTCCTGGCCGATGTGGGGCATGCCACCGCTTTGTTCGTTCGCTTGCTGCTGCTGGCCCCGCATTGTTTGCGCCGCTTTGGCTTGGTGCGTGACCACATGCATTTTTTGGGCAACTATTCCTTGGCCATCATTTCGGTCTCTGGTTTGTTCGTGGGTTTTGTGTTGGCCTTGCAGGGCTACAACACCTTGCAACGTTTTGGCTCGGCTTCTGCCCTGGGCTTGTTGGTGACGCTGAGTTTGGTGCGTGAATTGGGGCCGGTCGTCTCCGCCTTGCTGTTCACCGGCCGCGCCGGCACCTCGCTCACCGCCGAGATCGGGCTGATGAAAGCCGGCGAGCAGCTCTCGGCCATGGAGATGATGGCGATAGATCCGGTCAAGCGCATCTTGGCCCCACGCTTTTGGGCCGCGGTCTTGGTCATGCCGATCCTGGGTGCGATCTTCAGCGCGGTGGGCATCCTGGGCGGTTGGCTGGTCGGCGTGGTGATGATCGGGGTGGACGCAGGTTCGTTTTGGGGTCAAATGCGCGATGGCGTGGATGTCTGGGCCGATGTGGGCAACGGCGTGATCAAAACCGTGGTGTTCGGTTTCACCGTCAGCTTCATCGCGCTGCGACAGGGCTTTGAGGCGCAAGCCACGCCCGATGGTGTGGCCCGAGCGACCACCCGTACCGTGGTGATGGCCTCACTGACCGTGTTGGCTTTGGACTTTGTCTTGACTGCTTTGATGTTCAAGCTGTGAAATAGGAAGAATGACGATGCAACGCTCGAATACAGATGTCTGGGTGGGACTGCTGGTGATGTTGGGTGCCGCGGCTTTGCTGTTTTTGGCCTTGCAATCGGCCAACTTGCTCAGCTTGAGTTGGCAAAAAACATACCCCGTGAACGCTTTGTTTGACAACATTGGTGGTTTGAAAAAACAAGCCCCGGTCAAAAGCGCTGGCGTGGTGGTCGGTCGGGTGCAAGACATCCGTTTTGACGACAAACGTTTCCAAGCACAAGTGGTGTTGGCCATGGACACCCGCTACCAGTTTCCCAAGGACAGCTCCTTGAAAATCCTCACCAGCGGTTTGCTGGGCGAGCAATACATCGGCATTGAAGCCGGCGCTGACGAGGCGAATCTCAATCCCGGTGACACGCTGCAATCCACCCAATCGGCGGTGGTGCTGGAAAACCTGATCAGCCGCTTTCTGTACGACAAGGCCGCTTCACCCAGCGCCCAGCCTGGAGGCAACTGAGCATGCTGAGCTGGTGCTGGTCATGCCGCGGATGGGTGGTGATGGCGTTGGCCAGCTTGAGCGTGGGCTGCGCGGCCACCCCAGGGGGCATGGGCGGCCACCCGCAAGACCCGTTTGAAGCCACCAACCGCAGCATCAGCGCCTTCAATGACGAACTCGACAGCAAGCTGCTCAAGCCAGTGGCCATCACTTACAAAGCGTCCGTGCCCGAAGTGGCACAAACCGGTGTGCGCAATTTTTTTGGCAACCTCTCCGACATTTGGTCCACTTTCAATTTGGCCATGCAGCTCAAACCCATGGACACCGCTGAAACAGGCTTGCGGGCAACCGTCAACACCGTGTTTGGGGTGTATGGCCTGATCGACTGGGGAACCCGCATCGGCCTGCAGCGCCACAACGCTGACTTTGGCCAAACCCTGGGTTACTGGGGTGTGCCATCCGGTCCCTACATCGTGCTGCCCGTCTTGGGCCCCTCCAATGTGCGTGACACCGCCGGTTGGGTGCTCGATAACCAAGGCGGTTTGTGGGGCGATGTCACACCAGCCTCGGTGCGTTACAGCGGAACCGCCTTGAACGTGGTGGACAAGCGGGCCAGTTTCTTGGGCTTTGACCGCCAACTGGACCAAGTGGCGCTGGACAAATACAGCTTCATCCGTGACGCCTATATGCAACGCCGCCGGGCTGCCACCCAGCGCACTAACCCGAAGAACGATGGTGGCGATGACCCGGACGGTGGTGGTCAGCGCTACGACCAATAAACAGTCGCTATTTCGTACTAAACTGATGCCATGAAGCATCTCACCATCACCTCCTCGCCCCCTGTCTGGTTCGGCTGGTTACAGTGGTTGTGTGTGCTCGGCATCGTCTTGTCGAGTTTGTCTGCACAGGCCCAAGAAGCCCCTGACGCCTTCATGCAGCGCCTCTCCAGCGACATGTTGGACACCATCCGCAAAGACCCGGCTTTGAAGGCAGGTGACCTGCAAAAAATCGCCGCCCTGGTTGACAACCGTTTGATCGAGCACATCAATTTCCGACGCATGACTGCCTCTGCGGTGGGCCCGGCTTGGCGGCAAGCCACCCCCGAGCAGCAAAAACGTTTGATTGAAGAATTCAAAATTTTGCTCATGCGCTCTTACTCAGGTGCGTTGTCGCAGATCAAGGACAACTACACCATCGTGGTCAAACCCCTGCGTGTGCAGGCCACTGACAACGAGGTGGTGATCCGTTCCGAGTTGCGCGGCGGTCCTGAGCCCGTGGGCATCGACTACCGCCTGGAAAAAACCCCTGACACCGCATCCGGCTGGCGCATTTACAACTTCAATTTGCTGGGAGTTTGGTTGGTCGACAACTACCGCAGCCAGTTCGCCCAAGAGATCAACAGCAAGGGCGTGGACGGCCTGATCAACACCTTGGCAGATCGCAACAAAGCCAACAGCCGCAAATGAGCCAAGCCCGGTTTGCCCTGCCCAGCGTGCTCACCCATGCGCAAGCCCAAGCCATCGGCATGCAACTCGCGCAAGCCGCGCTCAGCGGCCGCGACCTGGTGGTCGATGCCAGCGCCTTGCAACAATTCGATTCCTCTGCCTTGGCGGTGTTGCTCGCTGGCATGCGTGCGGCGCAAACCCACGGCGGGCACTTGCATGTGCAAGGTTTGCCTGCGCGCGCGCACAACCTGGCGCAGGTTTACGGCTTGGACCAGGTGTTGCAACTGGTGCCCCAAACAGCCTGAAGACCCGCCCGGGTTGGGCAACACCCCAAGCCCCTAGAATAGGCAGCTTCCCATGGCCGCCATCTCCTTCCAGTCCGTCACCAAAAGCTTTGCCAATGCCCGAGGCACGTTGCAGGCGCTCGACGGCGTCAGCTTTGACATCCAAGCGGGGGAATTTTTCGGCTTGCTCGGCCCCAACGGCGCTGGCAAAACCACCCTGATCAGCATCTTGGCCGGCTTGTTGCAAGCCAGCAACGGACGCATCAAGGTGCAGGGCCTGGATGTGCAATCCCAGGCCTTGCAAGTCAGGCGGCTGCTGGGTGTGGTGCCGCAGGAGTTGGTTTTCGATCCCTTTTTCACGGTTCGCGAGGCCCTGCGCTTCCAAGCCGGGTATTTCGGCATCAACAACAACGGCGATTGGCTCGATGAGTTGTTGGCATGTCTGGGGCTTGCTGACAAGGCCAACCACAACATGCGCCAGCTCTCCGGCGGCATGAAGCGCCGCGTGTTGGTGGCCCAAGCCCTGGCCCACAAGCCGCCAGTCATCGTGCTCGATGAGCCCACCGCTGGCGTGGACGTGGAGTTGCGCCAAACCCTGTGGCAGTTCATTGCACGCTTGAACCGCGAAGGCCACACCGTGCTTTTGACCACCCACTATTTGGAGGAAGCCGAGGCGCTGTGTTCGCGCATCGCCATGCTCAAGCAAGGCCGGGTGGTGGCCTTGGACAACACCAGCACCTTGCTGAAAAACGCGTCCAGCAATGTGCTGCGCTTCAAGCTCGATGAGCAACTGCCGCCCGAGTTGGCTGCCCAGGCACGCATCACCGGGCGCATCGTGCAATTCCCCGCCCATGACGCGGCGCAAATCGAACATTACCTGGCCGCGGTGCGCAGCGCGGGCTTGGTGGCGCAAGACGTGGAAATCCGCAAAGCCGATTTGGAAGACGTGTTCTTGGACATCATGGGGGCTGCATCATGATGGGTTGGCAAGCCCTGTTTTACAAAGAAGTGCTGCGCTTTTGGAAGGTCAGTGCGCAGACCATCGCCGCGCCAGTGTTGACCGCGTTGTTGTACATGCTGATCTTTGGACATTTGCTCGAAGGCCGTGTCATCGTGTATGACAGCGTGAGCTACACCGCTTTTTTGGTGCCCGGGTTGGTGATGATGAGTTTGTTGCAAAACGCGTTTGCCAACAGCTCGTCTTCCATGGTGCAAAGCAAGATGATGGGCAACCTGGTGTTCATCTTGCTCACCCCCTTGGGCCCCTGGAGCTGGTTTGCCGCTTATGTGCTGGCGGCCACGGTGCGCGGTGTGGCGGTCGGTTTGGGTGTGTTGTTGGTCACCATGTGGTTTGCGCCGCTCACCGTGGTGGCACCGGTATGGATACTGGTGTTTGCTTTCTTGGGTGCGGCGATGCTGGGCACCCTTGGACTGATTGCGGGTTTGTGGGCAGACAAATTTGACCAGATGACGTCGTTTCAAAATTTCCTGATCACACCCATGACGTTTTTGAGCGGCGTGTTCTATTCCATTCATTCATTGCCGCCGTTTTGGCAGCAAGTGAGCCATTTCAACCCGTTTTTCTACATGATCGACGGCTTTCGCTATGGCTTTTTTGGCGTGAGTGATGTCTCGCCTTGGCTGAGTTTGGCGCTGGTGGGCAGCGCATTTGTGTTGGTGGCCGGGTTGGCGCTGCATTTGCTGCGCACCGGTTACAAGATTCGAGGTTGAGACATGACGGCAGACCAGATTGAAACCATGATTGCCGCAGGACTGCCCTGCGAACACGTGCACGTTGAGGGCGATGGTCGCCATTGGTATGCCACAGTGGTCACCAGTGCATTCGATGGGTTGCGCCCGATCCAGCGCCACCAAAAAGTCTATGCAACGCTTGGCCACACCATGGCCAACGACGAGGTGCATGCCTTGTCCATGAAAACCTTCACCCCCGCTGAATGGAAGGCGCAGGCCTGACCCCCGGCCTGCAGTGAGCCCATGGACAAATTGCTGATACGCGGTGGCCGCCCCTTGAACGGGCAGGTCGCCATCGCTGGTGCGAAAAACGCAGCCCTGCCTGAACTCTGCGCTGCCTTGCTGACCGCAGACACCTTGACCCTGGGCAATGTGCCGCGTCTGCAAGACGTGTCCACCATGGTCAAACTGATTCGCCACATGGGCGTGAGCGCCGAGCGCAACGATGCCGGTGACATGGTGTTGAACGCAGGCAGCTTGCACAGCCCTGAAGCGCCTTATGAGTTGGTGAAAACCATGCGGGCCTCGGTCTTGGCACTTGGCCCCTTGTTGGCCCGCTTTGGCCATGCCAAGGTGTCCTTGCCAGGCGGTTGCGCGATCGGCACACGGCCGGTGGACCAGCACATCAAAGGCCTGCAAGCCATGGGCGCGGTGATCGATGTCGAGCAAGGCTATATGGTGGCCCGTCTCAAAGCAGGCCGCACCCGCTTGAAGGGCGCGCGCATCGCCACCGACATGGTGACCGTGACAGGCACCGAAAATTTCCTCATGGCCGCTGCGCTGGCAGAGGGTGAAACCGTCTTGGAAAACGCGGCGCAAGAGCCTGAGATTCCCGACTTGGCCGAGCTGCTGATTGCCATGGGCGCAAAGATCGAAGGCCATGGCACCAGCCGCATCCACATCCAAGGGGTGGACCAACTGCACGGCGCTGCCCACCGCGTGGTGGCTGACCGCATCGAAGCAGGTACGTTTTTGTGTGCGGTCGCGGCCACCGGCGGTGATGTGGTGTTGCAGCATGCGCGGGGTGATCACCTCGAAGCGGTGATCGACAAGCTGCGTGACGCCGGTGTGCAGATCGAAGCCGTGAGTGGTGGCCTGCGGGTCAAGGCCGAGGGCCCAGCCTTTGCGCACCTCAGGGCGCAGAGTTTTCGCACCACCGAATACCCAGGTTTTCCCACCGACATGCAAGCCCAGTTCATGGTGCTCAACGCGGTCTCGCAAGGCAGCGCCAAAGTGACGGAAACGATTTTTGAAAACCGCTTCATGCACGTCAACGAACTGCTGCGCTTGGGCGCGCATATCCAAATCGACGGCAAGGTGGCGATGGTCGAGGGTGTTGCCAAGCTCTCAGGGGCGACGGTCATGGCCACCGATTTGCGCGCCTCGGCCAGCCTGGTGATCGCTGGTTTGGTCGCCACGGGCGAGACCACGGTCGACAGGATCTACCATCTCGACCGCGGCTACGACCGCATGGAAGACAAACTGCGCGCCCTGGGCGCGGACATCGAAAGAAGCCGATGAGCATCACCCTGGCCCTGTCCAAAGGACGCATCTTTGACGAAACCTTGCCGCTGTTGAAAGCCGCGGGCATCGAGGTGCTGGAAGACCCTGAGAAGTCGCGCAAGCTGATCTTGCCGACCAACCAAGCCAGCTTGCGTGTCGTGCTGGTGCGTGCCTCCGACGTGCCTACCTATGTCGAATACGGTGGCGCGGACATGGGCGTGGCGGGTTTGGACACCTTGATCGAACATGGCAGTGCGGGCCTGTACCAACCCCTGGACTTGCAAATAGCGCGTTGCCGCATGAGCGTGGCCGTGCCCCAAGGGTTTGATTACGCAGCCGCTGTCAAACAAGGCGCACGTTTGCGCGTGGCCACCAAGTACGTGGCGATTGCGCGGGATTTTTTTGCGGCCAAAGGCGTGCATGTGGACCTGGTCAAGCTCTATGGCAGCATGGAACTCGCGCCGCTGACCGGCATGGCCGACGCGATCGTGGACTTGGTGTCGACCGGCAGCACCTTGAAAGCCAACCACCTGATCGAGGTTGAGCGCATCATGGACATCAGCTCAAGACTGGTGGTCAACCAAGCCTCGATGAAACTCAAGACCGCTGACATCCGTCGCCTGATCGACACCTTTGACCAGGCGATTCGCCAACGCTGACCCCTTCTGTTTTTAACCAGCCACCACGCCATGAACGCCCGCCCGCTTCGCCTGTCCACTGCCCAAGCCGACTTTGAAACACAGTTTCAACAGCGCTTGCATTGGTCTGCCGACACCGACGCCGCCATCGAGCAGCGCGTGGCCGAGATCCTGACCGATGTCAAGCAGCGCGGCGACGCCGCGGTGCTGGCGTACACCGAGCGGTTTGACGGCCTGAAGGCCGCCAGCATGACCGATTTGGAGCTGACCCAGGCGGAGCTCAAAGCAGCTTTCGAGGGCCTGCCCACCGACCAACGCGAGGCGTTGCAAGCCGCTGCTGCCCGCGTGCGCAGCTACCACGAGGCGCAGAAAAAAGCCTCGGGCGAGAGCTGGACTTACCGCGACGCCGACGGCAGTTTGCTCGGTCAAAAAGTCACACCGCTGGACCGTGTGGGCATTTACGTGCCCGGTGGCAAAGCCGCTTACCCCTCCAGCGTCTTGATGAACGCCATCCCCGCGCATGTGGCCGGTGTGGGCGAAATCATCATGGTCGTGCCCACCCCCGCCAAAGACCGCAACGCAGCAGACGCTGCGCAAGGCGAGAAGAACCCGCTGGTGTTGGCCGCTGCGTATGTCGCCGGTGTCACCCGTGCTTTCACCATCGGTGGCGCGCAGGCCGTGGCCGCGCTCGCCTACGGCACCGCCACCGTCCCTGCGGTCGACAAAATCACTGGCCCCGGCAACGCCTACGTGGCCGCTGCCAAGCGCCGTGTGTTTGGCACTGTGGGCATCGACATGATCGCCGGGCCTTCAGAGATTTTGGTCTTGGCCGATGGCTCCACCCCCGCTGACTGGGTGGCCATGGACTTGTTCAGCCAGGCCGAGCACGACGAATTGGCGCAAAGCGTGTTGCTCTGCCCAGACGCGGCCTATATCGATGCGGTGCAAGCCGCGATGGACCGCTTGCTGCCGCAGATGCCGCGCCAAGACATCATCGAAAAATCCCTCAACGGCCGTGGTGTGTTGATCCACACCCGCAGCATGGAAGAGGCTTGCGCGATCAGCAACCGCATCGCGCCTGAGCACCTGGAGGTGTCGAGCAACGACCCGCACCGTTGGGAGCCGCTGCTCAAGCATGCGGGCGCGATTTTTTTGGGCGCGTTCACCAGCGAGAGCTTGGGCGACTATTGCGCCGGCCCCAACCACGTGCTGCCGACTTCAGGCACCGCGCGTTTCAGCTCACCCCTTGGTGTGTACGACTTTCAAAAGCGCAGCAGCCTGATCGAGGTCAGCGAGCAGGGTGCCCAGACCTTGGGCCAGATCGCCTCCGTGCTGGCGCACGGCGAGGGCTTGCAAGCCCATGCACGTGCCGCGGAAATGCGCTTGAAGTAAAAAAAAGGCGACCGTCCCCGGCGCAACAAGGCGCGCCCCTTAAACCGGAGCTATGAGCGAGGACGGTCTGAAACCACAACTTGTTTCCCCCGTCCACCATGAATCGGGCGCAAGTTGGGTTTCTTGAGCCCGTCAGTGGCTGACTTGCAGCACATGGCTCTTGATGCTGCCCTCAGAGACATTCACCAATTGCCACAACCGCTGGTGGTAGGCCGCCACGCTTGGGCGGTGTGCGACCGATACCAAGGCACCGCGTTGACGCATCACCATTTGCAGCAAACGCTCGTAAATCAATTTTTCGGAGGCCTCGTCCAATGCACTGGTTGCTTCGTCCGCAAACACCCAGCTGGGCTGCTTCAAAAACACCCGCGCCATGGCCAAACGCTGGGCCTCGCCCCCGGAGAGCTGCTGACTCCATTGCCCCACTTGGTCGAGTTGCGAGCACAGGTTGGGCAGCAGGGCTTGCACCAATGCTTGTTGCATTTGTTCATCGGTGAACGTGTTGACAGGGCTGGGGTAACACAGGGCGTTGCGCAGACTGCCCTCAGGGAAATAAGGACGCTGCGGTATGAACACCGCGTCGGGTGGCAAATGGATGGCGTCAGAGATCGCCAAGGGCTGGTGCTGTGTGTCCCAGCCGCGCACATAAGGCCAAATGCCTGCCAACACCCGCAGCAAAGTGGATTTGCCACTGCCCGAGGGGCCGCGAATCAGGACCGAGTCACCCGCGCTGACTTGCAACACCACATCGTCGAGCAAAACCGTGCGGTCAGGCAAGGTGATGGTCAGGGCCGAGGTTTTGAGCTCGGTGGCCGCCGGGCTGTCACTGCTGGGGGGTTGGACCACGGCAAACGAGATGGCCCGCAAGGTTTCCATTTGGGTCAAGAACACGCTCAAGCGCTGGGTGGTGGCCGACCAACTGGCCAATCGGCTGTAGTTGTTCACGATCCAACTGAGCGATTCTTGAACCTGGGCAAAGGCGGAGGAAATTTGCATCAGCTGGCCCAGTTGGATGGCGCCTGAAAAAAAGCGGGGCGCGGCCACGATGATCGGAAACACCACCGCGGCTTGGCCATAGCCAGCGCTGAACCAGGTGTATCGCTTTTGCACCTTGAGCAGTTGCATGAAGTTGCTCACCACCCCTTTGAAGCCTTTTTGCAAGGACTGGTTTTCAAAAGCAGCCCCACGGTCCATGGCAATGGCTTCGCTGTATTCACGCACGCGCATGAGGTGGTGGCGGAAATTGGCTTCCAGGCGTTGTTGGGTGAAATTCAAGGGTGCCATCCTGCGCCCAATGAAATGCCCCAAGATGCTGCCGAGAAACGCATAAATCAGGGCCATCCAGACCATGAAGCCCGGCAGCACATATTCATCGCCCTGCCACGTCAAGCTGAAACTGCCTGAAAGGACCCACAAAATCCCCACAAAACTGGCCAAGGTGACCAAGGCGTCGAGCAGCCCCAGGCTCAAACCCACCGTGTCCGCGGTGAAGAGTTGGATGTCTTCTTGGATACGCTGGTCTGGGTTGTCTGAGCCATTCATGCTCTCGTGGTGTTGCAAGGATTGGCGCAATTCGATTTGGTAAAAAATCTGGTGCGTGGTCCAGCGCTGCAAAAAATCTTGGGTCATCCAAGCCCGCCAGCGCACCTGCAGCAGTTGTGTGAGGTAAAAGCGGTAAACCGCCACCACGATGAACGCGCCTGCCAGCTGCGCAAACACCAGCAA
This sequence comes from Bordetella parapertussis, assembly GCA_945890735.1. GTDB lineage: Bacteria > Pseudomonadota > Gammaproteobacteria > Burkholderiales > Burkholderiaceae_C > Limnohabitans. The sequence continues at coordinate 12,913 of CAMDCZ010000008.1, read as the reverse complement.
CTGCGCCCAAAAAACCGGTTCATCCCGGTTTTGCAGGGCATCGTAAAAAACCCGGTTCCAGTCGTTGAGCATGACCAACACATAGACCATGCCCAGGTTCAAGGCAATGCAAGCGAGCAACAGGCCACGGGCCGACCAGCGTTGCTCGGAACGGAAATAGGGCAGGGACAACCACCACACATGGCGCAAATGCAAGCGGGTTTTTTGCCACATGGCACGAAAGGGATTGGACAAACGCATGAAAACTCAGTCTGTGGAGGGCAGGGGGGTATTTTGCACCCCACTGGCCACGTGCCCGGCGGGGACATGGCGGGCGGCTGACTCGATGTGCCCGGTCTGGTCATCAAAGAAAAAATCGGGTTCAAACTCTTTCAAAAACTCGCCCTTGGCCAAGCCGCCCAAGAACATCGCCTCGTCCACCTGGATCTTCCATGGCATGAGCGTGCGAATGGCGCGCTCATGGGCGGGTGCGCTGCGGGCGGTGACCAAGGCGGTGCGGATGCGAATCGCCGGGGTGCCCTCGACCTGCAAGCGGTGCAAGGCCTCGAGCAAGGGTTTGAAAGGCCCGGCTGACAGCGGTTGGCTGGCCTTGTCTTTTTCATGCTGTTGAAACGCGTTGAGGCCTTGCGACTGGAACACCCGCTCAGCTTCGTCGCTGAACAAAACCGCGTCGCCGTCAAAGGCGATGCGCACCTCGTGCGGATGCGCCTCGGATGCATGGGCCGAGTGCGGATAGACCTGGGCGGCGGGCACACCCGCGTCCAGCGCGGCCCGCACATCGCTCAGGTGGGCCGACAAAAACAAATTCGCATTCAAGGGCTTGAGGTAGCGCCAAGGCGGTTGGCCACGGGTGAACGAGCCGCGCTGGATGTCCAAGCCGTAGTGCTGGGCCGAGCGAAACACCCGCATCCCACTCACCGGGTCGTTGCGCGACAAGATCACCACCTCGACCCTGGCATCGTTGGGCTGGTTGAAGGCGAGCAGTTTTTTCACCAATGAAAACGCCACGCCCGGTTTGGCCGGTTCTTCCAGGCGTTGCAACTGCAGGTCCATGTAGGCGCGGTCATCGGTTTGCTCGAACACCTGGTTTTCTTGCTCGAAATCAAACAAGGCCCGCGAGGAGATCGCCACCACCAATTTGCCGTCCAAGGTGCTTGCCATCGGGTGCTTTCAGTGAACGAACTGGTTGAGTTGGATGATCGGCAGCATGACGGCCAGCACGATCAGCATGACCACCACGCCCATGACCACGATCAACAGCGGCTCGAGGATGGTGGCCAGTTGCATGGCACGGCGCTGGACTTCATTGCCCAGGTGGTCGGCCGCGTGTTGCAGCATTTGCGGCAGTTGCCCGGTTTGTTCGCCCAAGCGGGCAAACATCGCCAGCAAGCCGGGCAAGCGCTTGTTTTGGGCCAAGGCACTGGCCAAGGGCGCGCCTTCGCGCACCAATTCCAGCGCCTGCAAAGCGTGTTCGCGCAGCGCCATGTTGGTGAGTGTTTGCGCAGCGGTTTGCAAGGCCTTGAGCATCGGCACACCTGCGCCGACCAACAAGGCCAGGGTACTGGCAAAACGGGCGGCGTTGTAGCCCAGGCTCAAGCGGCCCAGCAGCGGCAAACGCAGCCAAGCCGCGTCAAACTGTTGGCGAAACAAGGCTTGGCGCAAGGCCAGTCGCAGCAACACGGCGGCAATGGCCAACACCAGCAAGGTCCACAACCAGAGTGCTTGCACCGCTTGGCTGATGGCCAACATGGCCACCGTCAACCAAGGCAGGCTGCGTTGGGTGCTGGTGAACACCTGGGCGACTTGCGGCACGACATAGGCCAACAAAAACAGCACGATCAGCAGTGCCACACCGCCCACGATCGCGGGGTACAAAGACGCTGCCAAGAGCTTGCTGCGCATGGTGTGCGCGGTTTCCATGTCATTGGCGAGTTGCAGCAACACCGCGCCCAAGCGACCGCTTTGCTCGCCCGAGCCAATCACCGCCACATACAAGCCATCGAACTCACGCGGGTGCATCGCCAAGGCTTGCGCCAACGGGGCACCTGCATTGACTTCAGCCCGCAGTTGCGCCACCAGGTCGCGTTGGGCGGGTGTGGCAGCCTCTTCGCTGAGCGCGGTCAGGCAACGCTCGAGTGGCAAGCCGGCAGCCACCAGGCTGGCGAGTTGACGGGTCCAGACCACCAGGTCGGTGCGGTTAAAGACGCGTGCCTGCCACAGCACGATGTCGCCCGCGCGTTGCTTTGGCGCAGTCACCGCCTGCAAGCCCACCGGCAGCAGGCCTTGGGCGCGCAGTTGGTTGCGCGCGGCGCGTTCACTGTCGGCTTCGACCACACCTTGCTCGGTGCGGCCTTGGGGGTTCAGCGCTTCATAGGTGTAGGCGGGCATGGGGCGCTCAGTCGCGGGTCACCCGCACCAACTCTTCCAGGGTGGTCACGCCGTTGTCGACCAAGCGTTGACCGTCCTCGCGCAACGAGCGCATGCCCTGGCGAACAGCTGCATCGCGCAGTTGCGCCTCGCTGGCTTTGTCGTGCACCAAGGCCTTGGTCTGGTCGTTGGTGGTGAGCAGCTCGAAGATGCCGGTGCGGCCTTGGTAACCGGTTTGGCCACAAGCCGCACAACCCACGCCTTGACAGGCGCTGCAGGTCTTGCGCACCAAGCGTTGGGCCAGCACACCCAGCAAAGAGGAACTCAGCAAAAAAGGCTCGACACCCATGTCGGTCAAGCGGGTGACCGCACTGACGGCATCGTTGGTGTGCAAGGTGGCCAGCACCAAGTGGCCGGTCAGGGAGGCTTGGATCGCGATTTGCGCGGTCTCGAAGTCGCGGATCTCGCCGATCATGATGATGTCAGGGTCTTGCCGCAGGATGGCACGCAAAGCTTTGGCGAAGTCCAAATCGATTTTGGGGTTGACCTGGGTTTGGCCGATGCCAGCCAGCTCGTACTCGATCGGGTCTTCCACGGTCATGATGTTGAAGCGGGCGGAGTCGAGCTGTTGCAATGCCGCGTACAGCGTGGTGGTTTTGCCCGAGCCCGTGGGGCCGGTGACCAGCACGATGCCATGGGGCTGTGCCAACAACTGGTTAAAGCCAGTCAAGGTTTCGCCTTGCATGCCAACCGCTTGCAGGGTGAGGCGGCTTTCGCTTTTGTCGAGCAAACGCAGCACCGCGCGTTCGCCGTGGGCGCTGGGCAGGGTCGAGACCCGCACATCGATCGCGCGTTGACCCAAGCGAAGCGAGATGCGGCCGTCTTGTGGCAAACGCTTTTCAGCGATGTCCAGGTCGGCCATGATCTTCAAGCGGGAAATCAAGGCAGCGTGCAAAGCGCGGTTGGGGCTGACCACCTCGCGCAGCGTGCCGTCGATGCGAAAACGCACGCTCGAGTGCCGCTCATAGGGCTCGATGTGGATGTCGCTGGCGCCGTCGCGCGCGGCTTGCATCAACAAGGCGTTGAGCATGCGGATGATGGGCGCGTCCGCCGAGGCTTCGAGCAAGTCTTCCACCGCAGGCAGGTCTTGCATCATGCGGGCCAAATCCGCTTCGCCTTCGACCTCACTCATCACCAAGGCCGCACTCGACTCGGCCCCGGCATAGCTGGCGCTGATGCGTTGCATCAAGGTCTGCGTGTCGACATGGGCAAAGCGGTTGATGGGATGCATGCGCAACACCTCGCTCCAAGGACCGGCTGCAGGCGCATCGGCATGCCAGAGCGTGAGGCTTTGTCCGTCGTCCTCCAGCAGCAGCTGGTGGCTTCGGGCAAAGGCGTAGGGCAGTGGGTGACGCATGGTTCAGTTGACCGGGGTAGCCACCGGGGCATCGGGGATGGATGCAGGCGCAGGCAAGGGCGGCAGCACCTGGTCGTTGGGGATGGGCAGCATCGGTGTCTCAGGTTTGTCGGCGTTTTGCTGCAGGCCTTGCATGTCTTGGTAACGCCCGCTGGTGAGCACCTCGGTGCTGGCGTCATCGCGCACCACCACCGGGCGCAAGAAGATCATCAGATTGGTTTTGCTGCGGCTGCGGCTTTCGTTGCGAAACAAATTGCCAAAGAACGGCAAGTCGCCCAAGCCAGGCACCTGCTGGCGGTTGTCGGTGTAGTTGTCCGAGAGCAAACCGCCCAAGACCACCACGCTGCCATCGGCGACCAGGATGTTGGACTCGATCGAGCGCTTGTTGGTGATCAGGCCGTCGGTGAGTTTTTTGGAGGTGTCCACGCTGGAGACCTCTTGGTAGATGGTGAGCTTGATGGTGCCGGTGTCGCTGATTTGCGGTTTGACTTTCAAGGTCAGGCCCACGTCTTTGCGCTCAACCGTTTGAAACGGGTTGACCGAGCCGTTGTTGCTGTTGTTGTTGGTGTACTGGCCTGTCACGAAAGGCACGTTTTGGCCAACCACGATCTTGGCCTCTTCGTTGTCCAAGGTCAGCAAAGACGGGCGCGACAAGATGTTGCTGCCGCCGGTGGTCTGCAAAAAATTGGCCAAAGAGGTCATCAGGTATTTGCCATCGACTTGCCGTGCGGTGCCGATGTTCAAGCCTTGCCCGACTGCACCGGCGCTGGGGTTGCTGCTCAGGTTCAACAGGTTGTTGGTGGCGAAATTGGTGCCCAGCAAACCAATGGTTTTGTTGCTGCTGCCCATCAGGTTTTGCCACTGGATGCCAAATTGCGATTCCTTGGCCGAGTCAACTTCCACGATCAGGCTCTCCACCAACACCTGGGCGCGGCGTTGGTCGAGCGAGTCGATGACCGCACGCAGTTGTCGGTACTGCGGCTCTGGTGCGGTGATGACCAGCGAGTTGGTGGCGATGTCGGCCTGGATTTGCCCACCGGTGGTGGGCATGTTGCTGGCCGCAGCGCTGCCAGGGGCCACGCCGCCAGTGGCTGTGGCACCGGGCGCACCCGCAGTAGCCAAACCGCCTGCGTTGGATGACAAGGCTGCACGCAAGGTGTTGGCGAGTTTGGTGGCGTCGGCGTTTTTCAAATACACCACATGGATGTTGCCGCTGGCGAGCTCACTGCCTGCGCGGTCGAGCTTGTCGATCAGGCTGCGCACCTGGGCTTGGCGAGCAGGGTTGGCCGAGCGCACGATGATCGCGTTGCTGCGCGGTTCGGCCAGGATGGTGGTTTTGTATGCGCTCTCGGCACTGCCGCCTGCCGCAGGTGCCGCACCGGGCGCGCTGTTGCTCTCGGTCAAGCGGTTGAGCAACTGGGCCATGTCGCTGGCGATCGCGTGTTGCAGGGGGATGACCTCGAGGTCGGTGGCGGTGGCCACGTCGAGCGAGGCGATGATCTTGCCCAGGCGTTGCAGGTTGTCGGCATAGTCGGTGATGACCAGGGCGTTGCTGCCGGGATTGACATTGATCGTGTTGTTCGGGCTGATCAGGGGGCGCAGCACGGCCACCAGGTTGTTGGCGTTTTCATGGTTGAGCTTGAAGATTTGCGTCATCACCTGCGCGTTGTTGGGCGCACCCGTGGCGGCCACCACCGCGTTTTGACCACCCTGGAGTTTGGCCTCTGCCTCGGGCACCACCTTGAACAGGCCTTGGGTTTCAATCACCGCAAAGCCTTGCAAACGCAGCACCGCCAAAAACTGGTTCCATGCCACCGCCGGTGGCACCGGTTTGTCGGTGCTGAGCGTGACCGTGCCTTTGACACGCGGGTCGACCACCAGGCTGCGGTTGGTCAAACCCGCCAAGGTGCGGGCCACGGCTTCGATCTCGGCATTGACAAAGTTCAAGGTGATGGGTGCTGCGCCAGCGCGGGCTTTTTGCGCCGTCGCCCAAGGCGCGCTCAAGCTGAGCAAACCAGCCAGCAGCCAGGTCAGTGCGGTGTGTCGGTTCAACATGTCTTCATCCCCATCTCAATACGGTTGTGTTGCCACGGCGCTGCCCCAGCACACCCAGCAAATTGCGCAATGCGCTGTCGTTCTCGCTTTCCGATCGCGCCAAACCCTCAAATCGAAATCCTTGCGGCCCCCAACTGCCCGTGCCTTGTAACCGCAGCTTGCCCTGGACCGTTCGCAGTTGCAGCGTGGGTTTGTCGCCGCCTTGCCAATGCAAGGTGTAGCTGCCCAAGGGTTGCACGGTCGACAGGGCCGAGGCCATGTCTTGGCATTCAAGCTCGGCCTGCCCGCTGAGCACGCCTTGTTGACCTTGCCAAGACCATTGCAACTGATGCAAGCGCAAATGCATCTGCCCGGTCAAGCCCATGGTGTTCCAAGGCGCACCCAAACCAGCCAGCCATTGTGCCGGCCAAACGCTGTGGGCGGATGTCAAACGCACCGTGGTGCCGGACCAACGGGGTGTCCATGCCAAGCCGATGGGCTCTGGCGTGCTGCCAGCCACCTGCAGTTGCAGCCACAAACTGGCATTGGGTTTGACGAAGACTTGCCAGTGCACACGCTCGGGCAAGGCCAGCGCGTCTTGACCCCCGGCACCGCTGGTCAGCACCCATTGCGCGTGGCCACGCCAGACCGTGCCCTGCGCGTCACGCAGTTGCACCCGACCGCGACTGGCGGCATTCACACCGTCCGCCAACCAGCGCGCGGGGGCAAACACCAGCAGGCCCAGCAGCACGCCCAAGACCACGCCCCAGCGCATGCCGCGATGGCCAGGCTTGAGCAGGTCAGGGCGGCGCATGGTTCAGGGCTGTGTTGGCAAGCCAAACACCAGCTGGCCTTCCCAAACGTTCTCTCGTTGCTGCCATTGAGCCGATTGCACCCGTGCATGGGCTTGGCTGCGCGACTGGCGCAACAAGTCGGCCAAGGCCTTGGGCGACAAGCCTTGGAAGCCGAGTTGAACTTGAGTGCCTTGGCGCTTGAATGTCACCCCAGGGCCGGCAGCCACGGCCAGTTGCTGCAACAACTGTGCTGCTTGTTCGGTGGAGACGCGGGGCGCGTTTCGCAACAACTGTGCTTGTTGTTGCAAGCCCTGCATGTCGCTGCGTTGTTGCGCCAAACGCTCGCGCTGCGCGGCACTGGTCGACAACACCTGCCAGGCCGGCGCAAGCGCCCAGCTCCAGACCAGCCAGACCAAGACCAAGCCAGCCGCCCAGCGGATGCCGGTTTGTTCGCGCGGGCTGCGCTGCGACAGCCACTGTTGCCAGGCTTTCATCACCGCTGGGCCCCCAGGCGCAAGCTGCCTTGCTGGCCCTCGCTGCGCCATTGGTAGCCCAGCGTGCCCCACGGCACTTGGGCCAGGCTTTGTTGGTCGGCTGCAGACAGCCCGGTCAGCCGCAGTTCGCCGCCCCGGTAGTCAAGCGTCATGGGGACAGTGTTGCCCGGCCAGTGGGCGGACAAGGCTTGCAGCATCGCGTCCAGGTCTTGCGTTTGAGGCAAGCCTGCCCCTTGTTGCAAAGCCTGTACCTCGCGGCGCATTTGCGCCGGGGCATCGACCACCACGCTGACCTTGGGAAAGCTGTCTGTGAGCATGCGTTTGAGCTCGGCCTGTTGCAGCCCAATCAGGTGCTGTTCGCGCCAGGCCCAAGCGTTGAGGCCAACGAGTTGCACCAGCAACAAGGCCAACAGGCCCCGTCTGGCGGACTGCCAAACCGGGCCATGCCAAAGTTCACGCCAGGTGTGTTGCAGCCACCGTTGGCCCCGCACCCGGCTGTTGTGTGCCCATTCGCCTTGGGCCAGGTCCCAGCCGGTTTGGCTGGCACGCAGCCAGCGTTGCGGGGCGCTTTGTAACTGGGGGTCCAAGGCAGACCAGCGCGCTGCTTGGTCGGCCACTGCAGGCTCAGCCCACACGCTGTCGGGCAAGTTGCCGGCCACACTGGCGGCCAGCGTGGGCTGGGCTGGCATGCGCCAGACGGCCTCGCCTTGGCACAGCAGCACTTGCAAGCTGCCGTTCTCATGGAGCAAATGCAGTTCGGATGGGAACCGGGGTGACAACTCGGGCACCAGGCGTTGCACCCGCACCCCAGCGGCCTCTAAAGGGGCCAAGGCTTGGCGCAACCACGCTTTGGCGCAGACCGCGATGGTGACCGTCCCACCTTGTCGCAGGGCAACCCCGGCATCGGGGGCCAGCACGCAATGCAGGTCTTTCGGGTCTTGCAGCAACTGTTCTTCCAGCAGGTTGGGCAACAGCGCAGGCCAACGGGCGCCGACCCCTGGCGGCAAGTGGGCGCGGTGCCAAGACAACACCTGCCAAGGCACCACCGCCACCACCTCGCCCGGGCTGGGCGGCAGCTGCGCTGCCGTGGCTTGCCCACTGCCAGACACGGTTTGACCGGTGGAACTGAGAATGAATTCAAAGTTCGTGCTCGGTTGGGGCGACAAACGCAGGATCAGCATGGCAGCTCGATTGTAGAGAGGCACCCTGGCTCGCTGTGCAGGGCGCGACGCTCGCGCCAAACCGCTTTGGTTTGCACACCATCGCGAACCATCAAGCTGCGCTGGAGCACTGTGGTCTGGCTTTGCCGAATCTGCCCCACCACCTCAAAGTAGCGGCTGCTCAGGCCATGACGGCTGTCGCTCACACTGGCAGCGTCCGCGCCCAAGCGGCTGCGCAGATCAGACAAGTTGTCCCAGGGTTGCTGGTTGCGCTCTTTCACCAAGGACTGGGCGCGGGCGATGTTGAGGCTGTGCAAGCTGGCATAGAGCACCTCGGCGCTGGCGGTGTTGAGATTCACGCTGCTGGGGCTGGGCAGCACTGCCAGGTGCGGTGCCAGCCGCGCCAGACTGCCTGGACTCACACCCAACCAGGCCAACTGCTCCAGGTGTTGGGGCAGCAAAGGTGCCTGAGACGCTGGGGTGAGCTGTGCCGCGGCCTGCCAGGCAGCCGTCCATGCCTGCAACTCCGCCAGCGGCAGGCCCAGCACTTGGTAAAGCCGCTCCAGGCTTTTCATTTCAGCGGTCTGCAATTGGCCCTGCACCATCAAATTGCCCAAGTTCAAGCGCGACTGCATGTCGGTGATCCGGCCAGACAAGAACACCTGTTGTGCCAAACCATCGGTGACGGTCAAGCTGCCGCCCGGAGCCGCCGCCAAAAAATCCGACAAACGCGCTTCGCGCAAGGGCGTGGCCCAAGGCTCGGCCAAGTGGTCGGTGGTGCTGGTGCGGGCGTCTTCGCGCAACACCACCCGCGCCCAGTCGTTGGCACCGGCCAACAGCCAATGGGCTTGTTGCGCATCCCGCTCGGCGCTCTCGACAGCCAAGGTGCGCCATTGTTGCCACAGGGCCGCTGAGGCGAGCACCGCCACCAAGGCCACGGTGAGCAAGGCCATCAACAGGGCCGCACCTTGTGTGGTGTGCATTGGCCGCAGGTGCTTCATGATCGGCTGGGGTTGAAACTGGGACGCACCCAGTCGAGGGTGACCGTGCCCGCATCCACCGGCGGCCCCAGTTCCAACAGCAAGCGCACCCCGTCGGGTGACTTCAGCGGAGCCGGGTTGCTGCCGGTGCTGCTCATCGGGTTGGTCCAAGCGTTGTCCCGAAAGTAAAACAGCTGCCAACTTTGCGCGGCCATCAGGCGGGCTTCCAGGCGGCGTGAGGCATCGCTGGGGTTTTGCCCCCATTGCTGGGCCAGCGCCCAGGCCTGGTTCAGGCTGGCACGGTTGAACAAAGGCGGGGACTGCCAACGCCACCAGTGACCCTCTCGCACGGTCCAGGCAGTCACTTGCATGCCACTGTCTTGGCCGCGTGCCTGGGGCGTGCCATGGCGACGCAACACCCGCAACACCCGTCCATCCCAGTCAATCGCGCTGTCGTTGAGCACGCCAGGCATCGGCTGCAGGGCGTCCAAATCGGCACGCCATTGGGCGATGCTGGTTTGCGCCAAGGCGACGGTGTCGATGCGCAACTGGGTTTTTTCACGGGTGCGCACCATGGTGTCCAAGCCACGCCAACTCAGCACACCCAGCACCGCCATCAAGGCCAGGGCCATCAACAACTCGACCAAGGTGAAGCCCCGTTGCCGCATGTCAGAACCGACTTTGCAAACTGGTGACCCGCAGCAAGGGCGTCACGCCATCCAAGACCTGCGCGTCTACCCGCCGAAACGACGGATTGGGCGTGGCTGCCACCGTGACCACCACACTCAGCGAGAGGCTGGCTTGCGGACAGGCCACGCGCTGTTCACCCACATTGGCCAACTGCGAGGCCATGCGCAACTGCACCAAGGCATTGTCAGCACACACCTGCGCCATCAACACCTGCCACTGGCGCTGCGCGTTATCGGTCATGCTGGCCGCAGCGCGCAAACCCGCCATCAAGCCGATGGCCAAAATGGCCAAAGCCACCAACACCTCTAGCAAGGTGAAACCCCAGTTGCGCTGGCTTGTCGGCGCCAAGGTCTGGTCAGTCATGGCAGCACCCGAAAGGCGGATGCACCGTCACTGCCAAACGTGCGTGTTTGCACTCGCCCGTTCACTGCAGTGGTTTGTCGCAATTGGATTTGCAGGGGCAATTGCACCGGCTCCGCACTGATCACCACGACGCTGGGCTCGGCGCGGGTGCCCGGGTGCAGCCAAGCCATGACTTGGGGGACACCACCCATCAAGGGACTGATGCTGAAACCTTGTTCATTGGCTTGCCAGCGAAGCGGCGTGCTGGTGCTCCTGGCTTGGGCTTTGGCGGCTTCGAGTACCGCGATCAGACGGTCGGCTTCTTGCGACAACTGGTGCTCGGGTGCATCTCGCAAACTCAGCACCACCAGGCTGCTGCCGATCGCCACCAAAGCCAGCACCACCAGCAGTTCAATCAAAGTAAAGCCCTGGTTGCGCAACGGGCCAGGGGTCAAGCGGATCCAGCGCACGGGCTTGTCAACGTCATTCCCAACTGCCAATGTCGGCGTTTTTGCCGTCACCGCCGGCTTGGCCATCCGCGCCAAACGACAGCACATCGACTTCGCCTTTGATGCCTGGGTTCAAGAACTGGTAGGGGCGGCCCCAGGGGTCGTTGGGCAGTTTGTCGACATAGGTTTTCCATTGGGTGGGCAAGGGTTCGACCGTTGGTTGGGTGACCAAGGCAGACAAGCCCTGTTCGGCGGAAGGGTAACGCTGGTTGTCCAGGCGGTAGAGCTTCAAGGCCTGCATGAGGTTGTTGACATCGGTGCGGGCAGCGGTGATGCGTGCGTCATCCGCGCGGTTCAAGACATTGGGCACGATCAAAGCAGCCAACACCCCGATGATCACCAAAACCACCATCAGTTCGATCAGCGTGAAACCGTTTTGTGACTGGCGTTGCGGGGTCTTGGTGTCGAGGATACGGGCTGAGGACATGGTGGTTTCATTTGGTGAGAGACAGCCTGCATGATAATCCGACCATGTTGCAAAAGTCAGCTTTCACCGCCACACCCGCTGCTTGGTCACATTGGCTGTCTGGCTTGAGTGCCACCGTGCTGTGGGGGGCCGCCGCGGCATCGGCGGTGGCTTGGGGCTTGGCGTTTTGGCCGGGCGACGGCAAACCGCTGGCACCCAACATCACCCTGGATGCCACACCCTCAGGCAGCTTGCCCGCCGGCGACATTGGCAAGGTGTTGGGCGCCACGCTCGCTGGTGCGTCAAGCCCCGCAGTCGCAGCCCCTGAGATCAGCAGCCGTTTGGCCCTGGTGGGCATTGCCAAATCGGGCGCCAAGCAATCGGTGGCCTTGATCGCGGTCGATGGTCAAGCCGCAAAACCGTTTGCGCGTGGTGCCGAGGTGTTGCCCGGTCTGCTGCTGCAATCGGTCACGCTGCAGCAAGCCCAACTCGGCGCCAGCATGGACGGCCCCGCTGTGCTTCAGCTGAACATGCCTGTGCGCCCCGAGCCGGCCACTGGCGTCTTGCCCAAGTAAAAAACCCCACCTTGTTGCCAAGGTGGGGTTTCAGACTTTTCAATCTTCAGCTGACAGATGTCAGCGTCAAATTAGAAAGCGTGCCACAAGCCAAAAGCGGTGGAAGTTGTAGTAACAGAAGACACTTTTTTGCTGCCAGTGTGCAACAAGGCTGAGGTACGCTTGCTCAGGTCATGTTTGACCAAAACATGGTTGCCCTTGTCGCTACCAGATGTGCTGGTTTGCAAAGTGACTGAAGTTGCGCCAAAAGGAACTGAAACAGCAAATGCTGAACCCTTGGTTGTTGAGCCGCCTGTTGCCTTGCTGTCAGCTTGCAACATGGAAACCTTGGCAAGACCGAAGTCGTAGCTGGCACCCAAGCTTGTGCTCTTTGTGTCAACGGTTGTAGATGTGTTTGTAGTGTCAGTTGCATAGCCAACAGAGAATGCTCCGATAGCATAGTTAACACGAATGTTGGTCATGCCGCCAATATTGTTTGCAGTTTCACCCTGAGAATTCATGTAAGAAACACCAAGACCGCTCACGATGTCAGGCAATGTGTATTCGATGGCATTTGAATACAGGTTAGCGCCACCGTTGACATAAGCAACAGATGTATTGACAGGAGCCATGCCAATTCCGTCATAGGTCACGTTGTTGAAAAAACTGGGTGAGAAAAATTGACCAATGCGAACACGACCAAAACCGCCGGAGAGACCAACGTGTGATTGGTAAGCACGAGGACCGTTGGTGGCACCAATGACAGTGGTTCCATTTAATGCTGTAGCTGCTGTTGAGCCATCGATTGATGGTGAGAAATGGATTTGGAAGTCAGCTTTCAAACCATTGCCCAGGTCTTCCGAGCCTTTGAAGCCAAGTTCGCTGCCAGTGAGCATTCCCCCAACTTGGGTAACAGATGCAGCTGTTCCTGTTTTGGTTCTGACCACAGCTTGGTCAACGATACCGAAAACGGTGACTTCGGCGAAAGCAGCTGAAGTAGCTGCAACGGCTGCGAGAGCAACGAGGGTTTTTTTCATTTCAAAATTCTCCAAGGGTTAAACAAAGGGCTCCGGATGGAACCCCGGGCCAACCTCCATTTAGGAAGCTGAAGATATTTGAACAGAGCAAAACAGCAGTGGCAAAACATTTCCGCCTGCAAAGGGTCA